>DAITOC010000051.1:0-9635 GCA_036834305.1 Clostridiales bacterium
ACAATCGACCGTCGAGGTGCCCGGCACCACCATTGACTGGGATAACCAAGGCGGCATCGTCATCACCGACGAAAGCGACGAGCAGGCCAACGTCACCGCGACGGGTATCCCCGATATCAGGACGCAGACCGGTGAAGAGACTTCTGTCTCACAGGTCACCGAGCCGGACGACAACACGCCGTTTAAAGGCTACTACGCTCTGCCTCTGGGCACGGACATTCTCAAGGATTACAGCAACGGTGAGATGGTCAAGTCCAAAACCATGGGTGATTGGCGCGTACACAACGGGGTGGATTTTTCCGGCGCGAAAGGCAATGAGGTGCTCGCCATTCAGAACGGCACCGTCAAGAGTGTTTTTAATGACCCGATGTGGGGCACCGTCGTCGAGATTGACCACGGCAACGGCCTTGTCGCGAAATACTGCGGCCTTCTTAAAGACAGCGTCCCCGCCAAAGGCAGCGATGTCGAGCAGTTTGGGACCATCGGCAAACTCGGCGAAATCCCGATTGAAAACGCCGACGGTTACCATTTGCATTTGGAAATCACCGTCGGCGGCAAGATTGTTGACCCGCTCGCGGCGATGAACAAAATCGGCGCTTAGCCAGTGGTTAGGGTTGGCGTTTACCCGCCGAAGGAGAGGCGCTTTTACGCCTGCCTTGATATACAACTGCCCCGGAAGCGGCCGCTTCCGGGGCAGGGCGTTTTTTATATATGCCGGGATAATCACCAGCATCGAGCAGGCCAACAGCACCTGGCCGGCGAAATAGGTGATGATGTTCGCGTTTTTCATCGGGCGGTTTTGCTTGTTATTGTTGAAATTTACATTGGCCCAAAGCACATCGGAAACAAAAAACAGAAACGCGCCGGTCGCGGGTAAAAGAGCGGCCACGCCGTAAGCCGGCGAAAGAAACGCCCGCAGGCCCAGCGAACACCCTTTGATCATCATGGTGATGAGCACCGAGGCGTAGACAAACGTCGGAATCAGGATGGGGCCAAGGCGCAGTTTCTTCTTGATAACGAAAATAATCATCGCCAATACAAGGCCGGCGAACGCGATGATCTCGCCGGGTTCAAAAAAGCCGGGGCCGGGTAAGAGTTTTTCCGACGCCCCGTTAAAGGCGGTGATGAAACAGCAGTGCCCGGTCAAAAAGGCCATGACGCCGGCGATATAGTACCCCATTTTGCTGCCCGCGTGCAGGAAGAAGTCCCCGATAAAGCCGAAAACAAGGCCGAGCGTCATCCAAAAGGCATAGGGGGTGGTGTTCGCGGAAATCTTTTGAGCCAGAATGCCCGTGAATAAAAACAGCGCGGCGCAAACCATTTTCAGCGCCAGCGACTTCTTGTTTTTTTCCGGCCACATCGCCTTTAAAAACCATGGGACAAACACGAATTGAAGCGCGATGACCAGCGCCAGCAGAACCTTGAGTGCCAAGTTATCAACTCCGTTATGTATTATCGTGTTTCGCCGAACCGGCCCTTGTGAACGGGCTCGATGATTTTGACGCTTTGTTTGACAAGCGTCTCGCCGATTTTTGTCAGCAGCTTGTTGTTGACATAGATGGTGATTCTTCGCGATACATACTCGAGCATAAACCGCGCGTCGGGCGAAGTCCGGGGTTTCATGCGCGCCTTTTGCCCGTCGAAGGTGAAGGTGAGCCGGCGCTCGCAAATCGCCTCAAGCGGACGCGTCCATACCAGCAGGGTTTTGTCGTCCTGCCAGGCCGCCGTGCTGTGGGCCGTCAGTTCCAAGCCCGCGAGTTTCACGGTGCTTCTTCTCGCGGCTCCGTCCATACCGCAGAAAATCGTGTTGTTTTCAACACCCTCCGTCCAGCTCATGGCGCACTCATTTTCGCCGAATTCGAACCGGACCTTGTCGATATTCCCGGCTTTTGTGACACCCATATATAAAACGGGCAGGGGGAGAACGCTGACGGGAAATCCTATCAGGTCGAGAAAACGGTGTTTTTTTAAACGGATGGTTTTCCCCTGTATGGCCTTTTCAAGCCCGGCTCGCGGCGCGGCCGGCAGATCCGGAAGCGGCTTCAGTTCAAGTTGTTCAAGGAGTTCCGCGCCCGCGCGCGGCTCGGCGTCGTCCCCGATAAACACTCCCGGGAAGTGCCGCCAGACACAGTGCCTGGCTTTGTCCTCATCCATTTCGTTGGAGGTCATGACAAAGACCGCGTCGAGTTTTTCAAACACCATGGCGAACTGCGAGAACATCCCGTCGGCGCGGTAGGAGTCCGGGCAGCCGTTGCGCCAGAAACAGTACCCGTAACCCGCCACGGTATCCTCCTCGACGTCCCGAGGCCTTTTGTTGTCGACGAGTTTGCTCACCGCGTCTTTGGCCCATTTCGCGGGGATGACCTGTTTGCCGTTAAAGACCCCCCCTTGGGCATAGCAAAGCATGATTTTCGCGCATTCCTCGGTGGTCAGGTAAATGCCCCAGCCGCCCGCCTCGATGCCGTCGGCGTTCTTTTCCCAAAACGGTTTGCGGTTTATCCCCAGCGGCTCAAAAAGCCTTGGTCCGAGATAGTCGGCCATATCCATTCCGGTGACTTTTTTTAAAATGGCCGAAAGCATAAAGGTGTTCTCACTGATGTACCGCCAGGATTCCCCGGGCGCGAACATCCATTTCGCGTTGAAAAAATCCTCAATCCAGCGATTTTTCGCCTTATCCGACATCAGGCCGACGTCTTTGCCCGCGGTCATGGTCAGCAGATGGTAAACCGTCATTTTCTCGAGTTTTTCATCGCGTTTCATCGGCCGGTGTTCGGGGAAAAAATCAATCACCTTAGCGTCAAGAGCCAGCAGCCCCTCCTCAACGGCAAATCCGGCCGCGGTCGCGGTGACGCTCTTGCTGATGGAATACATCGTATGCGGTATTTCCGGCGCGTACGGCTTGCGCCAGCGCTCGAACGCGACCTTGCCGCGCCGGATGATCATAATACTGTGCGTTTCAATATTGCTTTTTTGCAAGTCTTCCATAAAGTCCGCAAGTGCGCGCGAGGATACGCCGGCCTGCTCCGGGTACTCCGCGCGCGGCAGGGATATTTTTGCCTCGACCTCCATATCACACTCTCCCATCATGGTATGCAACCGGGGAATACCCGGGCGCTATTTTCCCAAAACGCCCGTTAACGCGGGCTCAACCAGTTTTTCACCTTTGGCCATCAGCGTTTTTGCCGCTTTCGCCGCGGCGGGGGTTTTCAGATAACGGTTGACGCCCGAGGACAAATGCTCAAGAATCTTTCCCGTTTCGGGGGAACTCGCGGGCAGCAGCCGGACGATGTTCTCCTCAAAGACAAATTCGAGCCGCCGCTGACAAACCGTCTCGAGCGGCCGCACCCAAATCGAAAGGGTGTTTTCGTTACTCCACGCGGCCGTACAACAGGCGGTCAGCTTCAGTTTGCCGAGCCGTATCGGGCTTTTGCGGGCGATTCCGTCCATCCCGCAGCAAACCGTGTTTTTATACAGCCCCTCGCGCCAGGTCATCTCGCACCCGGCTTCATCGAAACGCAACCGCACTTCGGCGATTTGCCCTGTTTTTTCGGCGGACATATAGATCACGGGCAGCGGCAGCATGCTGACCGGAAACCCGATCAGACCGGGCAGAGGCGGGCTTTTAAAGCGAATGATCTTACCCCCGATTTGCGCCTCCAGAGGGCTGCGCGGGGCCGCCTCGAGTTCGGGAAGCGCGGGCAGTTCCGGTATCGGGCAATCCGGCTCCCCGGGGTACCCGGCGCTTCGGTCAAAAAACGCGGCGGGGAAATACTTCCAGATGATGTTCCTTGTTTTTTGTTCGCTGATTTCACACGCGGTGACAATCAGCTGCGCGTCGAGGTCCTCAAAAACAATCCCGAATTGAGAGAACATGCCGTCCGCGCGATAGGTGCCCGGGCAACTGTTGCGCCAGAAGCAGTAGCCGTAGCCCGCGACGCTGTCGAGGCCATCGTTCGACGAGTTGTCGACCTGTTTTTTGACGGCTTCGCGCGCCCATTCGGCGGGGATGACCTGCCTGCCGTTAAAGACGCCTCCCCGGGCGTAGCACAGCATGATTTTCGCGAGTTCCTCCGTCGTCAGGTACAAGCCCCAGCCGCCCGCTTCCATCCCCGCGCCGTCCGTTTCCCAAAACGGCTTTCGGCCGAACCCGAGGGGTTCGAACAGCCTCGGCATCAGGTAATCGACGACCGGCATTCCCGTCAGCCGGTTGAGTATGGCGCTGAGCATAAAGGTATTCTCGTTGACATAAAACCAGGATTCCCCGGGGGCCGCTTTCCATTTCGCTTCAAAGAAATCGCGAATCCACCGGTCTTTGGATTTCGGCGCGATGGGGCTCATGTCTTTGCCGGAGGTCATGGTCAGCAGGTGGTACACCGTCAGGCGCTCCAGGTTTTCGTCGCGTTTTGCCGGCCGGTATTCCGGGAACAAATCGATTACTCTCGTGTCCAAACCCAGCAGGCCTTCGCTGACCGCGAAACCGACCGCCGTCGAGGTCACGCTTTTGCTGACGGAATACATGGTGTGCGGCAAATCGGGCCCGAGCGGCTTTCGAAATGTCTCGAACGCCACCTTGCCATGGCGCAAAATCATAATGCTGTGGATTTCAACTTCGTTGCGAAGCAAATCCTCCATAAACTCTTTGACGGCTCGCGAGGATACACCCGTCTGTTCGGGAAATTCCGTTCTCGGCAGGCAGGTTTTTTCGCAAAGCAGCATAGTGTCCCACTCCAAAAAAAGTTTTCTCGGTTCGGCGGGCGGTCAGCGCCTTTTCACCTTGCCGCTGTGCCTGGGCTCAATGACCCGGTCGGCTTTTGACAGGATTTTTTTAGCGGAATTGACAAAAAACTCATTCTTCACAAAATACCCGACATACAACGATAAATATTCCATAAAGTCCTTCGCTTCGGGCATGCAACTCGGCAGAATATCCACCTTGCCGTCGTCGCCGAACACAAACTTCAACCGCCTCTGGCCGATGGATTCGAGCGGCCGCATCCAAACGCAGAGCGTGTTCTCGTTTTCCCACGCGGCCGTGCTGTGCGCCGTGAAGCGAAATTGCGACATCCGGATTTCGCTGCGGCGCGCTTTGCCGTCCATGCCGCAGGCGATGGTGTTTTTATAAAGCGCTTCGCGCCATGTCATTTCGCATTCGTTCTCTTTGAACCGGAACCGGATTTGCTCGATGTTGCCGAGTTTTTCCCTGTTCATCTGCAACACGGGTGAGGCCAGCATGCCCACCGGCATCCCGATTTTATCCAAAAGTACTTTTTTGCGCAGGTTCAGGATTTTGCCGTCGATGGTTTTCTCCAGCGCGCTGCGCGG
Organism: Clostridiales bacterium; assembly: GCA_036834305.1. Taxonomy (GTDB): domain Bacteria; phylum Bacillota; class Clostridia; order Oscillospirales; family Acutalibacteraceae; genus UBA1447. Next base: position 5,323 of record DAITOC010000051.1, read on the forward strand.
CGCCGCCTCGAGGTCGGGCAGGCTCCTCAGGCGGGGTTTGGGTGCCGGCGCGCCCGTTTTTTCCTCTTCCGGAGGTTCAAACAAAGCGGGAATGTGCCGCCAGACGCAGTCGCGTGATTTGCGGGTGAAAATGTTGCCCGCGGTCATAATCAGGCAGGCGTCGTAATCTTCGAATACCATGCCGAACTGAGAAAACAACCCGTCCGCGCGGTAGGAATTCTCTAACGGGTTGCGCCAGAATCCGTAGCCGTAGCCGGCCGTGCACGCGGGTTCTTCGTATTGCAGGTTCTCGACCTGCTTTTTTACCGCTTCCCCCGCCCAATCGGCCGGAATGACCTGCCGGCCTTCATACACCCCGCCCTGTCGGTAACACAGGATAAACTTCGCGAGTTCCTCGGTTGTCAGAAACAGCCCCCAGCCGCCGGCGTCGACACCGTACGCGTCTTTTTCCCAAAACGGTTTGCGGCCGAAGCCCAGCGGCTCAAAGAGCCGGGGCATCAGGTAATCGGTCATCGGCTGCCCCGTCAGCCTTTGGAGGATTGCAGACAGCATGAAGGTGTTGTCGCTTATGTACCGCCAGAACTCGCCGGGCGCGAACGCCCATTTCGCGTCGAAGAAGTCCTGAATCCAACGGTCTTTTGTCTTGTCCGCGAAGGTACTGACATCCTTGCCGGCGGTCATGGTCAGCAAATGGTAGACCGTCAGTTTCTCGAGGTTTTCATCCCGTTTAGCCGGCCGGTATTCCGGAAACACATCGATAACTTTTGTGTCGAGCGACAAAATACCCTCTTCGACCGCGAAACCGATGGCCGTGGCGGTGACGCTTTTGCTGACCGAATACATGGTATGCGGAATATCCGGCGCGTACGGCTCGGCCCAATCCTCATAGGCGACTTTTCCGCCCCGCAGAATCATCAGGCTGTGAACTTCCACATCGTTTTGGTAAAAATCGTCTATCAGGGCGGCGATTGCCGCGGGGGAAACCCCGGCCGCTTCCGGGCTTTTCGCTCTTTTCAGCGCTGTTATGAGTTTCTCTGCCATTCATCTTACTCCGATTTCCGCGTGTTTTTTGCGCTTCAGCGCGGCCCTGCCCGCCGGACCTTGCCGTGATGCTTCGGTTCGACAACACGGTCCGCTTTGGCCAGCGCCGCCCGGGTGGCTTTCACAAGCCGGTAGTCACTCACGAAATAGGGCACGAAACCGGAAATATACTCCATCGTGGTCCTGCCGTCCGGATAGCCGCCGGGAATCATCGTGACTTTTTCGCCTTCAAGCACAAACTTTACCCGGCGCTCACCGACCGTTTCCAACGCCCTCACCCAAACGCACAGTGTTTTTTCGTTTTCCCACGAAGCGGTGGCGGCGGCCAGAAAGCGAAGCTGCCCGATGCGCAGTTCGCCGAAACGCGGCTTTCCGTCCATCCCGCATGTGATCGTGTTTTTATAGATGTTTTCGCGCCAGGTCATCTCGCACTCGTTTTCGCGAAACCGAAACCGGACCTCCTCGATACTCGTGCGTTTCTCGGGGCTCATCAACAGCGCGGGCGTCGCGAGCATACCGACGGGCATCCCGATTTGATTTAACACGAGGTTTTTATGGATATTCAAAACCTTGTTTTCGATTTGCTTCTCAAACCGGCTTCGCGGCGCGGCCGGCAGGTTCGGCATCGCTTTCAGCCGCAAGCGGCTTTGGACCTCCGGGTCGGTGTTCCGTTCGCCGTTTTCGGTGAAGATGCCCGGGAAATGCCGCCAGACACAGTCCCTGGCCTTTTCCTCAAAAATCTCGCTGGCCGTCATCACGAAGCACGCGTTCTCTTTTTCAAACACCATGCCGAACTGTGAAAAGAGACCGTCCGCCCGGTAAGAGCCGGGAACCGGGTTTCTCCAAAATCCGTAGCCGTAGCCGATGGTGCTGGCCAGTTCTCTGTATTGCAAATTCTCAACCTGTTTTTTTACCGCTTCGCGCGCCCAGTCCGCCGGAATGACCTGTTTGCCGTCGAATACGCCGCCCTGCAGCCAGCACAGCGTCATTTTCATCAGTTCCTCGGTCGTCAGGAAAATACCCCAGCCGCCCGCGTCGATACCGTACCCGTCCTTCTCCCAAAACGGGACTCTGCCGAAGCCGAGAGGCTCGTAAAAGCGCGGCGTCAGAAATTCCGACAGGGTCTGCCCGGTCAGCCTTTGAATCATCGCGGAAAGCATAAATGTGTTTTCACTGATATACCGCCAAAAGGTGCCGGGTTCGAACGCCCATTTCGCCTCGAAGAAATCTTCCATCCAGCGGTTTTTTGTCTTGTCCGACAAGGTGAGCACATCTTTGCCCGCCGTCATGGTAATCAGGTGCCATACATTGAGCCTTTCCAGATACTCATCGCGTTTGGGCGGGGTGAACTCGGGAAAAACATCCAGCACTCTCGTTTCGAGCGTCAAAACCCCCTCGTCAATGGCGAACCCGAGAGCGGTGGCGGTAACGCTCTTGCTGACGGAATACATCGTATGCGGGATATCCGGACCGAACGGTTCCGCCCAGCATTCGTAGGCGACCTTACCGTTTCGAAGCAGCATCAGGCTGTGTGTTTCGACGCCGCATCGGTTCAAATCATCGATAAAGTCCGCTATCCGCGCCGATGAAACCCCGACCTGTTCGGGATACTCTGCCCGCTCAAGGTTCGTTTTTTTGTTCTTTTCCATCTGTTTCAACCCCCGTTAGCGTTGGCCGGCCTTCTTTGCGCCCGGTCTTTTTAAAAGTATAAATCTGCGCCGCGAGCACCCCGAGGGAGCACAACACCGCGGCTGTTATTCTTCCGCTCGTTATAACGGGTCTGCCCTTCGGCAGGGTGCCGTTGGCGCCCTCGAGCAACTCCGTCTTTTGCCTGAGGTCGTAGCAGGCGTTTTCAAGCTGATTTTTTGAGGCGCCGCCCTTTTCCAACAGTTCCGCCGCCTGTTCGAGCGACTCATTGAGCGCCTCAACGCTGTTTCCCGAATACTTTTTCGGTTCGATTTTTTTCGCTTCGCGGACGGTTTGTTCGAGCTTTTCTCCGGATTTGCCGGTTTCTTTGATATAGTCGACAAGGTCCTGCGGGTAATCGGTTTCAATGACGCTGTAACCTCTTGAAACCAGGTCGTCCCAACCGTCGGAATTGTCTTCTCGGCCGCCGCAAAGTTTCTTGTCCGCCGTCGAGATAAACAGGCGGCTTTCGCCCTTAAAACGGCCCAGCGTGAACTGGTTGAAAAGCACGGAATAGGTATTTCCCGTCGCGTATTCCACGGCCGGAAGGCGGTTTTCAATGCAAATGTCGGCGACTCTTGCGGCCAAAAATACGACATTCCCTTTGTAATAGCCCATAGCCTGCGGCATCGGATTTTTCTCCAAAACCCATTCGGCCAGTTCCTTTGCCTTCGCGTCAAACCGGAAAACAGCCGTGCTCATCGCGCCTGCTTCTTTGAGTTCGTCATAAATGTCGTCGCGCAGCGCCCAGTCTGCGTCGAGCATCAGCATGGCCTGCCCCTTGCAGGCAGCCATGGCTTCACGGAGAGTCGACGGGTTATAGGGCGTGGCGGGCATATTTTGGCCGCCCTGGCCTTGCCGCAGATTCAGCGCGTTTAACTCTAAAGCCGTTTTTTGGGATACCTTCCCTTCGGCGGGTTTGCCGTCGGGCCCGACGCAGGTGCGCGACAGGTCGTCGTCTTTAAAGAGCATCATCGTCCCGTCCGCGGCCTTGCGCACATCGACTTCGATGATGTCGACACCCATCGCGATACACGAGCGGATGCCCGCTGCGGAGTTCTCGGGGTAGTTGCGCCAGTCGCCCATGCGCGCGACGCTCATCAGCCTGCCGTTCGGGTCGCGGAAAACATCGGCGGTCTTTTCTCCACCGGCCGCTTGGGCTGCCAATATGAAAACCGGAACCAGGAGCGCTGCCGCGGCGACGGCGGCAAAGAACCTCTTCAACAATCTCGGTTCGATACTTTCCACCCTTTCGATTCGAATGCCCTATTGTTATAGATAAATAATTGTATCATATATTGGCAATTTTTAAAGTAATTTTTTGAAATTTAGGTTATCCAAACAAATGTTTGCATTTTTGTGAAAGGTATGCTAAAATACTTCCGTTAACAGTTTATGTCAATAAAGGAGGGGTATTTACGGAAAAGATCAACGAAACACAACAAAAAATTTATGAATATCTGGTTGAACGGTCGGGCAGCGGCTATCCACCCTCGGTGCGCGAAATCGGCGCGGCCGTCGGCTTGCGCTCGACCTCCTCGGTGCAGGCGAGCCTCGACGCTCTCGAGCAGGCCGGCTACATCTCA
>DAITOC010000052.1:0-9549 GCA_036834305.1 Clostridiales bacterium
AAACTTATTTCCGCTTCTTGCCCTAAAAGTGGAATTTAACTTTGCAAGTTACTCGTCAAAATCCCCGGCCATCTGTTTTTTCCCAAGTTCCGCGAGCTGCTCGGCGGTGGCGCCCGCGAGGGCGTAAAACCGCCGGATGCCGCGCTGGTTGACAAAGCGCGCGGTATTCTGACAAGCAAACTCAACCCGAAAACATAGAAAGTTTCCGTGTTTAAATGTCTTCGTAGTCGCCTTTCATCTGTATTTGCGCGAGCCGTTTGAGTTCGTCGGCGTCCGCGTCCGTGACCGCGCCGGCCATGGCGTTGCGGCGCGCGACCAGGTCCTTATACATTTGGTCGCGTTTTTTGCCGGTCAGCGGGTAGAAAAACTTCGGTATGACACCGAGCGCGCCGGTGATAACCGGCATGCCTGTGCTCATCACGAACAGCCAGAATTTCGTCCGGTCGCCCTGCGTGCCGATTTTGCGGCCCTGTTCGTAGCCGATGGCGCCCATAATCAGGTTGCGCACGGTGTTGTTGGCGATGCGCTGCAGTTTCGTGATAAGCCCCCGCGCCACGCCCGTCATCGCCTCGGTGCGGTAGCCGTTTTTCCATTCGCAGTAGTCCATCGCCTCGTTGTAGAGTTCGGCGGGTATGACCTTGCGCAGGCCGTAGACACACATCTCGAGGCATTCCTCCACCATCATGATGGGAATCATCGCGCTTCGTTTTAAATAGTTGTTGTTGATAACGCCCGCCGCGCAGGCGCCCAGCCAGCACATATCCGACCAGAGATCCTCAAAAATCCACAGCGACCGCGTGGAGAACCGCCGGCGCAGCGGCTTGATGGCCGCGTAGCTCGAATAGGTGAAAAGGCCGCCGGGTATGCCGACGATGGTCTGCAGCGTGGCCGAGCCCAAGACGTCTATGTAGTAGTCTGTCATGCCCGTGCCGACCGAGAAACCCTCGAGAAAATCCGACAAGGTGATGAGCAAAATAGGTTTGTTCGTCAAAATGGATTTAAGGCCCTGAATGATGCTCGGCCGCTCGATGGACTGCATGACGCGCTCCTTCGAGACGATGAAGAAATACAGGCAGGCCGCCGCGGCGGTGAAATTCGTGAACAGGCCGAAGCCCAGGAACAGGTTGCGCAGTTTCCAGTGAAGAATTTTGTTGTTGACCAAATCGAGCAGCAGGCCCATCAGAAGCTCCGGCACGTTCGAACCGATGGCGAGAAGCTGGCCTTTGGTGATGAGCATCGTCCTCTCGAGCGGGTTCGGCGTAATGGTGCTGATAAGGCCCGTGCCGGATATGCCGGTGAAAGTGCCCGCCGTCTCGGTGACAATGTTAAAAATGAAGTAGGCGATGAACTTGCTGACGTCCCGGTCCGTGGTGCCGGCGAAGGCGAAGGGCATAAACCAATAGAAGCAGGAAAGCAGCGTCATCGGGATGTTGAAACCGATGAGGAAGGGGCGGAATTTGCCCCAGCGCGTCCGGGTCCGGTCGACCACAACGCCGATAAACGTGTCGTTGACAACGTCCCAAATGCCGCCGATGGCGTCCATCAGGGCCAGATAGTTGAAGTTGATCAAAAGGACGTCATAAATAAACCGGTTGCGGAACTTGCCGATGTTGAAACCGGAAGCCCAGTGGTTCATGATATAGCCAACCGACTCGCGGTGGCCGACAAACCGCCGGCTTTGGTAATCGCGCTCGTCTTTCTGAACCGGAGGCGGGGTTTGAACGGTTTTCAGAGGCTCCAAAAAACTCACCTCAATCTCGTATCGTGCAACCGAATTCAGTATATAGGTTCGCGGGATTGAAGTCAACCGCCAAACCGCCAAACCGCCCGCGGCCGGCGCCGCCATGTCCGTGTAGGGTGCGGTTTCCATGCCGCGCCGTCGGGAGCGGGCTTGACCGATCAGCGTAAAAAACCACCTCGCCTGGTGGCAGCGGAGGGGAGTGTGAATTTTGCGCAACAGATAAGGCAAAAAATATAGGGCGGGGGCTTGCTCCCGCCGAGTAGGCGCATGGCGCCGCCATGTCCGTGTAGGGTGCGGTTTCCATGCCGCACCGTCGGGAACGGGCTTGACCGATCAGCGTAAAAAGCAACCCGCCTGGTGGCAGCCTCTCCACCGGAGGGGAGTGTGAATTTTGCGCAACAGATAAGGCAAAAAATATAGGGCGGGGGCTTGCTCCCGCCGAGTAGGCGCATGGCGCGCCATGTCCGTGTAGGGTGCGGTTTCCATGCCGCGCCGTCGGGAACTGAGGGAGCCGTCGTGCCGTTTCCCTTGTTTCCGATTTTCCGTTGTGCTAAAATGGAACCCGTAAGAAAAACTACCGATAAGGGGAGGCTTCGTATGCTTTTGGATTTACTGAAAAAAACACGCAGTTACCGCAACTTCGACCCGTCGGTCCGTTTGACGGCGGAAACGTTAAGGGAACTCATCGACTCGACCCGCTTCGCGGCGAGCTCCGCGAACCGGCAGCCGCTGAAATTCGCCTACGCCTATAAAGAAGAGGACTGCGCGAGGATTTTACCGCTGCTGGGCTGGGCGGGTTACCTGGCCGAAAAACCGCCCTACCCCGGCAACGAGCCCGCGGCTTATATCCTCATCTGCAACGACACCGCCATAGCCGAGAACTGCCCGGACACCGACGTCGGCATCTGCGCGCTGGCCATCGTTCTCGGCGCGATGGAAAAAGGCATCGGCGCCTGCATGATCGGCAGCATGAACAAAGCCGCGATAGCCGAAGTCTTTTCGCTGCCCGAAACGATCGCGCCGCGTCTCATCCTTGCCCTCGGCGCGCCGAACGAAAAAATCGTCCTGACCGAGGCGGCCGGCGGCGAAATCAAGTATTACCGCGACGAGGCGAAAACCCACTATGTTCCCAAACGGCCTCTTTCCGAAATCCTGCTGCCTGAAATCGAATAAACTAAGGAGAAACCATGAAATTCAACGAGTTGCCTTACAAAAGGCCGGCTGTGGCAGCCGTAAAACAAGCGCTCACGGATTTGACCGCGAGGCTCAAAAACGCCCGTGATTTCACCGAGGCACAGGCGGTTTTCCTCGAGCAGGAACGCCAAGCCGACGACATCGCCACCATGTTCACCCTCGCGTTTATCCGCCACAGCATCGACACCCAAGACGAATTCTACACCGCCGAGCAGGAATACGCCGACGAGGCTCTGCCCGAAATCCAGGAATACGCGCAGCGGTGGAATGACGCGCTGCTCGAAAGCCCCTTCCGGCCGGAATTTGAAAAGAAATACGGCCGCGTGCTGTTCGTCAACGCCGAACTGGAGAAAAAGGCCTTTTCACCGGCCATCATCCCTTCGCTGCAGCGCGAGAACGCGCTGGTCACGCAATACCAAAACCTCATCGCGTCCGCCCAAATCCCGTTTGAAGGCGGCGCCTACACGCTCGCCCAGCTCGAGCCTTTTAAACTCGACCCCGACGACGCGCGCCGCCTCGCGGCGTGGCAGGCGGAGGGCGAATTTTATACCGCCAACGCCGAACAGCTCGACGCGCTGTATGACGAGCTGGCCCGCCTTCGCGACGCCATGGGCCGTGAACTCGGCTTCGACGGCTTTTTGGGCCTCGGCTACTGCCGAATGACGCGCAACTGCTACGGCCCGGACGACCTTTCGCGCTTCCGCAAAGGGGTGCGCGACTATGTCGTGCCGCTCGCGGACCGCCTTTGCCGCGAACAGGCGAGGCGCATCGGCCGGCCGTATCCGCTGAGTTACGCCGACGCGGCGCTGTCGTTCCGGAGCGGCAACCCGACCCCCTGCCTGACGGCCGACGGCATTCTGGAAGCCGGCCGGGCGTTCTACCGCGGCCTCTCGCCCGAGACGGCGGAGTTCATCGATTTCATGTTTGACAACGAACTGCTCGACGTGCTCGCCAAAAAAGGCAAGGCGGGCGGCGGCTACTGCACCTCGCTGCCCGCGCACAAAGCGCCGTTCATTTTCGCCAACTTCAACGGCACCGCCGGGGATATCGGCGTCATGACGCACGAGGCGGGGCACGCCTTTCACGCCTACCTCGCGCGCGACATCGTGCCGGCGGGCAACCGGGAACCCTCCGCCGAGGCTTGCGAGGTCCACTCGACGGCGATGGAGTTTTTCGCCGACAGCTGCGCCGAAACCTTCTTCGGGGCCGACGCCCGGAAGTACCTGTATTCCCACCTCGCCGAGCTCATCACCTTCATCCCCTACGGCACGCAGGTCGACCACTTTCAGCACATCGTCTATGAAAACCCCGGCATGACGCCCGCGCAGCGCCACGACGCCTGGCGGGAACTCACGGCCGTGTATATGCCGTGGATTCGCCTCGACGGGGAGATTCCCTTCTACGGCGAGGGCAAAAGCTGGCAGCAAAAGCACCACATCTATGAACTGCCGCTGTATTATATCGACTATTGTTTGGCCGACGCCGTCGCCCTGCAGATCTGGGCGGCAATGCTTCATGATAAAGACAAGGCCTGGGCGACTTATCTGCGCTACACGCGCCTCGCCGGCACGAAAACCTTCACGGAGCTTGTTGCCGCCGCCGGCCTCGGCAGCCCGTTTGACGAAGACACCCTCAAAACTGTCTGCGATGCCGCGGCGAAATGGCTCGACAATTTTGACATGACGGGCATAATGTAGGGGCCGGTTTCCACGCCGGCCCGCGGCTTTATGTTTTGATAGGTGTTAACAAAAAGCCGTAGGGCGGGGGCTTGCTCCCGCCGCGTAGTAACGACCTCTCAGTCACTCTCGTGACAGCTTTTTCTCCGAAAACAGGCACCCTTTTGTCACTTCGTGACATTTCCCCTAACAGGGGAATTTCCTTCCGAAGGGGAGCCAAGGCAGATATAATTATACCGATTTTATATTGAAAACACAATCATTCATCGGCCGCGGGTGTTTGACGAACCGGCGGCCCTTATGTTACTATAAAATACACAAATCTATCAAATTTCAAGGGAGTCTGCCCATGTTTCGCCTCCTGCTCACCCCGGTTTTCAGGCCGTTGTTTTCCTTCATCGCGGCCGCGCTGTTTTTTATAAACGGGTATGCCCGCGTCCTGCCCGCACCAAGGCCGGCCCCGCCGGTTTTGGATGAAAATTCTTCCGTTTCGCTGCGCGCGGCGGGGGATTTCATCGCGAAATATTGGGACCCGGCCAAAAAAATCTTCTATTGCTTTGACGGCGGCGAAAACCGCCCCGAACATCCCAACGGCATCTACGGCGGCCGGTACACCGATTTCTGGTGGGCGGCGCAGCTGTGGGAAATGACCATGGATATTTATGAAAAGACCGGCGAGGCCTATTACCGGAATATGATAGGAGATGTTTTCGCCGGCTTCGCGGTTCATTATGTCAACTGGCGCCTCAACGATTTTAACGACGACATCGCCTGGTGGGCGATGGCCTGCACCCGCGCGTATGACATCACGGGGAACCGGCTCTACCTCATCGAAGCGAAGGACATGTTCGACTTCATCTTTGATTATTGGGACGATGAGTGCGGCGGGGGAATCTATTGGAAAAACACTGATGACCGGGACTCCAAGAATGCCTGCATCAACGGCCCCGCGATGGTCATCGCCGCGCGGCTCGGGGAGCGGCTGCGCGACGAAAGTTACACCGGCAAAGCGGTCCGGCTGTTTGACTGGATGGCCGCCACCCTCGTCGACCCGGCGACCGGCAAAGTCTTTGACAACATCCGCGTCGACGGCGCCGTGCAGCAAAACTGGCTGTTCTCTTACAACTTCGGCACCTTCGCCGAGGGCGCCTACACCCTCTACCGGGTGACGGGCGACGAACAATACCGCGCCGCGGCGCTGAAAACCCTCGATTGGTTCCTCGCCAACAAACCGAACGCGAACGGCGTGTTCGCCATCGAGTTCAACGGCGACGGCGCCTGCTTCAAGCCGATCTTCTTCCACGCTCTTAAAAGAATCGCCGTTTGGGAAAACAATCCTGCCTACATCGACGCCGTCAACCGCAACGCGGCCGCGGCCTGGGCCAACCGCCGCCTTGCCGACGGGCTGATGACCGCGAACTGGACGGCTCCGGCGGAGGACGGACAGGCGATATACAGCGCGCAGGCGAGCGCGGGGGTTATGATTGTCCAACTTTCGACGGATTTGTGAGGGTGCGGCGCGTTTTATACGAACTGTATTAAAAACGCCCATTTCGGGCCCTTATCATCTCTATTGGGAATAAAAGCTTTTTGGAGTACTATTTTTGGTACTCCAAAATCTTCATTTAACATATAGAATTTCGATGAAAAATATGGTATAATAGACCGACTTATCGCAACAAACGCCGAATGAGGGCTATCGTATGAAAAAAACGGTTTATAACAAACTCGTCCGCGACAAAATCCCCTCGATTATCGAGGGCTCTGGCAAGCAGGCGGTAACGGCCACCCTGCCGGACGAACAATACATCGAGCGGCTCAACCAAAAACTGCTTGAGGAAGTCCATGAGTTCCTTCAAAGCGGCAGCGTTGAGGAATTGGCGGATATCGGCGAGGTCATGCACGCCATCATGGCGTATAAGGGGATTTCCCTTGAGGAGTTTCAGCGCGTGCGCCGGGCGAAGCTTGCGGAGCGCGGCGGGTTTCAAGAGAGAATATTGTTGGTTGAGGTTGTGGAAGCGGAGTAAAGGTGATAATTCTTGGACGCGATGAGAGTCAATTCGGTGAACAGCAAAGCGGAAGACTTGTTCGTACAGCTTTTCTGTGAAACCTTTGGTCCGGACAAGGCGGAGAACCTCTATATCCAATATCCGTTTGTGGATATCTACGGCGGCAGAAGAACGATTGATTTCGCTCTTGAAAACGCGGATATGCGCATTGCCATCGAAATTGACGGCGAAACATACCATAACCCGAAGAAAGTATCGGACAGCAAATATTTTGACGACTTGCTCAAACAAAACAGCCTCGTGCATGAAGACTGGAGAGTCTACCGCTGGGCATATAACCAACTCGCCAAACAACCGGAAAAGGTTAAGGACGAGTTGGTTACTTTTTTAGGCGACACCCCGTTTTTCAATGAGTTTGAGGACTTTCTGCCGGCGCAGCAGGGCAAAACTTTTGAACTGCGCGACTACCAGAAAGAAGCGTTGGAAAACCTCAGGCAAATGCGCGAAAAAGGGGAAACCATCGCGCTGCTTTATCACGCCACCGGCGTCGGCAAGACCGTCACGGCGGCGGAGGACGCGAAGGCGGCAGGGGGGCGGACGCTGTTTTTGGTCAACGCCTTAAAACTCGCCGACCAAGCCGAAGAAACATTCAAAAGCATTTGGCCCGAGGCAAGCCGGGGCCAATACACGGGCAACGCCAAAGACAAAGACGCGTTTGTCCTGTTCGCGACCGTTCAGAGCATTTCCAGAAACCTCACCGAGTTTTTGCCGGATTCCTTTGAGTACATTGTCGTGGACGAATGCCACCACGCGGCGGCGAAAACATACAAGAAAATTTTCGGCTATTTTAAGCCTCGCTTTATCCTCGGTTTATCCGCGACACCCGAGCGGACCGACGGCGAGGATATGCTGGAACTGTTCCAAAATGTGGCGCACAAAATGGATTTAAAGACGGCCGTCGAAAAAGGGATACTGGCGCCGATTCGCTGTATCCGGGTGAAGACAAATATTGATTTGTCGGATGTCCGGATTCAAGGCATCAAATACAACGCGCAGGATTTGGAAAGCAAACTGTTTATCCCCGAAAGAAACCGGCTCATTGTGGACACTTACATACAATACGCGGCGGGCAAGAAAACCGTTATCTTTTGCGCGAGCGTCAACCACGCGGCAGAAATCGCGAAGTTGATTCGGGAGAGGGGTTTCAAAGCCGAGTCCGTTTCCGGCCAGGATAAAGTCGAAACAAGAAATCGAATACTCGACAGGTATGAAAACGCGGATATCAGCGTTTTGTGCGCCTGCGATCTGCTCAACGAAGGCTGGGACAGCCCCCGGACGGAAGTCTTGTTTATGGCCAGGCCGACGATGAGCAAAACAATCTATATGCAGCAGTTGGGCAGAGGCACAAGAAAATGTTACGGCAAAGACGAAGTGCTGGTTTTTGATTTTGTCGACAACGCCAATATGTTTAATATGCCGTATTCGCTGCATAGGCTGCTGAACATTTCGCAGTATCGGCCGAATGAATTTGTACTTTGCCCCGCGAACAAACGGCGTCTTGACAGCGACATGCTTCGGGCAAGCGAAAAGCCGACGGCATATCTCGACATTCCCATTGACGCAGACGATTATGAAATCGTGGACTTGTTCAACTGGCAGAACGAAGCGAAAGACATGGTTTCACAGCTTGAATTTGTCCGTATGGTGGACGTTCAAGCCGAGACGGTGGACAAGTACGTCCGGGAAGAAAAAATAATCCCCGACTTGGCAGTGCCAATCGGCGACTCGAGGCGCTTCAATTATTACCGTGAAGAGACGGTAAGAATGTACGCCAAGCAATTCAGGTGGGATTTGATCACCGGCGCCAACATCAAAGACAAGTTCATGCGGTTTGTCAGACAAATGGATATGAGCTTTTCTTATAAGCCGGTTTTACTCAAAGCGATCTTTGACCATATCGACGAAGCGGGCAAAGTCCGTGTCTGCGACATCGTCAGCTATTTTATCGATTTTTATGAGGGCAGAAAAGAAAAGGGCCTGCCGGCCGAGAAGGAAACGAGCATTTTTCAAAAGGGCGGTTACACGGAGAAGGAAGTTGAGCGGAACATTTTCGCCAATCCGTTCAAACGCTTCGCGGATATGCGGTTTCTGCAGCGGTGCAGGGACATTGAGTATATTGAGATTAATCCGATGGTGTTTAAGAAGTTGACAGAGGAAGATAAAAGGGAAATTCTCGAGGTTTGTGAAGAGAAGCTTGATAGTTATTATGGTAGAATAATTATTTAATAATAAAGGTGTGAACCAATTGAAAGAAGAAAACAAGCCGAAAACAAGTTTGTATTTTAGGATTTTAAATACAGGCTTAACGCTGATTTTCTTATTTATGATACTTATCTTATTCTCTCATGCACACAGCACTGGTCAATGGCAGGTATTTCATGATCTGATAATTAAATTTTTCTTTATGTTTATTGGGCTTATCTTAGGCATCCATATCCATGAACTTGGCCATTTATTAATTGGTAGTCGATTAAATTATAAATTAATTTCTTTTTCAATTGGGTTTTTGTATGTTTATAAGGAAAATAATAATTTAAAACTTAAAATTAAAAAAACTCACTTTGCGGGATCATGTACGATGTTACCTCCACAACAAAAACTGACTAATTTTAAATATGGATTGTATTATGCCGGAGGAATATTATTCAATTTTTCCACCGTAATTATTATGCTTATTCCTTATTTATTACTTAAGCATAACTATGCGAAGGTTAGTGAGTATTTTTTCACTATACTGGTCGCTTCATTCCTTATAGGGCTGTTCAATTTCTTACCAATGACAGTAAATAATAATCCGTCTGATGGTAAATTAATTTGGAGCATTTTGCTAAACAACTCTTTTGCTGAAAAACTTATTGAAACTAACTAT
>DAITOC010000053.1:0-9412 GCA_036834305.1 Clostridiales bacterium
GCCGAGGAAGACGGAGTCCGAATAATCGCGGGCGAACTCCCGGCGGCCTTTCACCTTTTGGATGGTGACGCCGTCATCAAAGCGCAGGCTGCCGCAGACGGTAGCGGCGCCGAGGTCGGTGTTCTCGCCGATGATGCCGTTGAACTCCATATAGTGGTACAGATACACGCGGTCGAAAATCATACCGGAAAGCTCGGCAGCGTGGCTGACAACACACTCGTTGCCGACGGTCGAGCCGGCTTCGAGAAAGCAGGCGTTGCGCACCCGGGTGTCGTTCCCGATGACGACGTTGCCCATAATGATCGCGCCGTTTTTAATGACGGTGTTGTCCCCGGCGATGATATTGCCCTCGATGATGACATTCTTGCCGATCCGGCTGTTTTTGCCGAGTTTGACGAAGCCGCTGATGCAGGCTGTTTCGTCAATGGCCGCGCCTTCGCCGAGTTCGTTGGCGGTGAGTGCCGCGCAGCGCCGCGCGTTGATACCCTCGTTCGCCTCGAGGATGTGCCAGGGCTTGTCGATATCGTAAACGGGGTGTTCGGCCACGACCGCGCCGATTCGCCTGCCGCGTTTCATGTCGTCGTCAACCGACATTTCCAGGTAGGCCTCGACAGGAGGCATCATGCCGACCTCGGTGCGCGTGAAGCGCCCGGAGTTGTATTGCAGGGTTTCAAAAATTTCCGGCCCGAAGGCGAAGCCGCCGAAAAAATGCGTGCTTTCGCCGCGGGAATGGCCCCAAATCTCACCGATGAAACCGCCGTCGACCGTGCAGCCGATATAATCGCTGCTGCGGTCGTGAAGAGGACGGACAAGCGCCTGCGGCGAACCCGTCTGATCGTAAGCGTCCGCGAGGCGGGCTAAATCGCCGCCGTCGACAATCGTGTCGCCATACAGGGCAAGAAAACTCCCGTTGACAGAGTCCTTCGCGCACAGCAGAGACGCGGCTGTTCCCCTCGGGTTGTTTTCGGTGATGACCGTCACATTCGTGTAATCCCTGAATTGGGCATTAATCTCCTCGGAGAAACGGCCCGCGACGATGACGATGTTGTCAAAGCCCTGTTCGGTCAGCGCCTCCACGGCGTAAGAGACAATCGGCTTGTTGGAAACGGGAATCATGGTTTTGCTGCGGATTTGGGCGTAAGGCCAGATTTTCGTGCCGGAGCCCGCGCAGAGTATCACGGCGTTCTTCATGCTTATATTCCTTTCAAATAATATACCGTATTGGCGTCGCGGAGCAATAATTGACAATTAACAATCGGTATTATATAGTTAAGGTAATTCCTGCCGAATTTATCGATTGGAGGCGCGTTTATGAAAAAGCTTGCCATGATCGGCTGCCGGGGCATCGGAGGCTACCATCTCGAGCGCCTCAAACAGTTTTCCGATACGATTGCGTTTGCCGGCTTTTGCGACCTGGTTGTTGAAAACGCGCGGGACTTCTGCCGAAAAGCGGGCGGAGGCAAAGCGTACACCGACTTTCGGAAGATGTATGACGAAACCCGGCCGGATATGGTCTTTATCTGCGTGCCGCCATACTGCCACGGCGAGATCGAGTACGAAACCATAAAAAGGGATATCCCCTTCTTTGTCGAAAAGCCGGTGTCGCTGGATTTGCGCCTTTCGAAGGATATTGCCGCGAAGGTAAAGAGCGCGGGGCTTATAAGCGCCGTCGGCTTTCAGTGCCGCTACAGCAACCTGGTGGAACCGACAAGAGATTTCATAGATAAAAATAAAATCGTCCTTGTAGAGGCCTCGCGCGTGACGGGGGTGCCGGACATCGCCTGGTGGTCGAAAAAGAAACTGTCGGGCGGGATGCTCGCGGAATCAACCATCCACCAGTTGGACTTCATCCGCTATGTTTTCGACGAGCCGGAACTTGTCACAACCCTGGGGGCCTCCGGCTGGGTCAACAAGGAAGGCTGCGACGTTGAGGAGTTAACAACCACCATGATCCGGTTCCGCGGCGGCGCGCTCGGCGTGGTTATCTCGGGCTGCTACGCGACGGAAGGCGCGAGTTTTGAAAGCCAAATCACCTTCAGCGCGAGGGATAAGCGCGCGGTGCACCGGATTATCGAATCCCTTGCCGTTTATGAAAAAGAGGATTCCCGCGGTGAAGAGGTGTTTGTCACAAAAGGCGACGGCGTTTTAAGCAAGGCGTCGAAGGTTACCGCTTATTCACAGGAGGGTGACGCCGGTTTGCTTTGTGACCGGGCATTTGTCGAGGCGGTCGTCAGCGGCGACGGCTCAAAAATCCGCTCGAACTACGAGGACGGTCTGAAATCCCTGGAATTCGCCCTGGCCTGCAACGAGTCGATGGACACGGGCTGCCCGGTAAAAATCGGGGTTTAACCGCGAGTATTTCCCCCCCGCCGCTTGCCTCGCGGCCATCGGCGGCCAATTATTACAACAAAGAAACGAAGGAGATTGAGTATGGCGAAATGTGCGATTAACGGAGGCAGCCCCGTCCGGACGGACCCTTTCCCCCGCTGGCCGGTTTATGACGAAAAAGAGCGGGAAGCGCTGTTGAAAGTCCTCGACAGCGGCGTCTGGGGTACTTTGGGCCCGGAAGTCCTGAAATTCAACGAGAAATTCGCCGCTTACCAGGGCTCGAAATACGGCATTGCCGTAACGAACGGCACCGTAACGCTTGAAATTTTGTTAAGAGCCTTGGAAATCGGCCCCGGCGACGAGGTCATTGTTCCGCCCTATACTTTTAACGCGACGGTGTCGTCGGTCTTAATGGTCGGCGCGACGCCGGTTTTCGCGGACATTGAGAGCGATACATACAATATCGACCCGGCAAGCGCTGAAAAAGCTATTACGAAAAACACGAAAGCGGTCATCGTCGTGCATGTCGGCGGCAGGGCCTGCGACATGGACGCGTTCGCGGCGACAGCGGCGAAGCACGGCCTGTATATTTTGGAAGACGCCGCTCATGCCACCGGGTCGGAATGGAAAGGAACGAGGGTCGGCGCCATCGGCACCGCGGGTTCCTTCAGTTTTCAGGCCAGTAAAAACCTGACGGCCGGCGAAGGCGGCATAATTACCACAAACGACGAAACGCTGTATGACAAATGCTTCTCGATTCATCACTGCGGCCGGGACATTAAAAGCGGTATCTGGTATGACCACCCGAACATCGGCACGAACGCGCGTATGAGCGAATGGCAGGCGGCCATTCTGAACATTCAAATGGAGCGCCTTGACAGCCAACTCGAAACGAGGATGGCAAACGCCGCGTATCTCGACGAACGGCTCGCGGAGATTCCGTGTATGGGCATTATGCGTCAGGACCCGAGGGCAAACCGCATCGCCTATCATCTTTATCTGTTTAAATTCTTCAAGGAGCATTGCAAGAACTTGTCCAAGGAGAAATTCATCGAAGCAGTGAAAGCGGAAGGCATTCCGGCCGCCCCCGGGTACGCCCGCCTTTACAAGCAGGGTATGCTGGCCACAAGAGAGGCGAAGCGGATTTTAGGCGCCGGTGTGAGTTATGAGAATACCTATCTTGAAAACGCGGAGAAAGCCAGCGAACAGGAAGGCATGTGGCTGCTGCACAATGTGCTGCTGGGAACCCGCAAGGATATGGACGACATCGCGGACGCCTTCATCAAGATATACGAGAACGCGGACGAACTGGTCGGGTGACCCCGCGGAGCAAAAACGGCACCGCATCTATCATCATAAAGTATGCTTCCGTTTTATGCAAGACCATAAATGCGCGCCAATCAAAAGACCGCCCCCGTCCGGGATTGGACGAGGGCGGCTTTTTAGCGCTTGGGCAACCGGCTTTAAACCTGTTATCCAAAAAAGCGCTTATGCGTTCAAATCTGCCAGTTGAATTTGTAGAACACGACCGTGGCCGTATCCGACGCGAGGACAGTCCCGGCGCTGTTGGTCAGTTTGAGTGTGATAACCGCCTTGCGGCTGAAGAGGCCGGTGTTTGTCAGCAGCCCGTTTTGGCTCACGCGGACCTTCGCGTTGTCGGAAGACCATTCGGCTTTGGCGAAACTTGAAAAATTCGCGGAATACCCGAGTTGTTTCGAAACGCTTTTGTAAAACTTGTACCACGGTACTTTGATAAGCAGAGTGTCGGCCGCCCCCGCCGCGCTGTCGGTGATTTGAACCCGCGGCGTCACCGGCAGCCTGAGATCGGCGCCGGTCAAATCCACATCGAAATAGTATTGGCTGCTGCCCGTTGCCGAAAATTGGTTTTTGTCTTTACACTTGTAGAAATACGACGCGCCCGTAAGATAATCGGGGGTGGCTATCCAGCTTTTATCCATCCAAATGCGGGCGTTCACACCGGCTTTGATTTCTTTCAGAGCTTTTAAGCCGAACCGGAACAGCCAGTCGCCCGGCATTTTGCCCGGATAGCCGCCGTTGGGCGACTGGGTGCTCGCCTTGTTGTTGACGGCCAGGGCCGCGTATTTGTCGTAACTGCCGTTGTTGACGAGCGACGCGGGCCAGGCGGATTTCGGCACAGCCGTGGCGCCCGTAAAGCCCGAGGCGACGGTGTTGTAAAACGAATTGCTTGTGTTGGGGGTAAACGCGTCCGTCCCCGAGCCGACGATTTGAAAACAGCTTTTGTCATACATCACGATGTACCTTGTCGCTCCGGCGAGAAAGTCGTTTTTCGGGCAGATGCGCACAGTCACGACTTCGCCGGCTTTCACGACTTCACCCGCGGCCAGAGGCTTGAACACCGCGCCGTTTTGGCGGCCGGCTTCGAGACGGATTTCCACGGACAACTCCTTGCCGTCGTTGAGAACGGCGGAAGCGCCCTGGGCCAAAAGAACGAACATCAGCGCGAGGGTTAGAAGAATACAACCTGTTTTACGGATATGTTTCATAATGACACCTCCCTGAATTCAACAGATATTCCGATTGTTTTTTACATACTCCGCCGCTTTCCGCGCGGCGGTGTATAAAGCGGGCCGGCAAGTTTTTTGTATGGCCTCAAAGTCGTCTTCCGCGCTGCCGGAGGCGAACATCGCCATGACGCCGAGTTCGCGCATGGCATCGGCCCCCTCCCCCAGGCAGCCGCAAACAGCGATGACGGGCTTGCCTTTTGAAGCCGCTCTTTTCGCCACGCCGGCGGGGACTTTCCCACGGACACTTTGCGCGTCCATCTTGCCTTCGCCGGTGATGACCGCGTCGGCGTTTTCCAAAAGGGCATCAAAACCGGCGGCGTCGAGCACGAGGTCGATGCCCGAGCGCAACGAGCCGCCCAAAAACGCGACGACACCGGCGCCCATTCCGCCCGCGGCGCCCGCGCCGGGCATCGCGGAAACATCTTTTTTCAAGTCTTCGCGTATGACCCGCGCCATGTTGCGTAGGCCGGCGTCGAGTTCTTTGACCATGGCGGGGTCCGCGCCCTTCTGAGGGGAGAAGACATAGGCCGCGCCCTGTACGCCGAAAAGCGGGTTGTCCACATCGCAGGCGGCGGTAACGGTCACATCCGGCTTGTTTTCGGGCTCAACGATGCGGACTACCGCCGCCATGGAACGGCCGACGTGTTCGACGGCGTTGCCGCCTTCATCCAAAAACCGGAAGCCGAGCGCCGCGGCCATGCCGATGCCGCAGTCGTTCGTGGCGCTGCCGCCGAGGCCGAGAAGAATTCTTTCGGCTCCCCTGCCCCGCGCGTCTTTGATTAACTCGCCGACGCCGAAGGTGGACGCGAGGGCGGGGTTTTTCCTGTCACCCGCCAACGGCAGCCCCGCGCAGGCCGCCATATCCATCGCCGCGGTGCCGTCCGGCAATACGGTATAGCCCGCTTTCACCGGCTCGCCAAACACGCCGGACACGATGGCTTCGACCCGGCGGCCGCCGAGAATTCCGTGAAGGGAAGAACTTAACCCCTCCCCCCCGTCGGCAACGGGAAGCTTTAAAATATCGGCGCCGGGGAAAACGCAGGCAAACGCCTCGCCGATGATGTCGCAGACTTCGGCGGCGGACAGGGTGCCTTTAAAGGAATCCGGAGCGATTATGAAACGAGGCATAGCATCCTCCTTGCGCCGAACCCGGCTTATTGCTCCGCCGACACTTTGCGGATATAGCGTTTGAAGAACGCGACGCCTTCGCCGATGGTTTTAACCGGGATGCGCTCGTTGGTGGCATGGGCGCACAGCAACAGCGCCGTGTTGATATGGAACGGAGAGAATCGGTAGATGTTGTCGCAAACCGGCTCATAGAAGCAGGCGTCCGTTCCGCCCATAACCAGGAAGGGCGCCACAACGTTGTCGGAATCTTCCTGTTTGACAAGTTCTTCGATGGCTTTAAACGCGCGTGAGTCCGTGGGGGAGAATTTCGACGCTTCCTTGCCCTTTAACAACTTGATGTTGATGTCTTTGTTTTTCACGACTTCCCGGATGTGCTTTTCCACATCGGGGATTCGCGTGCCGGGCATCTGGCGGAAATTGACGGTGATCGACGCGATTTGCGGCAGCACATTGGCGGCCGGGCTGCCCTGGGCCATGGTAACGGCCGTCGTCGTTCGGACCATGCACGCCGAGGGCGGGAACTTTTTCATAACCGCCTTAAAGACCGGCTTGAGAAGCCACATGTTGCAGGTTATCAGCCGCACCGGGTAAGTGACATTGCGGCCTATGATGTCAATCATGCTTTGGACGGACGGCATGAGTTTGGATGGAAACTGGTGCCGTTCCAAATCCTTGATCACATCCGCCATACGGCCGAGAGCCGTGTGGTTTGGCGGTTGGGAGGAATGGCCGCCTTTTGCGCCCAGGGTAATTTCAAAATCCGTATAGCCTTTCTCCGCGATGCCGATGCCGGCGAGGTTTTTGCTCATTACGCCTTTGATCTTCGCGGGCAGGATGGCGCCGCCCTCGTCAAGGACGCTGTCAAGTTTAATTCCGCGGCTTTTGAGCGTTTCCATAATGGCCTTTGCCCCGGAATGCTCGGAGGCGACGACTTCCTCGTCGTGGCCGAAACAGAGATAGATATCCCGCTGTGGCCGGAAGCCTTCTTCCAGCAGGGTTTCCACAGCCTCCATAACACAGATGAGATGGTTTTTCATATCGAGAGCGCCGCGGCCCCAGATAAATTCGCCGTCGTTAAAGCCCTCAAAAGCGGGATGTGTCCAATCCCCAAGCGTGCCCTCGCTGACAGGCACGACATCCTGGTGCGAAAGCAGCGCCATCGGCTCGAGTTTCGGGTTGGTGCCCTCCCATTTGTAGAGAAGGCTCGCTTTGGATATTTTCTCTCTTTTTAAATTCTTTTTGATTAACGGATATGTATTGTCGAGAAACTCGTGAAACCTCTCAAACTGGGTCCAGTCGACAAGTTCGTGTTCCGGGTAGGACACGGTGGGAATTTGTATCGCGCCGCTCAGATTGGCCGCCGCGCGTTCCGCGTCGACCTTTTCGGGGGAAAGTTTTCCGTAATCCTTTCGTTTGGGGACATAGAAAGCCGCCCGGATAAAGGTTATGACCGTAAACGCGCCGAGAATAACCAACAGATATAAAACATAGTTTGGCATAAATGACTCCCTTCCCGCTCTTACCTATATTATACAAAAAATTTCCTGGAAAGCCAAGCCCGCAGGCGCTTGTTCTGCTTGACGGAGTAGAAGAACGCAACGAGAGCCGCGCACGACGGGATAACAATCAGAGAAATGGTCAACGCGAACTCACCCATCAGATAGATATGAAGCAGAAGGTCGGCGCAGACGGCAAACAAGCAGATGTCGATGAGCAGCGCGATGACAACGACCGGCCAATCGCGTTTTTTTCTTTTCAGCCAGAAGGTCATGAACAGCAAAATGCCTTCGAGTATCAGCAACAAGGGCATCGCCACACTGAAAAACCACTTTTTTTCGTTGCCTACGGCGTAAAACACATAGATATACAGCGCAGCCGCCGCGGTGTCAATCGAAATCTGCGTGTACGGATACTGTTTTTTCCAAAAAAACGGCTGCACGAACAGAACCCAGGCCAGCACGCTCGTCGCGACGACATAAACAGCCCAGTAGCCCGTCCGGGGAAATAAAATATTAATAATCACGCAAACAATATTCGGAATAAGAATACACATCGAAATGAGAAAGGCGATATACCGGCGCCGGACAGCCGGAGGCAAAACCACCTTGTCGGGGTAAGGCGCCACGGCGGCCGATTCGCCGGTTTCGCGGGGGTTTATAACGGGTGTGTCGCAAAGGACGCATTTTTTGGCGCTCTTGTCAAGCTCAACCCCGCAATTGACACAATAAGACATCTCTTCTCCTTTTGTCGCTCTCAGCTTCGGTTGCTCTCGATTTTTACGGGTATGCCCATTTTCACAAACCGAGTGAATATCTCCCGCTCGATGTCACTCTCTTTATAGATATTGGCTACGCTCAAAGCGAACGTATTATTGTAACTGACGGCGCCGATTCGGGCGCCGTTGAGCTTGCCCGGCCCTGTAGTGAGCACGAAGCGGCGGACAAAGGGCTCCATGGACTCCGGCAGGCGGACGACGCCGAGGTTCGACAGCAGGACACTGGTGGTTTGTTCGCCCGTAATCAGAAACGAGATGCCGATGCCCAGATTTTTGATGAACAGGGGCAAAACGCGCATAAAGGGGTTGGTTTCCAGTTTCAGGTTGGCCGTCATCATGGCGTTGAGTTCTTTTTTGTTGTTGACATATCTCAGGTACAGTGAAACCTGTCTGAGGACTTCCTCAAAAGAGTATTCCCCCATGTTCGGGTCGATGCGGGCGTTGTAGGTCAACGAAAAATTCCTCAATGTCACGGAAGGATAGTGGTTGCGTAGGTTCACCGGTATCTGCACACTGACCGGTTTTTGTTTGCGGCTTTCCTCAAGCTGCTTGTGATAGACCGCATCGAGCAGAACAGCGGCGGTCAGTTCGGTGAGCGTAACGCCCATGGCTTTCGCTTTTTTCTTCATCACATCGACGGGAAGAAAGCCCGTTGTTATATTCATGGTGTTATAAGGCATACGCGTGCCCTTGGCGTGGTAGACAAAGGAGTTACGGCGCTTGAATTTTGCCTTTGACGAGGCGAAGCGCGCGAAAGAATCCTCGAGTTCGGACGGGGACGCTTCTTCGCGCAGGTCAAGAACGCTTTCACCGGCGGAAACAGGCTTGCCCGTCAAACGAAGGTATTCGGCCGCGAGCGTGCACAGAAACCGCGACGCGCCGTACGCGTCGGAAAGCGCGTGGTAAAAGTCGGTCGATATGCGGTTTTCATAGTAATACACTCTGAATAAATAATACTTGTTTTCGTTCCAACGGACACGGCCGCAGGGGTTTTGAATATCCGGAAGCACCGGCGGCGCTTTGTTGTAATTTTTTTCGAAATAATACCAAAAAAAGCCCCTGCGAATTCGGACATCGAAGCAGGGAAAGCGTTTGAGCGTATCCTCGAGCGCTGCGGCAAGGGTGGCCGGGTCAA
>DAITOC010000054.1:0-9253 GCA_036834305.1 Clostridiales bacterium
GAAAGTTCGGACATTTTAATATGCGTCAACTGCTCTTCGGTTTCGGCAAACTCAGCCGCCTTGGCCCACAGGTCGTTGCCGTATTGAATTTCGTTAGGCGTTAACCGAAGGACCCCCGGCTCTGCCATGTTGTTGAAAATATGCATATGGTCTTTTTTGCCGGTGTTGCGCGTTGTCATATCGATGTATTCCCGGACATACTGCCAGCCTTTGCCGTAATACGCCCTGAGGAAGTCGTTCATTGTCTTGTCATAGTCGATGTCCGGGTTCCAAAGAAGTTTCGCCAGCAAATAGGCTCGCAGTTCGGCGAACTCGGCGTTGCACTGAGAGGCCATATAGTTGCCTTCCTCATAAACGCCCTTGACATTGTTGGCGGCAAAGAACCGCATATTGGGCTGCATGACGCCGAAATTGGGGAACGGGCCTAAGAAGTTGGAGTAATTGGTGGTGTAGTCCCAAATATAAATCCGGTTGCAGATTTTCTTCCAGTTTTGAAGGTCGGCGCAAAAATCCACATTGTCCGCACAACGGGGGTCGTCGAGCGGGTGAGCGAAGCAGCACTCAATGGAGCAAAGGCGCACAATCACGTTATCGCGCGGGACGACATGGTCCGGCGCTTTCCGGGTGTACTGATAAGCGAAAGTATCCAGGGCAACATCCGGGTAATTATCTTTGATATTATCCGCGACGGCATTGACGAAACGAATCAGCGTGCCGGAATGGGAACCCTCGTATTCGTCGATCGCCTTGCAGTTTTCACATTGGCAGTAATCCTGGTTGTCGTGCTGCGTCAGTGAGATGATCTGCGCATTGGGGTTTGCCGCGAGCATATCACGGACCTGCTGAATGACCCGGGCAAGGGTGTCCGGATTGGTCAAGCACAGCTGGTTCGGTTTTCTTTCGCCGGTATCTTCCCGCCAGGCGTAGTACTCGGGGTGGTCGGCAAAGTACACGCTTGAGGGCAGGATCGACGTCGTCAGCGTGTGGCAGAAGCTGCCCGTATAGCCCATGGTGCCGCCCTGCGCCTCGCTGAGCCGGCGGTAGGTATTGCCGTTTAATTTGTTGGCGATGCTGTAGGTTTGGTCGCGCGGGCTGATCCAATCCGTTTCCCGGTATTCGAACACCGGTTTTTGGGTGATGTTGATGTCAACCGGGATCTTCAGGTCGTCGGCATGGGGAACGACAATGAGAGACGAGGTGAACCAACGGCAACCGAGCACTTCCTCGAGGAAGGTATATACGCCGTAAAGCGTTCCCCTCTTTTCGCCACCGGCGATGACCAATTTCTGCCCCACGGTTTTGATCATCAGCCCTTCGTCGCCGAGGCTTTCTCTGTCGACGGTGTAACCGAAACCTTCCCGGTTCGTCTTGCCGACAAGGATCTCCTGCGCAGCGGCGGCCGTGTCGTCGGTTACGACAGGCAGCGTCACGCCGCAGATTTGCCGGATGTAATCCTGCAGGGTTTGAGCCGCGGTGAGTTCCGACGGCGAGCAAGCAGCCCCGCGGACAATAACATAGCCGCTGCTGCCGTCTTGCGTTATATTCATGGTTTCCACCTCCACGGGGGTAATGATGTCCGGCGGCGGGTTGAACGGGGGAATTGCCGGATTGATCAAGTTGCCGATGAGAAGCGCTAGGCTCGAGAACAAGGCGATGAGAATTTTCAGGATACTCGGCATCAAACCACTTCCTTTTTTATATTTTTGGCAGTCCCGGGGATATACTTCCTGCCTCCTTTACACAATACCAGCATCGGCGCGTGAATTCAATATACCGGTCATCTTTTAGTTCATGCCCCTCCATTTCGTCGGAATACATAAAAAGGAATCGAAGGAAAATTCAAGCGGATGGCCTTCGCTGCGCATGGTGACACCACGCCCGCAGCTTTTTACCGGCTGCGGGCGCTGAATTATTCATTCGCTTTCATCAATTGACGTTATTCTTAAGCTCTTGCAGGGCATCCGCCAGTTCTTTCGGCAGCCGGTCAAACTTGCCGTAAAACTCCTCGATGCCTTCGGCCTCGGCTTTCCAAAGAGCCGGGTCAACGTCCAATATGGATTCGAGCTGCTCCGGGCTGACCTTGTCTTCGATACCCTCGATGTTGATGTCCTTCGCGTACGGGATATAGCCGATCGCGGTTTTGCGGGCATCGACCTCTTCGTCGCAGCGCTGAATAATCCAGTCGAGCACGCGCAGGTTGTCGCCGAAGCCCGGCCACAGGAAGTGCCCTTCGTCATCCTTGCGGAACCAGTTGACATTGAATATTTTCGGCGCTTTTTTCGGGTCAAGCGTTTTACCGATATCGATCCAATGCTGCCAATAATCGGCCATATTGTAGCCGCAGAAGGGCAGCATCGCCATCGGGTCGCGCCGCACAACGCCCACGGCTCCCGCCGCGGCGGCCGTCGTTTCGGAGGCCATGACGGAACCGACGAACACGCCGTGGTTCCAGTCGGTCGCCTGATAAACGAGCGGGGCGAGTTTGGCGCGGCGGCCGCCGAACACCATGGCGGACAATTTCACGCCCTTGGGGTTCTCAAACTCGCTGCTGATGCACGGGCAGTTGACGGCCGGAGCGGTGAAGCGGCTGTTGGGATTCGCGCCGGGGTCTTTACTTTCTTTGCCGTTCCAGGGGTTGCCCTTCCAATCCACGGCGTTTTCGGGCGGGTTTTTGTCGAGGCCTTCCCACCAGACGGTGTTGTCGTCGAGGTTGTGGACGACATTGGTGAAGATTGTGCCCTTGCGGGTTGAGGCGAGGGCGTTGAAGTTGGATTTTTCGTTGGTGCCGGGCGCGACGCCGAAGAAACCGAATTCCGGGTTGATGGCATAAAGGGCGCCGTCCTCGCCTTTTTTAATCCACGCGATGTCATCGCCGACGCACCAGACTTTATAGCCTTTCTTGACATAGCCTTCGGGGGGAATGAGCATAGCCAGGTTGGTCTTGCCGCAGGCGGACGGGAAAGCGGCCGAAATATATTGGATGTCGCCCTTCGGGTTTTCGATGCCGAGGATCAGCATATGCTCGGCCTGCCAGCCTTCCTTCCAGCCCTGATACGACGCGATGCGCAGGGAAAAGCATTTTTTGCCCAGAAGCACATTTCCGCCGTAACCGGAGTTGACGGATATAATCGTATTATCCTGCGGGAAGTGGCAGATGTACCGTTTTTCCTCATCGATTTGACATTTGCAGTGAAGACCGCGAACCCAGTCGTTGCTGTCGCCGAGGCAGTCGAGAACCGCCTTGCCGACACGGGTCATGATGGCCATGTTCAGCACAACATAGATGGAATCCGTCAGTTCGATGCCTATCTTGGAAAGCGGGGAGCCGACGGGACCCATCGAATACGGAATGACATACATCGTCCGACCCTGATAGCTGTCCCTCGCGATATCGTAAAGCATTTGATACGCCTCGGCCGGTTCCATCCAATTGTTGGTCGGGCCCGCCTCGTCCTTGGTCGGTGAGCAGATAAAGGTGCGGTGTTCCACGCGCGCAACATCGTTAACGGCCGTGCGGTGCAGATAGCAGTCGGGCAGTTTTTCCTCGTTGAGTTTATGCATTTCACCGGTTTGGCACGCTTCGGCGCGCAGGGCTTCGATTTGTTCGTTCGACCCGTTAATCCAAACAATGGCGTCGGGTTTGACGAGGGCGGCCTGCTCTTTTATCCAATCCAGGACGGTTTTGTTGTTTGTGAGTTGCAACACATAATCCCCTTTCTGATGACCCTTGTTGAAGTTGTTCCATTATTATATTCGATAGCACGGCTTAAATCAATTGACGAACAGTAAACTTTTATGCTTTATTCCTCTGATTTTCGTTTATTTTGAATAAATCGTTATCCAATCCTGCATTTTTAGTTCTACTGTTCATAAATAAGCGTATCTATCGGCATCGACGCGCAAGCGTTAAGCGATAGTTTTGCAATCTTCCCTTCAAGGTATTCATAATAGCCCTGCGCGCCGACCATGGCGGCATTGTCGCCGCAAAGAGAAATATCGGGCATATACAATTCCCAGCCGTTGAGTTCGCAAATGCCGGTAAACCGTTCGCGAAGGCGTGTATTCGCGGAAACGCCGCCCGCCAGAGCGATTCGGCGATATCCTTTATCACGGGCCGCCTTTTCGGTATTCTCGGCCAGGCAGTTGACGACCGCCTGAATATAGGACGCGCCGAAATCAGCCACGTTCACGGTTTCGCCTTTTTGCGCGGTGTTGTTTATAAGGTTGAGAGCGGCGGTTTTCAGCCCCGAAAAACTGAAATCGTACTCCCTGCCCTCCACCCTCGGCCTGGGAAAGGGATAAGCTTTCGCGTTGCCGCCGGCGGACGCTTTGTCGAGGTTCACGCCGCCGGGATACGGCAAGCCGACCGCCCTGGCCGCCTTGTCGAGCGCTTCGCCCGCGGCGTCGTCGCGCGTCCGGCCTACGACCGTAAAAGCCGTGTAACCGTTGACTTCAATAATATGGCTGTGGCCTCCGGAAACCACGAGGCATAAGAAGGGCGGTTCCAGATCTTGAAAGGTGATATAATTGGCCGCGATATGGGCGCGGAGATGGTGGACGGGAATCAACGGCAAGCCGGCAGCGTAAGAAAGGCCTTTGGCAAAGTTGACGCCGACGAGCAATGCCCCGATCAAGCCCGGCGAGAAGGTCACGGCGACGGCGTTCAGGTCTTTCATAGAGCAGCCCGCTTTTTCGAGCGCCGTGTCCACGACGCCGGATATCGCCTCGATGTGCCGGCGGGAAGCGATTTCCGGCACGACGCCGCCGTAAAGGATGTGCTCTTCCACCTGCGAGGCGACGATATTCGAAAGAACCGTCCGGCCGTTTTCGACAACGGCGGCGGCGGTTTCGTCGCAGGAAGTTTCGATGGCCAGAATTTTCATTTTAAGAGACCCCTGAAATTTATTACTCTGTGGAACGTAATATAGTTGTTGTCATGAAAGCTCGCGGCACGGTTGAACGCGGTTCTTGAAAGGAACAGCAGATCCTCCCCGTCAAACAGGAAATCGACGTATTGAAACGCCACCTGTTCGGGGTCCTCGTTCGAATAGTCGAGCAGGTCGCAGAGAACGCGCCACTGTTCCAAATCCGGTGAAGCGCTCAAAGACGCGATGTTCCGCTTGCTTTCGGGCCCCGCGGCGTCGGCTTCCTTGATGCGGTTGACAACGGAAAAGTACATGCCCGACACATCGTCATACAGCACGCTGAATTTAGACCGGTTGCCGTAAAAATCCACGGTCTTATAAAACGACAGCCGCTTACCCGGTTCTTCCGCGCTGCCTTTGAGGATGACCGCCCTGTTTTTGTCCGGCACACAGCCGCCCGTCCGGTAACCGAGGAAATCGAAAATGTCACCATTCGGGGAAACCACGGCGCTGCCCTCGAGCAAGCCCCGGCTCTCGCCTTTCACGGTGCCCTCCCAGGTAGAATCGTATCGCAGCGGTTTCGTCAGGCTCCAGTTCGACGCGTCAAGCAAATCGGCGTTTTCGTCGACGGAAAGCAGGCAGGAGGCATGGCCTCCCTTGCTCCAGGCGCCGAAGTCAATCGCCGTCCACAGCCTGCCGGCGTGGGATATCACGGGCATCGGCGCTTTATGCGGCCCGTTTTCCATAAAAGAGCAGCTTCCCCGGAACAGCACTTCCGGCATACCGAACGTCGTTCCGCCGTCTTCCGATTTGCCGATCAACAGGTCGCCGTATTCCGTGGACATGGCAAGCATATACAAAGCGCCTCTATGAACAAACAGTTTGCCCCAAAAACAAGGGAACAGCTCGGTCAGATACCGCCAGCTTTCGCCGCCGTCCTCCGAGCTCAACAGAATGGTCAGGTTCTGCGGGTTTTTGGCGGCGTAGACATCCATGGAAGCGACCAGGTTACCGTCGGGCAGCTTGACGAGGGACGGGCTGCACAGATACCGGCCGGAAAACGAATAGGCCGGGTCGTCGGGATGAAGGTAATTGACCACCATTCCCGGCACGAAGCCGGTTCGCGCGAGCCGCCTTTCGCTTTCGCGTCCCTCGGTTTTCACATACAGCTCGTATTCGCCGCAAGAATCCAGGCCGGTTAGGAGCGCGTGTTTGTCCTTCGTCGAATAGTATGAAAACGCGTCATCGGCTGTTCTTTTAAAACACACGGTATATTGGGTTCCCCGGTTGTGTTTCGCCATTATGTCCAGCCATTCCACCGCGATTACGCCCGGACCCGGGGCCAGCCGGCATATATACAGATACTCGTCCGGCTCAAAATCGAGAGGTTTGTATGGTTTGAAACTCCATGTTGTTATGCCCTTCATCCATCCGCCACCTCGTTAAGGTATTTCGTCAAAATCAAGGCGTCTTCCACCGGTTTCCGGTAATACTCTTTGCGCCGCCCCGCTTCTTGAAACCCGTTCTTTTGATAAAGCCGCACAGCCGCAAGGTTCGACGGGCGCACCTCCAAGGTGATAAAGGTGTTTTGCCTCTCTTGCGCGTCCTCGATGGCCGCCGTTAAAAGCGCTTGGCCAATACCCGCCCGCCGCCGCTCCGGCGCGACGGCCAAATTGGTAATATAGCATTCCCCGGCGACCTCGTAAAACCCGATATAACCGGCAACTTCATCGCCGCGGACGGCAACAAGATAACGCGCCAGGCGGTTGTCGAGCTCCTGCTCGATCGCGTTTTCACTCCACGGCTCCGAAAAACTCTGTTTTTCGACGGACGCCATGGCCCGGATATGGGAACGGTTCATCGGTACAATCGAAATATCCATTGCCACCCGCCGATTAAAATTTGACCATCCAAACCCGCATGTCGCTTTCCCCCCGGTTGGCGAACGCGTAGTAAGGAATGAATTTGATTGTTTGCGGTTGATACCCCTCGCCGACGGGAATGTATAAGCCGTCGGTTTCGCCGTCCGTCTTTTTGTACCCTTCGGTTTTCAGTCCGCCGATATTCAGCCGCGGCTCATAGAAATCCTTGACCTCGGCGCAGACATCCACCCTCAAAGCCCACAGCTCGCCGCCGTTGTCGGCGCCTTCGGCGCAATAGACGACCGGCCCTTTTTGAAGTGCCGTGAGCCCGGCGTCCTCCGCGGCAAGGGCGTGCGCCTCAAACCAGCGGGGCGTCATATCCATATTAAAAACGAGTGTCATTTCGTCTTCCCGACAGGCAACATAGGCGTAACCCTTTTTGACTTCAAAATCCGCCGGTTCCCCGCCGCCTTCCACGGTATAACGCGGGCACCATCCCGGAATACGAAAGGCGAAGGTTTTATCCTTCATGCCTTCTATAAGGAACTCGACTTTGCCGTCGTCCGGATAAGAGGTTTTTTGGGTAATCCGGACCGGGTTTCCGTCGATATCAAATGCCGTTTCGCTTTCCATATAGTGATGGGCGAAAACCGTGTTTTCGTTGTATGTATATACATAGTCGCCGATGGAAGCGATAAAACGGGTCATGTTCGGCGGGCAGCACGAGCAGCCGAAAACCTCAAGGCGTTGCGTGATGGGGTAGCGCGTTTTCTTCTTTTGCGGCAGGGAACGGTCAAAGAGATTGATTTCCAGCGGGTTTTCATAGAAGAAAGCACTGCCGTCGAGCGAGATTCCGGATAAAATGCCGTTATACATCGCCCGTTCGGCCGCGTCGGCGTAGACGGAATTCGCTTCGATGCGGCACATCCGGCCCGCGAACAAAAACAGTGAGATGGCGGCGCAGGTTTCGGCGTAAGCGGTGGTGTTCGGCAGGTCGTAGTCGACCGTGAAGGCTTCGCCATTCGACGTCGAGCCGATGCCTCCCGTAATATACATCCTCTTTTCGGTAATGTTGTCAAACAGCTTGCGGCAGGCTTCAAACAGCCCTTTGTCATCGTATTCCCAGCTTAAATCGGCCATCGCGCTGAAAAGATAACCGGCGCGCACGCAATGCCCTTCGGCCGTTTCCTGCTCGCGGACGGGCAGATGGTCCTGGACATAGATATCGTTCTCGCCCGCCCGCACTTCTTTTGCGTCCTGCGTGCCCCGGATATCGACGAAATGCCGGCTGAGTGCAAGATAGCGCTTCTCACCCGTGCAGCGCCAGAGCTTGACGAGCGCGAGCTCGATTTCCTCATGGCCGCAGGTGCTGAACTCCGCGGAATCATCGGTTTTAAACACCTTTTCGATGTGGTCCGCGTACCGGCGCATGGCATTGAGGAACTTGTCTTTGCCGGTCGCCTCATAATAAGCGACCGCCGCCTCGATCAAATGGCCGGCGCAGTAAAGCTCGTGAGCCATGCGGTTGAAAAAGCGGTTATCCGGCTCGCAGACGGTGAAATAGATGTTGAAATACCCGTTCTCATCCTGGTTTTTTTCGATTAAATCCACGACGTTGTCGACATAGGCTTCCAGCGCATTATCCTCATGTTTCTCGAGGATATAGGCGGCGGACTCAAGCCACTTCGCCACGTCGGAATCCCAGAAAATATGCGGTTGGTTCGGCTCGCCCTCTTTCCAGTCGAATTTGAACGCGTCAAAGCGGCCGGTGTTCTCAAATTGCTCCCTGACGCTGCCGAGCGTGACATCTCTGTTGAGCTCCTGGCGTTCGCGCCAAAAGCCCCCCGTAATGTCCACATTCGAGAATCGCACCTGCGCGGATGTTTCCATAGTTTTGCCTCCCGCTTTTTTATTGATTTAAAAAAAAAGGAAACAGTTCCTCGAGCCCTTCGATAATTTTTTTCGCGCACAGGCGGTATTCCTCCAAACTGCCGCCGTAGGGGTCGGGCACGCCGCCGGCGAGAACAACCTTCTTTTCCTCCGGCACATCCTTCAGAAGTTCCGCGTGGGCCGGTGTCATACAAACCAGAAACTCCGCTTCGTCAGCCATATAGGGGCTGTAGGCGCGGGAGCGGTGACCGGAGATATCCGCGCCCCATTCGGCCGCCGCGGCAATCGCGTTAGGCGTCGCTTCATCCCCGGGCATGGCCGCCAGGCCCGCGCTCTCGGCCGTAAAGCCTTGTAATGACCGGTCTTGAGCCAACTTATTGAACAAACCCGCCGCCATGGGGCTTCGGCAGGTGTTGCCCGTGCAGATAAACAGTATTTTTTTCATGATTATCCCTTCGCGTCGAACCATGTTTTGCCGGAGTGCACATCGGCGGCGAGGCGGACGCGCAGTTTCACCGCGTTTTCCATCTCGTAATCCAAAATTTCCGCCACCCGGTCCGCTTCCTCAACAGGCGCCTCCACGATGAGTTCGTCGTGCACCTGAAGCAACATGCGGGTTTGGCTGAGCCCCGCCTG
>DAITOC010000055.1:0-9095 GCA_036834305.1 Clostridiales bacterium
GAGTAACAAACAGCAATGAGCAATGCCCAAGGGCGGAAAGTCGAACTCCGCCCTTGGGCACATACGAAGAGGTTGAAGGAGCCGGTATGATTGGCTGATAAACGTGACTATTATGAGATTCTCGGCGTCAGTAAAAACGCAAGTGAGGATGAGATTAAAAAAGCTTACCGCCAAAAGGCCAAGCAGTATCATCCGGACCTGAACCATGGCGATAAGGCGGCCGAAGTCAAGTTCAAAGAAGCCAACGAGGCGTATGAGGTGCTCTCAGACGCCGATAAAAAAGCGCGTTATGACCAGTTCGGCCACGCGGGCGTCGACCCGAACTTCGGCGCGGGCGGTCCGGGCGGCGGTTTTGGCGGTGGAGGCTTTGAGTTTGATTTAGGCGATCTGTTCGGCAGTTTCTTTGGCGGCGGCTTCGGCGGCGGCGGCGGTCGGCAGTCCAATCCCAACGCGCCGAGAAGAGGCGAAAACGTTGAAGCCAGGGTCACCGTCTCGTTTGAAGAAGCGGCTAAAGGCTGCAAACGGACCGTCGAAGTCAACCGCATTGAGAAATGCCCCGAATGTGAAGGCAGCGGAGCGCAAAAGGGCACCACATCAAAAACCTGTTCGGAATGCAACGGCAGGGGCCAGGTGAATGCGCAGCAACGCACGCCGTTCGGCGTTATTTCCACATCCAAAGCCTGTCCGAAATGCGGCGGCAAAGGCAAGGTCATCGACAATCCTTGCTCGAAATGCCGCGGCGCGGGCCGGGTCGGCAAACATTCGAGTATCGAAGTGAACATACCGGCAGGCATTGATGACCGGCAGGTGCTCAATGTGCGCGGTGAGGGCAGCAACGGTGTCAACGGCGGCCCGGCGGGTGATTTGCATGTCGGGGTGTTTGTTCGTCCTCATCCGTTCTTTGAGCGCGAGGGCTACAATGTCTGGTGCGATTACACCGTCAGCTTCTCTCAGGCGGCGCTCGGCGACAGCCTGATGGTGCCGACGCTTGACGGTAAAGTGAAATTCGAACTGCCGGCGGGCACGCAGCCCGGCGCCGTCTTCAGCCTGAAAGGCCGGGGCATACAGGTGCTCAACGGCAAGGGGCGGGGCGACCAACTCATCCGCGTCATCGTCGATGTGCCGAAGGACTTGAATGCCCGCCAGAAGGAATTGCTCCGCGAGTTCCAGGAGACGCTCGGCCCCAGAAAATCACCGGCGGACGGCGACGACCACGACGATAAAAAGGGCGGCCTGTTCGGCAAAAAGAAAAAATAGGCGGCAATGAAACAGTGAAACCCGGGCTCGCCCGGGTTTTTTGCCGTCTTGGGGCGGTTTGCACGCATTTTTTCCTTTCCGCGAGCCTACAATAAGGGTATACCGGCGAGGGAGGGAATTATGAAAACTATCAAACACTTTTTGGCGGATGAAAGCGGGCAGAGCGTAGCGGAATACGCGCTTCTTACGGGGCTGACGGGGGCTGCGGCAATCACGGCGATGGCAGTTTTGGGCGAACGCCTTAAGGAAGTTTTTCAATCCGTGGCGGATGCCCTCGATCATGTTTTAAACCTGTAAACCGGGCTGCCGAGCCGGCTTGTATCACTTCGGCCTCCCGCTGAATACACTGACAGCGGGAGGTGTGGATATGTCATCCGAAACAAACTCGAGAGACGGTGTGTTAAGCCTGCGCAACAGCGGGAAAAAGCTTCAAAGAATCGCGCGGAAGCTTTGGACGACCGCTTTGATTATCGGAATCATCATCGCATTGGCTTCGTTTATCGCTATTGTCGCCGGTTTCTTTACGGTCATCATGGCGACTTTTATCGGTTTGGGCGGGCTTGTGTTTGCGGCTTTGTTTTTGCTGTTCGCCTATATATATTGCCTTGCTTTAAACGGTTACGGCGAAATCGTCAGCTCTTATGAAAACGAAGGCAACGAACGGCGGCGATAAGCGGCGCTGAAGGTTTACAATAACACAAAGGGCTGCGGCAAAACAAAAATGCCGCAGCTCCTTCAATTGTACTTTTATGCATATGTTCATAGTCAACTTAATTCTGAGCGATATTGATTTGCTGATAGCCACTCCGGTTCAGCACAGATACGCGGAATACTTAAGAGAGCGCGTTGATAAACATTAAAACGCGGCGAATCACTTCGAATAAATCCGTCATGGTTTTTATGTCACCGAAATATCCCGAAGGAGGCTCGGTCGGGCTGATGGTCATGCCTTTGTCCGTTGTGGTCATGAACTGCGGGTAAGCGGGGTTGGTCCAAACCGTCGGCTGTTCTTCGCTGTCAAGCAGCCAGAACAAAAACTCATTGTATTGCGAGCCATACAGGCAGCCGACATGAGGCACCTGATAAAAGAACCAGACCTGGTCGGGGAACATAGACGCGGAGGCGTCGATGATCCGGTCGGGTGACAGATGGTTTTTGCCGCAGCATTCGTTTTGCTGCGTATACCCTTCGGGCAGGGTCGTGCCGAGGTTGGCGACGACGGCGCCCGCGCTCGTGCATTCCGTTTCCAACAAACCGTCGGCGTCGTGGATAGCCGAAGGCGCGAAGGGGAGTACGGCGTCGCCGTAATGGGAGGTGAACACGACCTTTACACCGGCGGCCATGGCGTCGTCAATGATTTGCTTGCGTTTTTGCATCACATTGTAATGGTAGTCGTCGATGCGTTCAATCAGCACCGCGTTTTCGTCTTCGTCAAGGAACGCGGCTTTGGCTTGTTCGTACGCGTCGTCGCGAATCAGCAACCACACGCCGGGCATACGGCACATCGTTTCCGCCAGAATTTCCGTATACACCCTGTCCAAAAGCGCTTCAATCATCGAGTTCGCCCCGTTGAGAAGCGTGTCGAGCGCCCCGGTCAGGTCAAGTATCTCCACGACAATATCGAGCAGCGCGTCGAGGCCGGTTTCCGAATTGACATTCAGGTTTAAGTAATGCTTCAACGCGTCCTTGTCGATATGGACATTCTTTTTCAAAAGTTCGGTGCCGATGAGGGAACCCGAAAAGGCCGAAGTGATGAACAAGCAGGTGTCGATGTCGCTGTAGCCGTAGGTCGCCAGATAAGCCATCGTTATGGCGCCGCCCATGCTGCAGGCGGCGATGTCCACCTTGCTGTGGCCGGTCTCGGCTTTCGCCTTCTGTATCATCGCGTTAAGGTCTTTCGCGTGATCCATCGGGTCAAGGCGCCAGTCGTAGTTGAAAAAGTACACATGGCTTCCGCCGTACTTTTCATAAGCGGAAGCGACGAGGCCTTCCTCGCTCTTCTCGCCAATATGAAGTTCCGGGTAATGGGCGACCGATTCGGGGTAGGTAGCCGTTGTGATGTTGTACATAGAGTTGCCATCGGCGTCGCAGGCGGAGGGCGCCATCAATTCGACGGCCAAGGGCATGATCGCGTCGCCCAAGCGATTCCAGTCTTTTGTCAGCCCGTAAGCGGCCAGGCCTTTGCCCGCCGCGAGCGCGACCTGCGCGTAGTCTATAACGGGCGGCCAAATCTGCTTTTCGTTGGCGGTTCCTTCGTCGAGTATCAGCGGCCTGCCGTTCATGCCTCCGACGATAATGAGCGGGCTATGCCCGCAATCGCAGCCTTCCGCGGCGAAAGACGGGACGACGGCAAGGCACAGCATAACGGCCGCCATCAAAACGCTGAGAAGTTTTTTCATTTTCATGTCATTCCTTTCGGATTCTGTAGTATATGCTTATGCCCCGCTCAACCGGTTTTTGCTTTTCTTCTGAGCAGGCAAGGCGTCAAAACCGCCGATACGGCGAGCAGAAAAACGGGCAGGGCGGGCGAAATGCCGCCCGTCGACGGAACCGAAGCCGGCAGGCCGGCGTCGTTCCCGGTTTCATCCGCGTTCTCTTCGGCCATACCGGCTTGCGCTGTCGCATCCGGAGAGGCGGCGGCAGCCGTAGCCGGAACGGTTTCGGGTTCTTCGCTGTCTTCCGGCGCTCCTTGAATATCGCCGCTCCGGTCAACCCCCGCCGCTTGCGCGGCAGCGGTTTGTGACAGCGGATACAGCGTTTGGCCGCCGTCGTCCGTGGCCATAAATTGCGGGTACGCGCTTGAGCCGGCTAACGGCTGCGTTTGACTCTCAAGCAGCCGGAAGACAAACTCGTTGTACTCCGAGCCGTAGGGGCAGCCGACATGCCGGATATTTTTAAAAAACCAGACGTTGCCGGGAAACAGGCAGGTTGAGGCGTCGATGATGTTGTCCGGCGACAGGCGGTTTTTCCCGCCGTCGTCGTTTTGCTGAACATAGCCTTCCGGCAGCGTTTCGCCGTAAGGCACGCTGTAAGCGCCGCCGCTTGTGCAGTATGTATCGAGTACGCCGTCCCCATGCTGATAAGACGACTCGAAAATCGGAATGGCCGGGCTGTTATAGTGCGAACAAATGCTGACCGTCACGCCTTTTCTCATCGCGTCTTCGAGGATTTCCTTTGTGCGTAAGCGGACGTTGTAATGGAAATAATCAATTTTCTCAATAAGCCGCGCGTTGGCCGTTTCATCAAGCAAATTTTGTTTGGCTGTCTCGTAAGCGTCGGCGCGCAGGGTGGCCCATATTCCCGGCATCGTGCAAAAAACTTCCTTTACCAGTTCATCCGAGAGCCTTTGGTAAAGCGCGTCGATGCCGTTGTTCGCCAGGTTGACAACCGGGTCAAGCACTCCGAGGAAGTCAAGCGTCTCAATAATGACGGACACGGCGCCTTTGCCGCCGTCCGCGGATTTCAGGTTATGGTCCAGGTAGCGTATCAGGGAATCTTTATCGACCTCAATCCCGCCGGTCATGCATTCGCTGGAAGTATAGATGCCCGACAAGACCGGCGAAAGGAAAACCACGCTTTCCAAATCGTCCGTTCCGTAGTCATGAAGATAGGCCATAAGTTGGGCTCCGCCCAGGCTGCAAGCGGCTACGTCGACCTTGCCGTGACCCGTTTCGGCTTTCGCTTTTTTAATCATGGCGTTTAAATCCGCGGCGTTTTTCACCGGGTCTTCGCGCCAGTCGTAGTTGAAAAAATACACATGGTCCGCCCCGAGTTTGTCGATGGCCGTGTGGAGCATGCCGAATTCGTTGCCGCCGCTCCCCGACGCGAACTCGGGGTAAGCGGCCAGGGATTCGGGGAAAGTGGCCGTCGTCACGTTGTGTTTCGAGGTGCCGTCCGCGTTGAAGGCGACGGGCTCGAGCAGTTCGTAAGCCACGGGAATCAGAACGTCGCCGAATTTGTTCCAATCCAGGCAGACCGCCGCGGCCGCGGCGCCCGCGGTGCCTTTTAAAGCAACGGAGGGGATGTCTATGGCCGGGGGAAAAACCTGTCTTTCGTCGGCCGTCCCCTTATCGGCGACGAGCGGGTATGTGTTCATACCGCTGACGAGCACGAGCGGCGTCTTTCCGCAACCGCAGCCGGTCGCCGCGGCCGGTAAGGCGGTAATTACGAGAAGCATCGCCGAGAGAAGAATGGAAATTGTTTTTTTCATAGGATATACCCTCACTGCTGTTTAATTTGGGCGCTTACGCGAAACGGCACAGTCCCGGTACAAAGTGAAAAACGGTTTTACAACATAAACGGTTCTTTTGCGGCCCCGCAAGCGGATAGAGCGTTTGCCCGTCGTCATCCGATGCCATGAACTGGGGGTGGGCGGCGTATCATCGATACGTTGTATCAGCCCGGCGTTAACGGTGTTACGGACCCTCCGCCGGCGTCACGCTGCTTGCCGGCCGGCATTCAAAACAAAGCCAGCCGTTGTTCTCTCGGCGGCGCGAAACCTTCAAACCGTTTCGCCCGAAAGCCTCGAGAACATCCGGCTCACGGGTGTCGATGATGCCCGATGACACAAACACACCGCCCGGACTCAGCAGGGAACTCACGCTCCCGCACAAACAGTTTACACTATCCGCCGCGATGTTGGCTACAATCAAATCGAAAAAACCATTCGCTTCATCGGCTAAATTTCCATGAACCACTCTGTATCGCGATTCGCAAAATCCGTTGAGTCGGCCGTTTTCCACCGCGGTTTTAACCGCCGCCTTGTCGATGTCAATGCCGACCGCCGAAGCGGCGCCGAGCAAGAGGGCGGCTACGGACAGAATGCCGCTGCCGCAGCCGACATCCAAAACGCGGCTGCTTGTTTTGACGAGGTCCTCGAGCGCTTCCAAACAAAGGCTCGTTGTCTCGTGGCTGCCGTTGCCGAAGGCGAGGCCCGGTTCGATGTTTAAAACCGTCCGCCCTTCCGGGCATTCGGCCTCTTCCCAAACCGGGCGGATAAACAGTTTTTTGCCGACGGGGAACGGTTTGAAATAGGCCTTCCAGTTGTTCTCCCAGTCCTCGTTTTTGCATGGTACGGTTTCCGCCCTCAACGCCATGCCTTCCGCCGCGAAACGTTCCGCGAGAAAAGCGATTACACTCTCCGGGTTCTCCTCCGGCGACAGATAAATATGGATGATTCCTTTTGACCGGTCCTTGCCGAGCAGTTCTTCGTCAATCAATCCTACGCGGGCGATGGCGTAGATATCGTTTTCCACATCCCGGTAGTCCTCAATATAAATCCCCTGTGACGAGGCCATCTGCGCGATATCGCCCGCTTCATCCAAATTGTCTGCGTCGACGATTATCCGGATATCGGTCCAATCCATAGGCAATCCTTCCGTGATGCTTTTCGGCGGTTTTAATACTTGTTGTGCACATCCTCGGCAAAACACAGCAGGTCTTTGATTTCCAGAACCCTGCCGTCGTCCAATACGGCTTTGCCGTTCATTCTTCCGAAAACTTGATGCTGGTCGGTCAGAATCACTTTCAAATCGATTTTGGCGGCCCTGTCAATAATGGGCATAAAGTCCGTTTCAAAACGCCCGTCACTTGAGGTGAATTTCCACGGCTTTATGTAACTGTCCGGCGGGATGTGGAAGGTGATGTCGTCGAGTTTGTGCGCCTTCCCTTCATAAAACAGCACATTTTCCGACGCAGCGGTCGTCGTGCCGAAGCCGTAGCCGATGTTGAAGCCGAACGGCTTGCCCTCAACGAGGCCGCTGCCCGAGCCCCAGTACCAGATGTTGTCATAGGTCCAAACGCCGCGCCCCCAGTCCAGGGTGCCGAAATCGGTTTCGGGGTTAAACACAAAATCTTTGCCGTCGAAATTGATTTTTCCGCTCGCCCTCATGCAGTTGATCTTTTGATTGTAATAAAAAGCGTTCTTTTTATCCGACCAGGGCGTGGCGATGACAATGGTATCCATATCCGGCTCATCGAGCGTAATGTCGCAATAAAATGTTTTCGTGCCCGAAAAATCCTTAAATTCGCAGTTGATTCGCCGCTTGCCCGGCGTCACAATGAACTGAACATCCAACTTTTTATCTTTGTATACGGTGTTGCCGGAGGATGAGGAGGAGGGCAGCCCGAACTTTCCCATAGGCAACGGCTTGATAAGGGTCTTGGTGATTTCCTTCGGCGTTTCAAAATCAAAGAATGTAACCGAATTCAAGCCGATATACCCCAAATCCGATACCGTGAACGCCGCCCCGAATTTTTCGGAAAGTACGATGTAGTAATCCCATTCCTTAATCCGGTACTTCGGCGCTTTTATGGCCTTGCGGTCATAAATCTGAACCGGCCTTCTTGACCATCCCGGTTCTCGCAGGCTGCCGTCTTCTTTGAGCAAGGGTTTTCTTGATGTTACTTCATGGTTTCTCATTTCTTTTCCTCCTGTCTGTCAAGCAATTCGGCCTTCGGTTTCGTTTCTTTCCGTCCGTGGTTATAGAGCATCCGGTTATCCAAAAACCATTGTCTTCCCGTAAAGTCCTTGCTGCCGACTTCACTGACCGCTTGTGAAATGGCATATATCCTTGAATCCAACAGGTCAAGTTGGGAAAGGATGTCGGCTTCCAAAAACATCGGGCGAACGGCCGCGCCGTAATCCGGCTCGCCGTGATGCGAAAGAACCATATGCTCGAGCAGCGTCAGAAGTTCCGGCGGGGTACCCAGCCGGGTGCCGATTCTGTCGACAGCCATCGCTCCCCTGGCGATATGGCCCACCAGGTTGCCGTCCGTCGTGTAGCCCGACGCGATGCCGGTTTCGGGTACGATGAATTCTTCCGTTTTCGCGATGTCGTGCAGGATGACGCCGGCATACAGCAAGTCCGCGTCAACGGAAGGATACAGTTCGCTCACGCTTTGGGCCAGCCGCAGCATGGTCAGCATATGGTACAGAAGCCCTCCCCGGACCGCGTGATGGAGTTTGAAAGCAGCCGGCCAGTAAACCAGTTTCGGTTTATATTCCTCCAGAACGGCGGTAACAAGTTTTTTCAAATGGGCGTCCACGAAAACTTCGACGGTTTTCAGAACTTCCGCAAGCATTTCCTCGCCGCTGTACTCGGCGCTTGGCACAAAATCCTCGGGTTTTACATCGTCGGAGGGAATGGTAAGGCGAATCTTTTCAATTCTCAACTGGTCGGCATCGTTGAAAGGCGTTACGGTTCCCCTGACTTTAACCAACAGGCCGGTTTGAAACATACCGTGAAATTCTTCTTTATAGTCCCAGAGTTTGGCTGTAATTTCCCCCGATTTATCCGCCAGAACCATATCGAGGTAGGGGACACCTTTGATATTTATTCTCTTTTCCAGTGCTTTAATCAGACAGAAGCCCTCAACACCGCCGTTTTTATTGAAAGGGGTAAGGTTCATAAACGCCTCCAGGTCGATTGTATTATGTTTTTTGCCGGATATAGCATACCATATTTAACGGGATAAAACAATAATCGCTCCGGTACTTGACAATTTCAGTCAAAATGATAAACTGAAAACAGCAACTCGGGGCGGGGTGCGATTCCCCACCGGCGGTGATAGTCCGCGAGCCGTAAAAACGGCTGACCCGGCGAAATTCCGGGACCGACGGTACAGTCCGGATGAGAGAGTATGCGCTTGTTGGAAGTGTGTATGGCCCCGTGATTTGCCACGGGGTATTTATTCTTTTTGGGAGTGGTTTCGGGTGGAAAAGAACGTCAAACTCAACAGTATCAAAATTGCCCAGATGGCTATGCTTACGGCAATATCTGTCGTGTCGCTGTATACCATTCCGCTTTGGTCAATATTTCCGGCCGCTTCCTTTTTGC
>DAITOC010000056.1:0-9000 GCA_036834305.1 Clostridiales bacterium
CCGGGTCGTTGTCCGCGTTGGCGGGCAAATTCGCCGCCTGCGCAAGCGCGATTGCTGCCGTTACCGCGGAGTAATCCGCGGGAGACGCTTGCCATACGGCGTAAAGGGCGGGGTCGTAGGCGGGCATGGTCATGGACGAGGTGTAGGT
This sequence comes from Clostridiales bacterium, assembly GCA_036834305.1. Lineage (GTDB taxonomy): Bacteria > Bacillota > Clostridia > Oscillospirales > Acutalibacteraceae > UBA1447. The sequence continues at coordinate 149 of DAITOC010000056.1, forward strand.
TGCCGTCGTGGCGGCCGGGTTCTCGCTCCAGCCGAGGAAGTCATAACCCGCCTTCGTGAAGCCCGTGGTCGGCAGGGTCACCGTCGTGCCGTAATTCTGGGTGATCGGGGAGGCCGAGCCGCTGCCGCTGTTGGCGTCGAAAGAAACGGTATATTGATTAATGGTATAAATGGCGTACAGCGTCGATTCGGCCGCCGGCATGGTAAAGTTGCTTATCGCCGTGGTTGCCGACGGGTTGGTGTTCCATCCGATAAATGTATAACCCGTTTTGCTGAAGCCCGCCGTTGGCAGCGTAACGGCCGTGTTGTAATTCTGGGTAATCGGCAAAGCCGTGCCGCTGCCGCCGTTGGCGTCAAAACTGACTGTGTACTGGTTGACGGTATAGATGGCGTACAGGGTGGCGTTGTTGGCCGGTACGGTATAACTGCTCAAAGCCGTCGTCGCGCCGGCGGATGTGTTCCATCCGATAAATGTATAACCCGTCTTCGTGAAGCCGCTTCCCGGCAGCGTCACCGCCGTACCGTAATTCTGCGTAACGGGTGAAGCCGAACCGCTGCCGCCGTTGGCGTCAAACGAAACGGTATATTGATTAATCGTATAAATCGCGTACAGTGTCGCGTTGTTGGCCGGAACGGTATAGGAACTCAAGGTCGTCGTCGCGGAAGGCGAAGTGTTCCAGCCGATGAACGTATAGCCCGTTTTGCTGAAGCCGGTTGTTGGCAGGGTGACCGACGAGCCGTAATCCTGCGTGACCGCGTTCGCGGAACCCGACCCGCCGTTCGCGTCAAAAGACACGGTGTACTGGTTGAGGTTCCATTTCGCGTAAAGCGTCGCGCCTTCCGTGGTCATCATGTAACTCGCGCCGTTGGCGTAAGCGACGGACCCGCCCGCCGAAGTCGCCCAACCGGCGAACGAATGGCCGGTTTTGCCGAACGCGTTGGCGGTCAGGTTGGCGGACTGGCCGAAGACGATGCTCTGGTTATTCATGCTGCCCGAGCCGGTGTTGGCGTTGAAGATGACCTCGTAGGTGTTGGCGGACCATATCGCGTAGAAGGTAACGATGCCGCCGGGTGTGGCCGTCACATTCAGGACGCTTTGGCCGTCGCTGTAAGAGGACCCGGAACCGTTGGACGCCGTGTTCCAACCCGAAAAGCTGTATCCCGTTCTGGTGAAGCCGTTGGCGGTCAGGTTCGAATAAAGGTCATAGGTATGCGAGGAATTCCCCGTCGAGCCGCCCGTCGCGCCGTTGCCGTCATATGTAATCGTATAGGTATTGGCCACCCAGTTCGCGTAGAGGGTTTGAGCACTTGTGATCGTGACAACCGTGGAACTCGTGACCTGTGAGCCCGTGCCGCCGACGCCCGTGAACCAGCCTGTGAAGGTGTAGCCTGTTTTCGCCGGCGTGGGCAGGGTGCCGTAGGTCGAGGCGTAGGTCACATTCACGGTGCCCGGCGTGACCGAGCCGCCTTGCGGGTTGAGGGTGACGACATACTGGTTCGCCGTCCACTTGGCGTAGAACGTCGGGCTCGAAGCGACCATGGTGTAGGGCCACGCGACGATTTGCGTCAGGCCGGAGTCGGAATACCAGTCGGCGAAGGTATACCCGGTCTTCGTCGGATTGGTGGGTTTGGTGACCGCCGTACCGTAGGCTTGAGTAATTGCCGACACCGCCGAGCCGCCGTTGGATTCAAAGGTAATGGTATAATTGTTCGGTGTCCAGACCGCGTAAAGGGCCGCGCCTTCCGTGTTCATGGTGTAGGACGCGCCGTTGGCGTAAGCCACGCCGCCGCCGGCCGATGTGGACCAGCCCGCGAAGGTATGGCCGGTTCGGCTGAAGGAGTTGCTTGACAGCGCCGCCGTCTGGCCGAACACAATGTTTTGCGCCGTCATGGAGCCGGTGCCGCCGTTGGCGTTGAAGGTCACCGCGTAGGTATTGGCTGTCCACTTGGCGTATACGGTTTGAGCCGATGTGATCTGTACCACGGTGCTGCTTTCGATTTTTGTACCGCTGCCGTCCGTGCCCGTATACCAGCCGCCGAATGTGTAACCCGTTCGCGTCGGCGTCGGCCAGCCGCCGGTGCCCGCGCCATAGGTTTGATTGTATGTTACGGTTTTACTGCCCGGTGAAACCGAGCCGCTCTGGGCATTAAAGGTTAGCGTGCTCGAAATCGGCGTGTAGGTGTATGTATACGCAATGTTGGCGCGCCGGTTGTTCCAATTCTGTGTGCCGGCGCTCGCCGTATAACCCGTATGGGTGTTCGGCGAGGCGGTGACATTGTCGCCCGAATTGAAGGTAAGAACCGTATCGTTGTAATTAAAGCTGCTGTCCGTCGCGGTATGGGTAATCGTGGCTGTAAAGGTGTTGCCGACGAGCGCGCTGTAAGCGTTGTCGAGAGCAGTGGTCGACGCATCGGTCGCGGTCGGGTTGCCGAGCCTGGCGGCCGCGTTCAGCAGCGCGCTCTCATATGTCGCCCAGGTTCCGGAAGGATAGTCCGTCGACTGAAGGCCCAAATTGGTATATTGGCGGACCTTCGAGCGCAATGCCCCTTTGTTAACCTTGGTCATGTTGACATTAACGAGCATCGAGATGGCGTTGTATTCATCGTTGTTATCGCCCCATGAGCCAACTTTCATGCGGATGTTGTCATAGGAAGAGATCGCCTGGCTCCACATATTACCGTTGCGCTGCACGCCGTTGGTGACGGACACATTGTTGGTATTGCCCCAAAAGATGTAGCCGGGATAATTCTCGATGACATTGTTCTGCCAGTTGTTATCCGTACTCGTCGCGTCGGCGTACTGCCAGCCAGCCTGGCCGTTGGGGCTGAAATTGGACGCATAGTTTTTAAATTTGCCGCCGTCCATGTTGTTGGTGTGCGTGAGGGCGTGGCCGCAGGTCAGGTTCGGTATCTGGTTGATGTTGCTGTAACGGCTGGTGTCGACCGTTATCGTGCCCGTCGGGCTATTGAAGTTTAAGGTGATCCGATTATCGCCGCCGGCCCATTGATCGTAGTAGGTCCAGCCGTTGGCCTGCGCGAAAAACCAGTTGACGGAGGCGTGGTTGTCCGTGTAGGAGGATACTGTGCCGAGCAGCGGCGCCAGGGTGTAGGAGCCCGAGGTGTTGGCGTGGTAGTTGCCGCCCGTGCCGCAGCCGTGCACGCCGCTGATCCACGCAAAGCCCTGCAGGTCGGCCCTGTCGCCGCTGCCGGTGCCGTCGTTGTTATAGGTCCGGAGGGCCGTAGCCACAACGGACACCTGCGGCGCGTAGCAGACGGTGTAGGCTTTGGCGGTTTTATTCTCGCCGTTGACGGTGTATGTAGCGGTCCAGGTCAGGGTGCTGGTGTAGCCCTGTGACAATCCCGTGCTCAGTGTGCCGGCCGATATATAGGTACTCAGCGTCGTGCCGCTTGCCGAACTCGCGCCCAAGGTGTAGGACTCACAGCCGGATAACGTGATGGATATGTTGGTCGCGTTGGCGCAGTAAAAATACACCGTGCCGCTGGTTTTCGCCTTTGAAGTGTCCAAAGTTCCGCTTGTGTTGCAGTCGACATAATACTTGAATGTCTTGGCGCTGTCGGCGGAAACGGAAGCCTGTAGGTAAATCAGTTCAGGCACATAGAAGGTTAACGCCGACGACACCGTCGACTTGCTCACGGAGTCTTTTTCGGGCACGGCGGTTCGCGACACCACCTCCGATCCGATCCCGACGCTAACCGTCGTGAAAAACAGGGCGAAAGCGAGGAACAGGCTCAACCCTCTTTTAGTGTTTTTGTATGACATATGCGGTACCTCCGGTGTTTTTTGCTCGCAAACAAACAATTTACCATGATAAAATAACACATTATTAATATACATTATGTATGGTAACATGTCAACGATTTTTGAAATTTATCTGCCATTTTTCCTTATTTCTTATTTTTATTTATTTTTTCGCAAAGATGTTGAAACGGGGACAAACCCGGCCTGTGTTTGTCCCCGTTTATATTGTATTTTTCTAATTATACATGTTTTTACCCGTTGCCTATGCCGTAGCCCGCCGCGGGCGGCCTTTGCCGAGAGCGGCGTTCTTTTTGTTCCAATAACGGCGGAACCGCGCGCTCCCCCCGCCGCCGGGTTGAATGAGTTTTTCCCACTTTGAGAAAAACTCGCGTTCCTTTCGCAGGGCGTCGGCCGACAGGACGCGCATCGCCTCCGGATTCGCGGCGTTTTTTGCCGCCTCCGCGGCAAACGCCGCTTCGAGGGCGTCGCGTTCGGCATAGAATCCGGCGGGAGGATTCGCGCCGATAAACCGCCTGTTGAAGCGCTCGCGCTCAAGCCAGTAGTTTTGGGCGGCCGGGTCGCCGGCGGCGAAAACGGGCGGAACCGGCTCATTGCCGAACAGGTACGGTTTGAACAGCGAAACACAGGGCGTCGAACTGCCGGTAAGCCAAACAAGCGGCGCGGGGCCGTCAAGAGAAACGACCATGCTCTGGGTCGTATGGTCGCCGACAAGACCGCCCGCGTGCATACAGACACTCGAAACCGTCCCGCGGGCAAACGGGTTTTCCGCCTTTTCATCATGTCTGCGTAAAGTCCGCATTAACCCGGAAGCGCCTTGTTCCCCGGTCAGGTCAGCGATCGTGCAGGCTCGCCTTTTCTCCGCCCCCGAGAAATAGGTGAACAAGGGGTCGCGGTGTTTTTTCGCGAAGTCGCAGCCGCCTTCGCTGCGGCGGTCCGCGTCGGCGCCGACGTTAAGAACGTTGGAAATGCCCGCTTTCGGCAGGCTTTTGTATGCCCATTGCCTGCCGCATGTATCCAGCACAAACAGTTCGGTTTTATCCATGATTAAAAACGCGTTGTCGTATTCGAATCGATGGTCAAACCCGCAATTGCCGCCCTGACCGTACCGCTCGAGCAGCGCGATGATCGTCTCAAGGGCCTGTTTCGCGGTTTCGGCCCGCTCGAGCGCGAGGCGCAGCAGGTCCATACCCGTCAGGGCTTCCGCCCCGTACTTACCCTTGGTGAATACCGCCTCGTTGCCGATAGCCACGCCGCGGTCGTTGACGCCCATCTCGCCGCCCCACAGCCACACCGGGCGGGAGAGCAGCAGCGCGCGCGTTTCGGGAACCTGTTCGACCGTGATGTAGGTCGTTTTCAGGTTTTTTTCCGAATGGCGCGCTGCCGGAATACACTCGACAACCTGGGGTTCGTTCGGGCTGCGGTCGCTGTTCTTGGCAAACAGGGCGCTCTCGCCGACGATGCCTATCGTATCGCACACGGTTAAAATCCCCTTTCCCGTTTGGCCGGATTCCGCTGAAATTATAGCATATAACACCGGCTGTGCCAAGTTTTATCATGCCGGCACGGGACAGCGTGAGGATGAACACATCGTCGTTTTGGGTGTTTTGCTTGTTGTGAACGAAAACGCCCTGTAAAGTTTTTTAACTTTACAGGGCGGCGATTAACAGGGCTTTCTTTCCGCTTTTACAGGCTGTCGATATCGACCGCGGCGCGCCTTTGGGCAGAGAGTTCGACGGCTTCGAGAACCTGTGAGCATTTGACACCGTCGGCGAAGTCCGGCGAAGCCGGCTTGTTTTCGGCAACGGCTTTCATAAACTCGTACATTTCGTGGACAAAAGTATGTTCGTAACCGATGACATGGCCGGCAGGCCACCAGGCGCTCATGTAGGGGTGGATGCCCTCGCTGGCCTGAATGAGCCGGAAGCCCTGCAGGCCGGGCTCGTCGTCCGCGTCGAAATACTGCAACTCGTTCATGCGCTCAAACACAAATTTCAGGCTGCCTTTGTCGCCGTTGACTTCGATGGACAAGTCGTTCTTGTGCCCCTGCGCAAAGCGCGTCGCCTCGAACACGCCGAGGGCGCCGCTTTCAAATTCCGCGATAAAAACGGTTCCGTCGTCAACATCGACTTCGCCCCGGGGCGCGTTGCCCTGCGCGCTCGCGGAAAGGCCCTGCATGCTTTCCACTTTCGGACGGCTTTTAATAAAGGTTTTTTGCATGCCCATGACACTCTTGAAGTCGCCGGCAAGGAAGCGCGCGAGGTCAATGAAATGGGCGCCGAGGTCGCCGAGAGAGCCCGAGCCGCATACTTCCTTTTGGAGGCGCCAGATGAGCGGAAACTCCGGGTCGATGATAAAATCCTGCAGGTAGGATGCCCGGACATGCCTTATGGTGCCGAGTTTTCCGGCGTCTATTATGTTCTTGGCCAGTTGAACGGCGGGAGCAAAACGGTAGTTGAAACCGATTTGATGCCTGACCCCGCTTTTTTCGGCGCACTCGAGCATTTCGCGCGCGTCGGCGAGGTTGAGGGCGAGCGGCTTTTCGCAAAAAATATGTTTGCCGTTTCGCGCCGCCGCGACGGCGATTTCCTTGTGCGCGTTCGATGGCGCGGTGATGTCGATGACATCGATGTCGCCGCGTTTGATCAGATTCTCCCACGAGGTTTCCCAACTTGCCCAACCGAACTTTTCGGCGGATTGTCGGACCCATTGCTCGTCCCGCCCGCAAATGGCGCGCCGGTTGACCTTCACCCCGCAGTCGAAAAACATTCCCAGGCGGCTGTACGCGTTGCTGTGGGCTTTGCCCATGAACTTGTAGCCGACCAGGCCGACGTTGATTTCTTTCATTTGACCGGTACCCTCCTTATTTTTTGTGTTTTTCACAGGGCAAAAACGTTTTGCCCCGGCGACATACTCCTTTAAAAAACGAACCTTGTGCGTATCGGTGTAAAGTCATAAACCTTTACGCATCGGTCTCAAATTCATTTTACACGGGCGAATGTTGGTTGTCAAACGCGAAAAAAGTCATTTTTTGAAAAAATAGATAAAAAAGGACCCGAAACTTCGTGCAATATCACAACATATAGTCGTAAAATTCAAATTGACACAATATATTGAAGTGGTATATAATTCATCTGCATGAAACACGATCGGTTTACAGTCGGGGTGCGGGAGGGTCTGAAACAATGATTACGCAAATTGTGAAAAGAGACGGCCATGTCGAGCCGTTTGAAAAAATCAAAATAACACAAGCCATTTTTAAAGCCGCGGTCGCCTGCGGCGGCAACGACGAGAATCTTGCCGGTGAACTGACAGAGCAGGTTCTGCTGGCCGTCGAAAATAAATACGAAGACCGCGTACCCGATGTCGAGGGTATTCAGGACATTGTCGAAAAGGTCCTGATCGAAAACGGCCACGCCCGCACCGCGAAGGCATTTATTCTGTACCGTGAAAAAAGGCGCGGCGCCCGCGAGATGAACGCTCTCATCGGGGCAACGATCGGTATGTTCGGCGACTACCTCGGCGACAAGGACTGGGGCATCAAAGAAAACGCGAATATGCAAAAAAGCGTCAACGGCCTGAACAATTACGTACGCGAAACGTTCACCAAAAAATACTGGCTGCACGAGGTGTACCCGGAAGATGTGCGAAAGGCTCACGAAAACGGCGACGCGCACATTCACGACCTCGGTTTTTTCGGCCCCTACTGCGCGGGCTGGGATTTGCGCCAGTTGCTGACGGACGGGTTCGGCGGCGTGGAGGGCAAGGTCGAGAGCCGCCCCGCGAAGCATTTGCGTTCGTTTTTGGGCCAGATCGTCAACTCGACATTCACGACCCAGGGCGAAACGGCCGGCGCCCAGGCCTGGAGCTCCTTTGACACCTATTGCGCCCCGTTTTTATATTATGACAAGATGACCTTCGACCAGGTGAAACAATGCCTGCAGGAGTTTATCTTTAACATCAATGTGCCGACCCGGGTCGGTTTTCAATGCCCGTTTTCGAACCTCACCTTCGATATCAAAGTACCCTCAACACTCAAAGACGAGCCGGTGATTATCCAAGGAAAAATGATGGATAAAACCTACGGCGATATGCAGGAACAGATGGATTTGTTCAACCGCGCGTTCTGCGCGGTCATGCTCGAGGGCGACGCGAAAGGGCGCGTTTTCACCTTCCCGATTCCGACCATCAACATCACAAAGACTTTTGACTGGAACAGCCCGGTCGTCGACGACTTTATGCGCATCACCTGTAAGTATGGTATACCTTATTTCGCCAACTATGTCAATTCCGATTTGTCGCCGGAGGACGCGATTTCGATGTGCTGCCGGCTTCGCCTGGACACAACGGAGCTTCGCAAACGCGGAGGAGGGTTGTTCGGCTCGAACCCGATGACCGGTTCCATCGGCGTTTATACCCTCAATTTGCCGCGAATCGGTTACACCAGCCGGACGAAAAAAGAATTTTTCGATAACCTGCGGCGAGTCGCGACCATCGGCAAGGTTTCTCTCGAAATCAAGCGAAAAATCCTCGAGCAGCAGACCGAGCGCGGGCTGTACCCGTACTCGGCGCACTATCTGCGCAACATCAAGGCGAGAACGGGCGAATATTGGACGAACCACTTCAACACCATCGGCCTTATCGGCATGAACGAGGCCTGCCTGAACTTCCTCGGCAAAGACATCGGCAGCCGCGAGGGGCTCGATTTTTCATTGGAGGTCATGAACTACCTGCGGGAACTGATGCTGGAATTCCAGGACGAAACCGGCCATTTCTACAACCTCGAGGCGACACCCGCGGAAGGCACGAGCTACCGGTTGGCCAAACTGGACAAGGCGAAATACCCGGATATTCTTCAAGCGGGCGAAGAGGAGCCGCTTTACACCAATTCCACACAATTGCCCGTCGAATACACGGACGATATCTTCGAATGCATGGATTTGCAGGACGAACTCCAGTCGCTGTACACGGGCGGCACCGTCCAGCATCTGTATTTGGGCGAGCGAATCGAGGACATTGAAGTCTGCAAGAGCCTTATCCGCAACATCTTCGCCAAATACAAAATGCCGTATATC
>DAITOC010000057.1:0-9000 GCA_036834305.1 Clostridiales bacterium
AAACGCGACCGGATGTACGCTGACTTGCTCGAGCGGCGCAAAAAAATGGCCGAACGGGTTAACAGCGCCGACCCGGAGGAACTCGCGCGCATCGCGAAGGCGGAAATCCGCGGCGATTATGTGCAAAACAGAAAGCTGGATAAATGATGTACCATTACCCACTTTAAAATCCCACCACCGCTTCGCATGGCGATGAAATCGTCTTTCCCCCCTCCCGTTTCACAAGGCGTTACAACGCCGCGGGAGGTTTTTTTATCCCCAAAGTTTCCCTCAACCCGCTTACGAATATAGGTCTTGAACCTCCCGCCGTTTTCCCATATAATAAAAATATTAATGCGAACAAAAAAAGGAGGTACCGGAGCTTGAGCCAAAAAGACGACTATCTCGCGTTGAAAAACACGGATTCCGCCTCGGAGGACGAATCGCTCAAATATGTCCACCAGGACCGCCGCTATATCGGCACCAAAGAAACCTTCGCTTACATACTCAACGACTTTTCCAACTCCTTTAACATCGGCAAATACCAAAACCGGTTTATTTGGGACGTCGTCAAAATTGATTTTAAAATCGCCGCCTATGTCAACATATTCACCGGTATCTGGGATACCGTCAACGATATGTTTATCGGCGCCATCGTCGATAAAACCCGCACGCGCTGGGGAAAATTTAAACCCTATGTGCTGTTTTTAAAGATACCGCTGACGATTGTCGGCTCGCTGTATTGGTTCATGCCGTTTTTCTTCCCCGACACCACGGGGGACTATATGCCCAAGCTGGTATTTTATTTCACCTTCAACATCATCATGGAAACGGTCGGCACCTTCTCGGGCATCGCGCAGGGAGGGCTGATGTCGACCATCACGCCCCACCCGGTCGACCGGACCCGGCTGATCACCCTGGCGAACTTCTGGTCGGGCTGGGTCGGCGAAAAAATTCCGGAACTGTTGATGGGCCTTTTTATTGATTTGATCAACAACAAAATTGTCAAGTGGAAGCTGCGTGATCTGTTTGTCGGCATGGGGTTGCTGACGAGCTTCATCGCCTGCGCGGCGTCCTTCTTCTTCATCTTTCTGACGCGGGAGCGCGTGCAGCAGACAATCGAAAAACCGAGCCTCAAGCAGGGTTTCAAGGCGATTCTCAACAACTACCCCATTCTGCTCATCACGCTGTCGGACTTCTTGAGCGGGTTCGGCATCAGCCAGGGCCGCTCGGATTATTTCATCGATGTGCTCGGCTCCGCCACGCTGCAAACCATCGTCGGCATCCCGGCCGGGCCGGTGTCCAACATCAGCTACGCCCTGATCAAACCCATCCGCAGACGGTTCTCGACCAAAGCCATCTGGATTATGGAAGACCTCTACACCGATATGTGCTGGCTGGGCGTTTTCGGCATCGGTTCCCTCAACAAAAACTTCACAAAACGCAAGGTCATGGTCCCGGTCTTTATGCTCGAGGAGTTCATCGAGATGTGGGTCTACGGCCTGCGCAAGGTCATCCCCGCCGAACTCTATAACGAGGCGATGGATTACTGCGAGTGGAAGAACGGCTACCGTATGGAGGCGATGACCTCCGTCGCGAGGGGCCTCATCGGCAAACTGCAGGGCATCGGCATGAACACCGTCAAAAATTTGGTACTCGCCGAAATCGGCTACATACAAGGCAAAGCCATCGGCACACAGGCGCTGCGGACAAAGTGGTGGCTGTTCGCGCTCGGCACCGGCGTGCCGATTATCACGAGTTCGTTGGGCATCGTGCCGAAGTTCTTCTACCCGCTCAAAGGCGACCGGCGCGACCGGATGTACGCCGACCTGCTCGAGAGGCGCCGGCAAATGGCCGAACGGGTCACCAACGCCGACGCGGAGGAACTCGAACGAATCGCCAAAGCCGAAATCCGCGGCGAATATGTCAAAAACCGGAGCCTGGATGAATAGGCACCGTCTAAAATAATCATGGGGCGGGCGCATGTACCCGCCCTATTCCTGTATTACCGCACGCTTTTACGCGGCGGCTTTGGGGAGGTCTTCATGGGGGCAGTCAGGAAAACGCGGGAATTCTTTGAGGAAATGAGGCTGTACTGGGACCGGCCGAGCCCGGGCGAGTATGTGCCTTACCGTGAAATCGTCATGCTTTCCGTCGGCTGGATGGCGCTGTATATGTCGATTAACTGGTCCATCGGCTTCGGCGTGGGCAACCAGTTCACGGGCATGACGCTCGGCATGACGAACCGGCAATTGCTCGTCATGAGCTATGTCTGCCAGGCCATCGGCTATGTCATGACACCGCTCAACGCCTGGATTGTGGACAACCTTCGCAGCAAACACGGCAAATACCGCGTTTATATCAAACTCGCCGTTCCCTCCACCATCCTGACGGTGATATCCCTGTGGCTGCCTTACGAGCGCGTCAGGGACTTTCATCAGCCCTACACGCAGTATGTGATGATCGCCATGCTGTTTTTTATGGCCCAGATACAGGGTTATATACAGAACTGGTTCATAACCGGCGTCACGAACATGGTGCATGTCATCACACCGAACACGCAGGAGCGGACCAAAATCATGTCGATCACCAGCATCATCTACAGCATGGGGTACACCATCAACAACCTGTATTACCCGATCATGGTCGATGTGCTCAGCGACAGCGGCGACAAATACAACATGCGGTATTTTCGAGGCACCTACACGCCCGTGGCGCTGCTCGCGCCCATCGTGCTGCTGGCCTATTACGGCACGAAAGAGCGCCTTGTTCTTCCGAAAAGCCGCATCACAAAAATGAGTTTCGCCAACTCCATGCGGGCCGTCGCCGGCAACAAGATTTTCTGGATAAAGAGCGCCGACGGCTGGAACGATTTTCTCGAGGGCGCCAAGGGCAATATCTGGGACTGGATGGTCTACCGCGCCCGTATCATGAAAAGCACCACCTACGGCCTGCTCAACACCGTGTCCTACAACGCCTCGTTCTGGGCGATGCTGTTGTCGCCGTGGTTCATCAAACGGTTCGGCAAACGCAACATCAAAATCGCGAAAAACATCATTCAGGTTTTTCTGATCGCTTCTATATTTTTGTTTTATAAAAATAAATTCGCCGCCGCCGGTTTGTTCCTGATGAACACGATCAACCGGTTCATCGACTGCGGCAATGTCATCGACTCCGCCATTGAGTCGGATATGCGCGACAACCAGCAATACCTCATCGGCGAGCGCATCGACGGCGCGTTCGGGTTTGTCTCCTCCTACGCGGGCAGCGTCATCGGCGCGTTCACCGGCCTTTTTGTGCCGTGGGTCTACCGGAAAAAAGGGTTCGACGGCACGGATTATTCGGTTCTCGACGTTTATACGGACTATAACGAAAACCTGCCGCTTTCGCAGCAGACAAAAAACCCCAACTGTGTTTTGTACCCGATGCTCGACACGCTCCTCCTGATTTCCGTCATCGGCGCGGCCGTCGACGTGCTGCCGTGGTTCGCTTACGACATCACGGAGGCCGGCCAGAAATCCATGATCCGCGTCGTGCGAATCCGCACGATTGTCGAGGACAGAAAAGCGAAAATGAACGAGGACTCCGCCTATATCGAGGGTTGCGAGGCGATATTGAAAGCCGAAAAGTATTACGGCAAAGAAAAGGCCGCGCCGCCGGATAAACAGGTTTTAAAGAACGCAAAGGTTTTGCCGGCAAACACCCCGCCGGAAAAAGAGGCGCGCTACCGGGCGATAAAAGACGCCAGACAAAAAGCGGAGGATGTCCGCGCTTATAACGAGGAAATTGATATCGCCGCATTCGTTATGCACGAAATCCGCCGGTTTGAGAATGACTTCGGCCAAAAGCAGCTGGCCCTGTGCAACCTCATCGCCTCCGGCGGCCCGCAGCGGTTTTTTGACTGCGCCGAAGAAGCGATGAAACTTGCCGCCGAACTCCCCCACACGCCCATCAAAGAGGAACGCGTCTGGCGCAAGCAGGAGGTCCGCAACGCCCGCGCGCTGGTCAAGTCCGGGCGCCTCGCCGGCAAATACTACCCGGACGGCATCGTCGAATACGACCCGCAAACCTTTGAGGACGCTTACGATATGCCCGACGACACCAAGAAACAGGCGAAAGCCCGCCGGGCGGCCATGCGGGCCGCGAACGCCGAAAAAAATCTTTACGCCGCCGTCGCCGCGCCTTACCTCGCCGCGGTGAGAACGCTAAACCTCGCGGCAGGCTATGCCAACCTTGGTGAAATCACCTCGGATTATGACGAGATCGCCGCCCGGCGTGACCGCCGCCACGAGCAGGAAAAAGCCGACGCCGAGCGGATTGCCGCGGAGCGCCGGCTTGATAAGGAACGCCGAGTTGCCGAAAAGAAAATGAGCCGGCGGTAAGATCGCCGGCTCGTTAGTTATAAGAATCCTCCGCCGCCCGGCGGCGGGTCGAGGCCGCGCAGCCATGTTCTCAACCTCTGTTACCCACGGCGGCAAAAACCGCGCGAAGCAGCCGGAAAATCACCGCGAGCCAGGTGTTGCCGGCAAGAAACGCCTCCCACTGAGTCGGGGTTTCTTTGACCAATGGTGACAGCGTGTCCGTTTCGTAGTCATACTGCAGGAACTGCGGGTATTGTTCGCTGTCAAACACGGTGACCTGTTTGCCGGAAAACAGGATGTAGCGGAGAATTTCGTCGTAAGCGGAGCTGTTGTCGATGTGGATAAAATCCCGCACAAACCAGGTCTGTTCGGGGTAGCAGCAAGTCGAGGCGTCGATGAGGTTATCCGGCGACACATGGTTGTGGCCGCAGTCGACCGCCTGGGTGTAGCCCTCGCCGAGAGTGCTGTCCAAATCCGCGCAGGTGGCGCCCAAACTTGAGTACTCGGTGTCAATAACGAAATCTGACATGTTGGCGGGTTTGTTCCCGTTGGGGAAGCCCTGGACATTGTATTTGCAGACGACGCCGAACGGGAGGCCCCGCTCGATAACGCCGTCAATGAGGTCGGTGTTGCGCTTTTGCACGTTGTAGTGGTAGTTGTCGATTCTCTCAATCAATCCCGCGAATGTTTCGGTGTCGCTGAGCATCACGGTCTTCGCCTGTTCGTAGTATTCGTCGGGAATCAGCGACCACATGCCGGGCAGCGTGGAAAACGTCTTCACCATCAGTTCCCCGTACAACCTGTCGGCTACGGCATCGGCCATGTCGTTGAGGGTGGCGGCCACCGTGTCCACGACGCCGGCTTTCGCGAGCACCCCCATGACCGCGTCGATGAGGTTGTCTTCGTCCCCCAAGCCCGTCAGGGCGTCGACGTAGCGGACAATCCCCGCCGCGTCAAATTTGAGGCTGCCCGCGTAGGGTTCGCCCGCGCAGCTGACGCCGTTGAGCGCAGCGGAGGAAAGGGCCAAACCCGCGATTCGGTCATAGCCGAACTGTTGTATATAGGCCATGGTGATGATGGAGCCCATGCTGAAGCCGATGATGTTGACCTTGTCATGTCCCGTTCCCGCGCAGACATAATCGATATAATCCTTTAAATCGCGCGCGATATCCATCGGGTCTTCGCGCCAGTCATAGCGAAATTCATACTCCGAATAAGGGTCATGCGCGCCGATGGCCGGGTAGGACCAGTTGATGCCGGTGCCTTCCTTGACCGACCCGTCCGGGTTGCAGCCAAAATCCTCGAGCGCCTTTTCGGCGGCGGGAATCAGCGCTTCCGCCAAGTTGTCCCAATCCCACGTGACGGCGAACTTCGCCAGGTTCAGCGCGGTGTCGGGGCTGATCGCCGCCTGTATACGTTCGATCGTCGGCGGGAAGATGACCTCCTCCCCGGCCGTACCCGGGTTTTTCATGATGTCGCGCGACGCGATGCCCTCCAAAAACACCACGGGGGCGCTGCCGCAATCGCAGCCGCCTGCCGCCTGCGCGGTGACCGCCGCCGGCGAAACCAACGCGACCGCGAGCGCGATGAAAATCGCGGCAGCCGCGCGCAATCTTGTCTTTACCATAGTCAACACCTGCAACTTTCTATGCTCATTTTAACCGCCGGCTTTCATTTGCCCGGCGGAAGTACCCTAAAACAACCGGAATTCCTTTTTTTCTTTTGAACCGCCGACGCTGTATTCGATCGTGTTGTTCGCGCCGTTGTATGCCCACGCGCTGCAATCGCGGAAAACCGAAAACCGCCCATCGGCACATTCGGGCAAATCGCCCGTTTCCCAATGTTCCGTGACGGACTTCATGTCGCGCGTCCCGCGCGCCTCGAGTTCCGCGTCGGTCAGGCCGAAATAGGTCAGGCCCTTCCCGTCGTAGTTCCAGGATTCGCGCGACGCGTCGAGGTGATACCACTTGCCGCCGAGCATCGCCGCCGTCCACGCGCGGTTTTCATTGTTTTTGGCGATGCCGGTGATATGCAAACAGGGTATGCCGGCCTGCAAAAGTAAAAATTCAAGGGCGCCCGCGTAGGCCTCGCTGTTGCCGCGGCCCTCCATGAGCGCCGTGTAACTCGACGCCTCGCCGCCGCTGACGGTGTTGGAGGCGACATAACCGTACACGCTCATGGCCCTGGCGATGTCGCTGCCGGCCGCGGTTTCACACTTCTTTTTAATCGCGTCGATTTTTTTCGCGAATTCGTCCACCAACCGGTTGTGTTCGTCCGAACCGTACCGGTACTTGATAACCACGCCGTTATCGGACTCCGAGTAGTTCATTCTTAAAACCAGCCAAGCCAGCGGCAGGCTCTCGGCCAGCAGATTGCCCAGCCCGGCGAACTCCTCACCGGTCATGTTAACGCGCCCGTTGCCTTCTATCACTGCGTCGACCAGCCGCGTGTAATTGTTGTATTGCTCCTGCAGCAGGCTTTCCCGCCGGTTTTTCGTCATCACATAGGGGTCAAAGTAGGGAAGCACGCGCGCCGCCGGGCCGACGGGCGCGGTTTGCGAAACAGCGCTTCGCGTTTGCGTGGTCATCGTATCCTCGTAGGAATACGGGCTGCTCCGCCCCGAGCAGGCGGGCAGCATCGCCGCGCAAACAAGAAGACAAAGCAAAAGAGCGGCCTTTTTCGTGGCAGCCGACCTCCCCTTCCGCGATTCGTTCTGTTTTTATCATACTACAAAACGGCCGTTTGGGCAACAGGGGAGATACAAATCATAACACCACACTCTTCATATATTGATAGCACCAATGCGTCTGCACCGCGTCGCTGAGCGCCCGGTGCTCCACCGTGTCCCCGATGCCGAACCGGCACACCAAATCCCCCAGGCGGTGGTGCCGCTCCTCGCGGAACAGCCGGCGGCTGACACGCATCGTGTCGGCGTAATCGTTCAAAAACGGCCGGCCGAGAACCAGGCGGCAGTTCTCGCGGATAAAGCCCAGGTCAAAGCTCACATTGTGGCCGAGGACGGGCCCATCCCCGACGAAGGCCAAAAACGCGGGCAGCGCCTCCCCAATGGAAGGCGCCTTGGCGACCATGCGGTTCGTAATACCGGTGAATTGGCTGATAAAATACGGGATGGGAACCCCCGGATTGACGAGCTGCTGAAAGCGGTCGACGATTTCGTCGCCCTCGACCTTGACGGCCGCCAGCTCGAGGATGGCATTGGCCGTCGGGCTCAGGCCCGTCGTCTCGATATCGAGGGCCACATAATCCGAAAGCGGCTCCGCTATGTAAACGCCCTTCGGCAGCACTTCAAATTCCACATTTCACACTCCATACAGCCCTCTTTGCCAAAGAGGGTGGCGGCGCCCGCCGCCGGGTAATTATATCGTCCATCGCTCCACAACCGCCCGCAGCCTGCCGTCGAGCCTTTCCAGCGCCTGCTTTTTGATCTCCTCCGGAATGCCGTAAAACGCCTCGGCGATGCTGCCGGTGATGGCCGCGAGAGTGTCGCTGTCGCCGCCGAGCGAAACGGCCTTGCGCAGCGCGTCCTCAAAACTTTCGCTTTCCAAAAAAGCGGTGATCGCCTCGGGCACCGTTTTTTGGCATGTTTCGTTGAAAAAGTAACCGGGGCGGATTTCATCAAGAGTCCGGCTCAAATCGTAGCCGTATTTTGTGACGACCGCCTCCTTGATTTCCGCTTTGCCCGCGCCGTGCCTCGCCAAAAAGATGGCGGCGGCCGTCGCCTTCGCGCCCTTGATGCCCTCCGGGTGGTTGTGGGTCACGCGGGCGCTGATTTCGGCGAATTCCTCCGTTTCTTCGAGGGTGTCGAACAGCCAGCCCGCGGCCGACACGCGCATGGCGGAGCCGTTGCCGTAGGAGTTGTAGGGCCTCGGCTCGGCAGATGTCAGCCATTCGCTGAACATCCCGCCGTAGCCAGCGTCGGGATACCATGCGCCGTAGCGGCGCATCGCGGCGATGATCTCCGCTTCGGCTTTCTGTTTGTCCTTTCCGCCGTTGAGAAGGCCTTCCGCCACGGCGACGGTCATGACGGAGTCGTCCGTGAAATAAGATTTTGGGCCGAACAGCGGAAAGTCGGTTGTTTTTATGCGGTTCCACTCGTAGGGGCTGCCTACGATGTCGCCGATGATGGCACCAAGCACGGGGGGCCTCCTTTACCATATAGCAGAAATTTCAATCTTTCAACCAAGTCTTTTTCCATAAAAGATTGGCCTTTAATAGGAAATTTATCAACTACTTTAAGTGCTTGTTCACAATAAATCATCGCTGCTTGAGTGTTTCCGTTGCTGTAATATTCATAGTACGCTTTCACTCTCATTCCGTTTACATCTTTGTCATTTCTAAGTGTTTTTCTAACTTTTTCATAATAGTAATTTGCTTTTGAATTATCATTTGTAATACAACCGACAAAGCATAATTCATAGTACAAAACAGGAAGATTTTGTTTTGGAAATGCATGCATATTGTTTTCCAATACCTTAGAATAATCTATTAAGCCGGTAAGATTATTATTGCCTAATGCTTTAAAATACGAATAGAGCAGTATCATCATATCAAAGGAATCGGGTCTATCAATATCGGGATAATAACGAATTTCAACGTCTTTAGAATGCACTCCTGCCGATAATTGTGTTGTAACATAGTT
>DAITOC010000058.1:0-8958 GCA_036834305.1 Clostridiales bacterium
GGGCTTGTCCTCGGACGCTGCCCTTGCCAGAGCCTCTTCTCCCCAGGGGTACCAATCGACGGGATTGTAAGCGTGCTGGAGCAAATACGGGGATTTTTCATTCATCAGCAGGTTGGGCGTTCGGGATGGGTTTGACACAGGGCATCACGGCCTTCCTGCATTCGTTCCCAATAGTATGCGTTAAAAAAGGAATATTATGCCCGGGACAAGAAGATGGATAAACTTATTTACAATTTTTATATTTTCAGGTAAACTTATATAGAAAACCAACGCTCGTTTCGTTTTGACGGCGCGTCATACCCGGGAATCCGGATTTTAATATCCACGAAAGGCGGTTGCTGTATGGTTGTGCCCCTGAAAAGAATTATGCTGATTCTTCTGTCTTTTCTTTCGTTTTTTTCCTCACCGCTGCTGGGAAATTTTACGGCGGAATTCGCGCCGGTTGATGAGGAGAACGTCCGGCTGTGTTTCGCGGCCATTTCGGATATTCATATGACGGACAGCGTTTTTCGTTCGGGAATGCTGGAACTCGGGCTTTATGATATGGAAAAATCCGCGTACCCGTTGGACGCCCTGGTTATGACCGGTGACAATACCGACCATGGGGAAGTTGAACAGTACGAGATGCTTTGCAACACAATGAGGCGGTATACTCCCGCGAAGAACATCCTTGTTGCCGCCGGCAACCATGACACCTGGACACAAAGCGATGACAGCGGCAAAGCGAAGGAACTTTTTACTCAATACACCGGCCAAATCACCGGCCGCAGCGTCGACAAGATGTATTACGCGGCCGAGATAAACGGGTATCATTTTATCATTCTCGGCAGTGAAAGCGACCATGTGTCCGCCTATATCAGTGACGAACAGCTGGCATGGCTCGGGGAAACCCTGGAAGAGGCGTCACAAGACAACAAGCCGATATTTGTGCTCAGCCACTGGCCGATGAACGCAACACACGGTCTGCCCGAAACATGGGGCGACAAAGAGCCGCAGCCGGAGGACGGCGGATTCGGGGAGCAGTCCACCCGGGTGGAAGCGATTCTGAAAAGCTATAAAAATGTGTTTCTTCTCAGCGGCCATATCCATCTTGGTTTCACAAACGGCTTAACCGAACACATTTACGGCTACAATAGTGTGGAAACCTACGGCTCGGTCCACAGTGTGAATTTACCTTGCTATATGTACCCGAGCGCCGGTCTCAACGGAACCGTTTCGAACGGGACCGGTTTTATCTTTGAAGTGTATGATGACGAAGTGATTCTGCGCGGCAGGAGTTTCTCGGCAGGGGTCTGGTACACGCTGTATACTTATACGATTCCGCTGGTATAGCGAATACGATGGATATTACGGTATCGGTGCAAGGGTAAAACAAAAACCCTTGCACCGTGTTTTTGTGTTGTTACAGCTGCCGTTTGTATTCGTTGAGCAGCCGCAAATAGTGGTTTGATTCACGCAGCACATGGTCGCCTAAAAGAGGGATGATAACGGATTTGATTCTACAGCCGAGAAGGCCCTCGGTTCCCGTCCTGTTAAAATCGCGGATTCTTTCGGTTGCCGCGATGCTTTCATCCGTAACCTTTTTCAGCGGCATTGTTTTATCCATCGCCGTTTTTACTTCGTTTGAAAGCGCGTCAAATTCTTTGCCGAAGTTGTCGGCTAAAACGAACAGGTCTTCTTCGGTAGGGTCAAGCAAACCGCGTATGAATTTCGAATGCTCCGCCATAATCCTGTTCCAAAATGTTTCCTGTTCGTAAGCTTCCTTTTCCGGGTCAAAACTCTCGCGGTTTTGCAGGCGCCGCAGCAGATGCAGATAGAGCCGCGCCTCTCTGAGGATATGGTCAATCAGCAGAGGATAGTTCACGGTAAACAGCCTGCATGCAAGCACGTTTGCCAACAAGCTTGTTTTCAACTGAATCAAGCCGTTTAACAACCGGATTGCTTCGTCGTTGACGCTGAAAACCCTTTCCTCGAGCGAAGGATTTATCTGAGCGCCGTCGCTTTCAAGGCGAAGCTCGTCTCCGGTCAGCCCTGTCGCGATGTTGACACCTGTAAAGTAGGCGGAAGACTTCTCCGCGTCCATGGTGTAAGGCGTCACGACTTCACCGGAAAGAAGAACCCCGGGGGAAACAACGCCGGCCGACAAATCAATTACATCTTCCAAAAGAGCGTCAAACGCTCTGCGGAAATAATCCGCCTGTGAGGATAAAACATGGTCCTTCGGAGTAAACCCTATTTCAAGAAAGAAGGAATGCTCCTTCATGATCCTCGCAAAAAACAAATGCAGCGCGAGGGACTCTTGTATATATTCAGCGCTTGATATCATTACCGTACCTCAATTCAAATTATAAATTACAATAGCGATCGCGTTTAACAAGGCGAAGCTAAAAGGAAGCCAAACTTGATAAAAAACAGCCATTACCGGGAAATGGCAAAGGACTCTGCCGCAGCACATGGCACCGTGCCTCCGAAAAACGACGGCAAACACAAGAGGGCTCTCAAAACCAATCGAAGAAGAATATCGGCAAGAAGCCGGTCATATATTACACTTCAAGCAAGGCTTAGAGATACCCTCTTAAATGTTCGACGCTGATGGTGAGATCCGACTGTTAGTAAAAATACCTTCTTCTGCGGCGGGCGAGCTCCGAAAGCAGCAGGATTTGAATCAGATCCCTCGGCAGGCCCCTGCGTTGGAACGGGCGCCTGCGGCGATCGCCCGGGCGAAATCCGCCGTAGGTAATAGCCTCAACGGCGTCTTCCTCTTCGGGCATGGCGTTATCGTGGCTGCGAACATAATCGGCAAGGTCCGGGTACATCCTGAGCAAATCCTCATAAATGTTGTCGCTCATCTGCTCAATCATTTCCTGGTTCGGCATTGCGGTCCCAAACGAGTCCATTTGGTCGCACATCATCATGATATACGGCTGCAGCTTATAGAATATTTCCGGATAGGCAGCCTGATAGGCTTGCATGGCGTCCAAGTCAGCCTGCGTCAGCGGCGGCATCCCTTGCCGCTCAAGAGGCTGGCCGTTCATGCCGGGCATTCTGTTCATCGAGTCGCTGCCGAAATTCTCCATGTTGTTCAATGGTTTCCCCCCCATCCAACCTGACGGTGTGTTAGGACGACTGTTCTATTCTATGAAATACGGACAAAATTGCCACATAATCGCGCCGGGCAGGTTTCGTCGCGGGGATTCTTTAAAACCTATGGATTACGGGCGGATTGTATGCTATATTGGTTAAAACCGAAAGCCGCGTTGGGAGATGATGTTTTGAAGTTTTCCTTTCTGTATAACGGCGAACCCTCGGCGGCCGTACTTAAAAGCGCCTCCGTTGATTCCTATGAAACCGTCTTTACCCTGCCCGACGGGCTCGAAATCACCCAAACCGTCAAAGAATACTCCGAGTTCGGCGCCACGGAGTGGGTTCTTTCATTCTTTAACAACTCGCCGGAAAAAAGCGGCCTGATTACGGAACTCTTCGACGGCGACGTCCGCATTCCTTTCGAATACGACAAGCCGCGGGTGCCCGGGTTTGCCATCCGCGAAGACGCCGCGAAAATCTACAATCCCAAAGGCGCGGTTCTGGCGAGGGACGAATTCTGCTCGAAGGCAGAGCCGATTCTCCCCGGCCAATCGCGTTCCTATTCCTGCGAGGGCGGCCGCTCCTCCGACGGCCGCGCCCCGTTTTTTGACATCAACAAAGGCGAAAACGGCGTGATAACAGCCATCGGCTGGACCGTCCAATGGCGCGCCGTTTTTTCAAGGGACGACGATAACATACGCATACAAACGGGCATACAGCATGCCGCCTTCCGCCTGTTGCCCGGTGAAAGAATACGAACCTCCTCCGTTTTGTTGATGCGGTACGAAAACGGCCAAACCGCCGGCCACAATCAATTCCGGCGGCTCATCAAAGAGCATTTTTCCCTTGTCGGCAAACCGGGCCGGCCGGCCGAAGGGCCTCATTGCATCATGGCCTGGGGCGCCATGCCGTCGGACCGGATGATTGAGCGCATAAAAAAATACGCCGAAAACAATTTCGGCTTTGAGTATTTCTGGATTGACGCCGGCTGGTACGGCTCGCCCGACGGATACTGCCCGAGCGAGCATGTCGGCGACTGGGGTACGCAGACGGGGAACTGGGCTGTCAACACCAAAACGCACCCCGACGGCCTGCGGGAGGTCGCGAAAGCCGCGCGGGAAAACGGCATGAAAATGCTCCTTTGGATAGAACCCGAGCGCGTCATTCGTTCGAACCCGACGCCGCAAGAACACCCGGACTGGTTTTTCAAGATGCCGGGCGAAACGCGCAAAAGTGACAACCGGCTGCTGAATCTGGGAAACGAGGACGCCCTGAACGGGACGATTGAACTCGTATCCTCCTTCATAGAAAATCTTTCCCTGGGCTGTTACCGGCAGGATTTCAACATCGACCCCCTGCGCTTCTGGCTGGCGAACGACGAGCCGGAGCGCGGCGGCATCAACGAAATCAAGCACATCACAGGGCTGTACGCGTTTTGGGACGCGCTGCTCGAGCGCTTTCCCGGCCTGCTCATCGACAACTGCGCGAGCGGCGGGCGGCGCATTGACATTGAGACGCTTCGGCGCTCGATGCCCTTGTGGCGCAGCGACTACCAGTGCACCTGGGACGCGGACGCCGAAACTTCCCAGACTCACAACATGGGCATCTCCCAATGGCTGCCTTATTCGGGCACCGGCAACGGCTTCGGCCTCGGCGACACCTACAAAGCGCGCAGCTGCTATTCCGCCTCGTTTGTGTCGTCCTACTGGGGCTACGAAGGCAGAGAAATCACAGAGGAGCAGCCGCTTGAATGGGTCCGGCAAATCAACGCGGAATACCGGCGGGCCCGGCCGTTCTTTTCCTGCGACTATTATCCTCTGACGATTCCGCCCGTTGACGACAGCAACTGGGCCGCGTCCCAATATGATCGGCCCGAGACGGGCGAGGGCATTGTCCTCATTTTTCGCCGGCCGCTTTCCCCGTGCGAGGCTGCCCGCTTTGATTTGGGCGGCGTATTGCCCGGGAAAACCTATTGTTTCGAGGACGCGGACACCGGCGATGTCATGGAGGTGTCTTCCGAAGGCCTGATACAAAACGGCTTTTGTGTTTCGCTTCCCGGGAAACGCTCGAGCAGGCTGTTTTTCTACAAAGCCGTTGAAAGGGCTGCCGTATGAACTATCTGCTTCTCGGCCTGGACGTCGCCTTGCTGTTTTTAGTGTGGCCGGTCAACCGGTGGGTGATGAAACGCGGCGGCCGGGTTCCTCTTCTCGGGGGTATCGCTCGGTTCCCGGTTTATCGCGACGCAACTGTCACCCGACGAGCCGTACACCTTCGCTTTCAGCGGCCTGCCTGGCGGGCGTCGCCGGGCTTGTGATGTTTAACCTGTGATTTATAAATCGTATTTTCTTTTGGCTCGCGCAAACAATAACGCATAGTGAGTAATTCGTAAAGTATATTGAATAATTTGTAAGAGAGTTTTTTATGTTTGGGGTAACCGGCCAATGAAAAGAATCATGCTTATGGGCGATTCCATCCGCTTAAGCTATCAGGACGCGGTCAAAGCGTTGCTGGCCGAAGACGGCTGCGAGATATGGAGCCCGCCGGAAAACGGCCGTTTCGTGAAGTACACGCTCAACAGCCTGCGGCACTGGCTGCCGCAGTTCCCGGAACCCGACGTTATCCACTGGAACAACGGGCTGTGGGATATCCTGCGCGTTTACCCGGAGGACGGCTGCTTCACGGACATTGACGAATATGTGCGCGACATGGGCAGAATCCTGCGGGAGCTCAAGAAGACCGGCGCGAAAGTGATTTTCGCCACCACCACGGCGGTCGGCCCCGGCCACCCCTCGCGCGACAATGCGGATATCGAGCGCTATACCGCCCGTTTTCTCGAGGCGTTCGGCGGCGAACTCGACGCCGTCGACGACCTGTACGCTCTGACACGGCCGAACAACGAAGTTTTCATCAAAAGCGACGATAAGACGCATTTGACCGAGGAGGGCGTCCGGACCTGCGCCGCCGCCGTCGCCGCGAGCATACGGGCGCTGCTGTAAGAATTTAGATGTTTATACAGCATGTGCTTACAGCTGAAATAATGGAATCAGTACCCATATAAAATGTTGCCGGGGCGCAAGAAATTCCGCCCCGAAGTTGTTTTTTTCTAAATTAGTGATTACCGCTTCCTGTTGAAAAGTTGTATGTTGTAAACGGTGTTTTCCCGCACAGCAATTAAATATTGCTTGTCAATATCTTAAAGAACCTATTGACGAACAATAAAATACGGCTATAATAGGATATATATCATATATCTGCCGAAGGGAGTGTCGTCATGGGTTACATTCGAAGAGATTTGGAAGATGTGGTCATCCGGGCCGCAAAGGATTTCCCCGCCGTTTTAATAACCGGCCCCCGCCAGGTCGGCAAGACGACCATGCTCAAAAAGCTTATGGAAGACGAAAACCGGGGCCGGGCGTATGTCACATTGGATGATTTAAACGAGCGGAATATGGCAAAAAATGACCCCGCGATGTTTTTCCAAATGCACAAGCCGCCGATTCTCATCGACGAAGTGCAATATGCACCCGAACTTTTTACCTATGTCAAAATTATCGCCGACCGCGACAGGAATAACGGCGATTTTTGGATGACGGGCTCGCAGGTGTTCAAACTCATGCGCGGCGTTAGGGAGTCTCTGGCAGGCCGTGTGGCGCTGCTGAATATGCTGCCGCTCTCGCAGAGCGAAACGGGCGGCATCAAAAGCGAACCGTTCACGGTCGATTTTGACAGGCTTTTGGAGCGACAAAAAACAGTAGAAGCGCTGACAACACCGGACATTTTCAAGCTCATCTGGCGCGGCGGCATGCCCGCGGTCGCCGCCCGGGAGGCGCAGAACCGGGAGACTTTCTATTCCTCTTATTTAAGCACATATATCGACCGGGATATCCACGAGCTTTCCGGCGCGATCGATTCATTAAAATTCATGAATTTTATCACCGCCGTTGCGGCGCGCGCCGGGCAGCTGATCAATCATAAAAGCATCGCCGATGACGCCGACATTGACCAGGCAACCGCGAAGAACTGGCTGCTGATACTTCAAACGCTCGGCATCATTTTTTATCTGCATCCATATTCAAACAATGTGCTCAAACGAACGGTCAAGACGCCAAAATTGTATTTTTACGATACCGGCCTTGTATGCTACCTGACAAAGTGGAGCACGCCCGATATAACAATGAACGGCGCGATGAGCGGCGCGCTGTTTGAAAATTACGTCGTTTCGGAGATCATAAAAAGCTATTATAACAACGCGAAAGAGCCATATCTCTATTACTACCGGGACCGTGACGCGAAAGAAATCGATTTGCTCATAGAAGGCGACGGCCGGCTATTCCCGATAGAAATAAAAAAATCCGCGCTGCCCGACAAGCGCGTGACACGGGCTTTCTCCATAATCGACAAATCCCCCCTCAAACGCGGCACGGGAGCTGTGCTTTGCATGGCCGACGCATTCGGCGCGTTTGACCGCGAAACACTCATTGTGCCGGCGGCGATGATATGATGCCTCGGTTGAATATAACATCCTGTACCGCAATAGTAAGACCCTCGCTGCAAAACGGGAGCCTTGACCGGTCATTACGGCAAAGACGAACAGAAAAACCCGAACTTGTTGCGGCCGCAACGAATAAGCAATAACACTTTATGGTATAATCCGTATACAAGCATATTTAGGAGGTATACCATTATGGTTGAACAGGTATTTCAACTTTCGCTCGGCGATGAAAAGGCCGTCGAAAAAGTCGTATTCGACGAGAATGTCCATTACCTGCACATGGTGTTTAACAAAGGCGAAGGGCTGCCGGAGCATTTTTCAAACTCCAACGTTTATATGACCGTTGTTAGGGGGAAATTATCCATCGGCCTCAACGATCAGGAAATTCACGAATACGAGGCCGGCACTCTGCTGAAAATCCCGTTCCAAACCAAGATGAATGTCCGAAATCTGCACGGCGGAACACTGGAACTTATCGTTGTCAAGGCGCCGGCCCCCAAGAGTTAGGCTTTCGGCGCGTTTGGCCGGGGGATGCGGATTGTACCGGCAAAATTCTTGCATATCGGAATACACTATGCTATACTGTGTTCAAATGAATAACAAAAGGATTCTTCCGTTTGAGTCTGGCGCATACGAAACAGACCAAAGAGAAGGCTAATGAAAAGCAGATAAAATGAACTTGCCGAGGAGAGAGCTTTATGTGCTTTCTCCTCGTTTTCCGAGGAAGTGAAAACAGCGATGGAAATTAAGAATTTTGACCAATTGGATCTATCCCCCGAAGTGCTGAAGGTTGTCAAAAAGAACGGATTCGACAAACCGACGCCGGTGCAGGCGAAAACGATCCCCCCGATGCTCGAGTGGAGGGATGTCATCGCCAAAGCGCCGACGGGCACAGGCAAAACCTACGCGTTCGGTATCCCCATCGTCGAGCATATCAACCTCGAGGACGACCGTGTGCAAGCGTTGATTCTCGCGCCTACGCGCGAACTGGCCCTTCAAATCACCTCGGAGCTCCGCGATATCTGCCAGTTTATCAACGGCATCAAGGTCGTCTGCGTTTACGGCGGGCAGCAGATCGCCGTTCAGCTGAAGGCATTGAAACGGAACCCGCAGATCGTCGTCGCGACGCCGGGCAGGCTTTTGGATCATCTGAACCGAAGGACCATTAGGCTTGGCGCGGTGGAGACAGTCGTGCTCGACGAAGCCGACAGAATGGTCGATATGGGCTTTTTTAAAGATGTTACGAAGATCCTTGACCGGACGACTCATCGCGTAAACCTCGCGCTTTTGTCCGCGACTCTTTCGCGTGACGTGATGACCATCGGCTGGATGTATCAGCGCGACGCCGTCGAAATAACCGTCAATGAGGACGCCGAGAACAA
>DAITOC010000059.1:0-8861 GCA_036834305.1 Clostridiales bacterium
CTGTGGCACCACGCGTTCGAGGTCGACGCCTTCAAGAGCGCCAGCATCGACGGCAGCGTCTGGGTCGTCGATTACCCCGCGGAAGCCGCGGTCATTCAAACAGCGATTTACGGCAAGACGAACATTGTGCTCGACAGCGACAGGGACAGCGCTCTGAATATGCTCAGGCCTAAGACCACCACCCCGCGCAAATCCACGACGGTTCCGCGCACGGAAACAACCGTCGTGACGGAGCCGGCCGTCACCGATACGACTGCGACAAGCATCGAGGAAACATCACAGTCAACACAGCCGGATATCACGGAAGAATCGGGTACGCTGCCCGGCACGACCGAACCGGCCACCGCGGAACCCGGCGAGACGACGACCGGTTAACCGCGAAACAGAACATACATAAATAAGGGCGCAGCCGCGAAACACGGCCGCGCCCTTTTTCATTGTTAACCCGGTACAATGCAGTCGGTCATGAAGAACCGGACCCCGGCGGAGTGCATCTTTTTGAGTGTATCCAAGTCGTTGACCGAAGAGCAGACCAACTCGAGCGCCGTGTCGTCGCGCATCATTTGTTTTATGCGCTCCGGGGTACTGCTTTTCTCAGCGGAATCAAACGCGTATTTCATACCGGCTTTGCGGCAAGCCTGCGCCGTTTTTTCATCGATTTCTTCATCCAGGAAACAAAGGCCGGCTTTGGGGTTTATTTTTTTTATTTCATTAAGGTCTTCGATGTTTGAAGAAACAACGATGCAAGCGTATGAAAGGTTCCTCTCATCAAGGTATTTCATCAAATTGCGAAGCCCCTGCGGCCCGACTTGCCTGACCTCGATAAACGCGGCCAGACCGTAGTTGGTACAGACATCAAGAGCCTGTTCCACGGTTGGAATCTTTAATTCGCCGTATTCCTCCTGTTTCCCCGCGGTATCGATATCAAACTCGAGGAGTTCGAAAAGGGTCAATCGGCTGACCTTGCCTTTGCCGTTTGTTGACCTGTCCACAGTTTCATCGCGCATCAGCACCAACACGCCGTCGAGCGTTTCCCTGACGTCAAACGCCACATACCGGTATTGTTTTTGACCGGCTGCGATCAGGGCGGGCAGGGTGTTTTCCGGAGCGGCCAGCGTATAACCCCTGTGAGCGATTAAATGAGCGGGGCTTTCCCCGGCATCGAACTTCGCGCCGGAAAGGGGCAACGCGGCAAGCTGCCTGTCGTCTTTGCCGCGGGTGACGAAGGCGTAAACACCGACGGCTAAAGCAACCAGTACCGCGGCGGCCGCCGTGGCTAAAATGATTTTCTTTTTGTTCTTCAATTCCTTTGCCTCCGACGATAACGATTACTAAAGTCTTTCTTCTTCCGCAGGTCTATGACTGTCTGCCCCGCATTATACGCCGACCTGATTTGCTTAATTCTCGAGGCAGCTAGCTCGCCGCGAACCATATCTTTCAGCGTTTGGCCGTTGCGGAACCCGTGTATGACCGTGATGGACTCGATATCCGCGCCGCAGCTTTCAATCAGCGCTTCCAACCGGAACTTTGCCTCGGCCGCTTTCATGCCGTGAATATCGATCACAAGCCGGTTGCCTTCTCTGGCGATTTTCACAGGCCCTATCCTTTCCTTGCGCCGTTTTGCTCGGCTATTTTAAGGCAGTTCGGCAACGGCGAAAACAATGACGTTCAAGCCGTAATTGCAGACGGCATAACCATACGCGGCGTTGCGCAGCCAAATCACCGTTTTCGCGGAAGCGACGCAAGGGTATAAAATACAGCAGGCGGCCAAAAGCAGAATGTCTGTGAAAAAGAACACCCTTTGACCGGAGGCGTAAATCGTCGGTGAAAAGCTGATAATCATCGCGCCGGCGTAAGCGGCCATAACGCAAAGAAACACCGCTGTTGAGAAAAAATCTTTTTTTCTCAGCAAAGCCGCCGATAAAACGGCGCACGCGAGGACAACGGCCGAGGATAACACGAGGACCGCTGTAGCGGCTGCATCGAAAGCGCCGCGCGTGAAAAACGTGTTGAGGCTGTAGAAACTGCTTTTGCTTTGGAGGACATACAGCAGATTAAACGGAAACGACAAACAGACGCCGATTATGTTGACGGCAATCAAGGGGTACGCGAGCCATCGCTTCTTGTACCTATTGTATACCGCGGCGCTTAAAAATACCAGTAGGATAACGGACAGCATATGCGCGAAAAAGACCTGATGGCTGACCAGGTTGACAAATCCGCCCGCGAGCTTCGTGAAGACGCTCAACTGTGAAAAGCCGGGGTAGTTCGCGGCTTCCTCAAACCGCATTCTCTCCGCCGCGCCCGGCGAGTTGAGAATTGACCAAACGTTGACGAGCATGGGGACCAACGAAACCGCCGAAACCAACCCGCGCCGTTTTTGTTTGGCAAGCAACGCGGCGGACAGGATGACTTGAAATGTGACCGCCAGCGCGCACGATTGCTCCTGCGAGGAGGCGATGACAGCCCCGAGCAGCGTAAACGGCAGCCGGATAAGCCTTATTTTCACGCCGAGCAGCGAAAAGACCGAGGGTGAAAGCGTAAAAAGCATCGCCGACATCGTCCATAAATATGGGAAGGACCCCGAAAACCAAAACGCATTGGAATTAAGCGACAGGCAGAAAATAAAATAAACGGACATCGACGCGAAAACGGCGCGGTTGGCGTTTGTTATGCCGGCGGGGACATAAGCGATCAGCCGCGCGAGAAAAAAGACAATATAGATCAGCGCCGCGGAATTGGCCAGCTGCCACCAAACGATGTGCCTGCCCAAAAAGAACATCGTCAGAAATTCGTTGACGGTTCGGCCGGAGACAAAATGATACCGGTATTTCAGGAACTCCGCGTAGGAGAAGCCGGGGTTGAGCAGCATGCCGAGAAAATTGCCGTCGTCGGTTTTCAGCTGAAGCCTCGTGCACACGAGCATAAAAAGCACGGTAAAAAAGCCGAACACGGCGACAGGCAGCAGGGTTTCTCTTTTACGGAAGGTTTGCATGGCGTTATCCTTTCCCTCCGGTAACACGATACGGAGCCGCCGTTGACCCGTCGCCGCCGAAAGCCCGGACGACTTCGCTTCGAAGCCGCAGCGCGGGGCAAACGCCGACAAGGCCGTCGTTCGCGACCGATTTATAGAACCCGCCCTTTCTGACGACGGTTATCGTGCCCGTCCTCGTCGCGTTGTTCGGCGATTTCGTCCAATACCATTCGGCGCCGCCCAGGTGCAAATAATCGGAACGATCTTCCCGCACGGCTTCAACCGTAGGTTTGCGGATTCGCGCCGTCGCGTCAAAATAGGTTTTCAGCTCTTTTTCGGTCAGCAGGAATACGAAATCCCCTTCGGTTTGTTCTATCATTCCGATTTGCGCGGCTTTGAAATTGTTGTTGTTGAGAAAACCGGGTTCCATAGCGTAGGGATTGACCGACACATTTTCACCGTTCGGCGGGCAATGGCTCCAGGGCACACGCTCCTCGCGGGAGTTCAGCCACTGCCTTAATGAGCTTTGCCGCCAGGAGTTGCTGCCGAGCGCCTCGACATCCGCTCCCTCGTGACAGCCGGGGGCTTTGCCGGCCGCGTCAAACGCTTTGAAGCATAAAATTCGTTCGCTGAACAAGAGAGGAACCCCGTTTTTATCGATATCGGCGACCTTCCAGCAAACCGGTTCGCCGTTGTAGGAACCGAACTCGACACAATCACCGGTTTTCAGAGTAACCCGGGAACCGCCGGCATCGCCTTTGGCGGCAGCGGACACCGCCGCTTTCTTCACCAGCAGGGGCTGCGCGTATTTTTTAATGGCCTTTCCGCCATACGATGAAAACAAAACGGTAAAGCCGGCGAGCAACGCCAAAAAAGCCGCCGTCAGCCGGCCGGTGTTTTGTTTGATTTTCACGGAAACCACCCCTTTCGGCGCAAAAGAAGCCTGAACCGTGGAATAATAAACAGGACCGGGGTAAAAGATAGTATAGAACATTATCGGTGCTTTGTAAATGTTTTAAACCGCGGGGAATCCATTGGCGGGCGCGGAAAAAGCCGCCCCCGCCCGCCGGAGCGGACGGGAGCTTTTTATGACCGGCGGGTATGCCGGATCGTCCGACGACCCCCGCAGCCGGCTCCCCTTGGGCAGTACTGCCACCGGCGGCGCACACCCGCTTCTTTTCCCATCCGCGAAGGCAAAAGCCTTCTTATCTATAGTATGCCGCCGGCTTTTTTTGGGGAAGGGCCGCCCGAACAGTTGAACGTCGTTG
Source organism: Clostridiales bacterium (assembly GCA_036834305.1). Lineage (GTDB taxonomy): Bacteria > Bacillota > Clostridia > Oscillospirales > Acutalibacteraceae > UBA1447. The sequence continues at coordinate 4,243 of DAITOC010000059.1, forward strand.
CTGAAATTGGAAAAAAGCTTTACAAAGCCGAAACGCTGTGCTATACTTTCATTTGCTCATACCCGATTCTCGGATTGTGGAACAAACCTCAAGGGTATTTCACCTGCCTCATTCTGGGATACGGGCAAATTTAAATGAGGTGAAGACAATGACAAACGAAGAAAAGACCGCCATCATGCAGGAATATGCCCTGCACGAAGGCGACACCGGTTCGGCCGAGGTGCAAATCGCCGTGCTGACCAAGCGAATCAACGACCTGACCGAGCATCTGAAGGCGCACACGAAAGACCACCACTCGCGCCGCGGACTCTTGAAGATGGTCGGCCACAGGCGAAACCTGCTCGCGTATCTGCAAAAAAGCGACATCGAGCGTTACCGTTCCATTATCGCGAAACTGGGAATCCGCAAATAACGCTTTCAAGGCAGGCAGGCGTAAACCTGCCTGCCTTGTCATAATCCGTATCCGTCGGGAAGGACTGGCGGTTTTAGCAGTGAATCGGCTGCCTGAATACGCTTTCAAGCATCGGATTTATTGCTAAGCCCGCGCCTCCCGTGGAAATATACAGCCGTTAAAACGGCAGAAAAAGAGGTAGACATGTTCGAAAATTTCAAAAGATTCGAAACCGCGATAGCCGGCAGGCCATTCGTGGTCGAGACGGGGAAGATGGCGCAGCTCGCGGGCGGCTCGTGCCTTGTCCGCTACGGCGAAACCGAAATTCTGTGCACCGCCACCATGTCCGACAAGCCGAGGGAAGGCGTTGACTTTTTCCCGCTGTCGGTCGATTTTGAGGAAAAATTGTATGCGGCCGGTAAAATCCCCGGCTCGTTTCAGCGCCGTGAAGGCCGCGCGAGCGAAAAGGCGACCCTCGCCTCGCGCGTCATCGACCGGCCTATCCGTCCGCTTTTCCCGAAAGATATGCGAAACGATGTCGGCGTCGTCGCCACGGTGATGTCCGTCGACCAGGACTGCCCGCCCGATATTACCGCGATGCTCGGCGTTTCCATCGCGATCTCGATTTCCGAGATTCCGTGGAAAGGCCCGATCGCCGGCGTTTCCGTCGGCCTTGTCGACGGCGAGTACGTCATCAACCCGACCGCCGCGCAGCGCGAAGTTTCCAAAATGGCGGTCACCGTGGCCTCCACCGCGGACCTTGTCGCCATGATTGAGGCGGGCGCGAACGAGGTCACGAACGACGAAATGTTCAACGGCATTTTGTTCGCTCACGAAGAGAACAAAAGGCTTGTCGAATTCATCAACGGCATCAAGGCCGAAGTCGGCAAAGAAAAAATCGATTTCCCCTCCAACGACCCGGACCCGGCGATGTACGAAGCGATTAAGGATTTCAGCATCGCGGACATCCGCCTGGCGTTGGACACCGACGATAAGCGTGTCCGCGACGAGAGGCTCAAGCCCGTTTATGAAAAGGTTCACGCGCAATTCGACGAGCAATACCCCGACATGGAGTTTAAAATCGACGAATGCCTGTATAAGGTGCAGAAATATGTTGTCCGCCGCTGGCTGCTCGACGACGGCAAGCGCGTCGACGGGCGCGGCATCGATGATATCCGGCCTTTGAGCGCGGAAGTCGACGTGCTGACGAGAACGCACGGCTCGGGTATGTTTACCAGAGGCCAGACACAGGTTCTGACGGTCACAACGCTCGGCACGATGAGCGACGCGCAAATGCTCGACGGCATCGACAATGAGGAAAACAAGCGCTATATGCACCATTACAACTTCCCCTCCTTCTCCGTCGGCGAAACCAGGCCGAGCCGCGGGCCCGGCCGCCGGGAAATAGGCCACGGCGCGCTCGCCGAAAGATCGCTGCTGCCGGTCATCCCGTCCGTCGAGGAGTTCCCCTACAGCATCCGCCTCGTTTCCGAAGTGCTTTCCTCCAACGGCTCCACCTCACAGGGCGCCGTATGCGGCTCCACGCTGTCGCTCATGGCAGCCGGTGTTCCGATTAAGGCGCCGGTCGCCGGCATCTCCTGCGGCCTGGTGACCGAAGGCGACCGCTTCATGACGATGGTCGACATTCAGGGGCTTGAGGATTTCTTCGGCGACATGGATTTCAAGGTAGCCGGCACCCACAAAGGCATCACTGCCATCCAGATGGACTTAAAGATCGACGGCCTGACGCCCGCGATTATCAAAGAGGCGCTCGACAAGACCTATAAGGCGCGGCTGTATATCCTCGACGAGGTCATGCTCAAAGCCATCCCCGAACCGCGCAAGGAACTCTCGAAATACGCGCCGAAGATGCTCACGACGAAGATTCCGGTCGACAAGATCAGCGAAGTCATCGGCAAGCAGGGCAAGGTTATCCAGAAGATCTGCGCCGAGTGCAACTGCAAAATCGACGTGGAGGAAGACGGCACCATCTTTGTCAGCGCCATGGATATCGAAGACGCCGAGCGCGCGATGCAGATGATTACAACCATTGCCTCCGACCCGGAAGTCGGCTCGATATACAAAGGCGTTGTCACCCGCCTGATGGATTTCGGCGCCTTCGTCGAAATCGCCCCGGGCAAGGAAGGGCTCGTCCACATCAGCCACCTCGATGTCAAACGCACCGAGAAGGTTGAGGACGCCGTCAATGTCGGCGACGAGGTCATCGTCAAGGTCCGTGAAATCGATGAGCAGGGCCGTTTGAACCTGTCACGCCGCGACGCCCTCATCGAGGTCGAAGGCCTTGTGCCCGAGAACACCGTTTCCGACGCGCCGCGCCGCCCCGCTCCCCGCCGGGATTTCGGCCGCGGGAACGGCCGCCCGCCCCAGAGAAGATAATTCGAAATAAAACCGCACCGGGCTGCCTTACATTGAGGCAGCCCGGTGTTTTGTTGGGACTCGACGGCGGATTTGGCTTGCGATTATCAAACCTTAATGTCCAATAAAAAGTCAAGGATATTCTCATGACGAATGCCGTTTTTACCGAAATCGATACGGTCACCCGACAGGACATATTTTGGGTAGTTGTCAGGAATTTTTTCGAGATTGCCAAACTCACGAGCTCTCGTTTTTTCGCTGTCAAGCAAATACGCTACCTGAATGTAAACCCGTTCCTTGCCCTTATAACAGATAAAGTCGATTTCCTGTTCCGCAAGTTTACCGACTCGTATTTCATAACCACGGCTGAGCATTTCCAAATAAACGGCGTTTTCATAAAGTTTATTGGAATCAATCTGCTCACTGCTTTTTACAACATTGCGAAGCCCTAAATCCACCGCGTAATACTTCTCATTGGTTTTCAGCAGGTTTTTACCTTTAATGTCGTAGCGGCTTGATACGGATATGATCATGGCGTTCTTTAAATATTCAATATAGTTAATAACCGTTTCGGTTGTTGTCGCCCTGTTTTCACGGCTTAAAAAATCACAAATTGACCTCGCGGAAAATGTGTTCCCGACATTGTCAAGCAGAAAGTTCAGCAACCGCCGCAGCAAGTCAATGTCCTTTATACTGTTTCTCGCGATAACATCCTTCAAGACAATGGCTTCAAAAACGTCTTCCAAATAAGCTCTTGCCGAGTGGTCGTCGTCAAGCTCAAAGCGTTGCGGCAAACCGCCGTAGAGCAAGTAATCCGCGAAAAGCTTTTCTTCCGTCGAAAACCGGCCGTTTCTGACGGTTATTTCTTTTGCCTCCGCCAGGGTAAATGGATACACTTTAAATTGGACATACCGGCCGGAAAGGTAGGTCGCCAGTTCACCGGAGAGGAGGTTTGAGTTTGAGCCCGTAATATAAATATCACAATCGAGGTCAACCAGGAACGAGTTGACCGCGTTTTCCCACGACTCGCACTCTTGAATTTCATCAAAGAAGAGATATATCCTGCCTTGGGTGTGTTTTGCCGCTTTGATTACAAAATTGTATAGATTCACGGCGTTTCGGAGTCCCCTGTTTTTCATCGACTCAAAGTTGATGTCAATGATGTTTCCCGCAGCTACCTCTTTTGCAAGAATTATTTCTTTGATTTGGGAAAGCAGCACGGTTTTGCCGCTGCGCCTTATACCCACCAGCACTTTAATCAATTTTTTATCAATAAACGGAATGATCCGATCCAAGTATTTTTTTCGGATTATCATAGGTCATTACCCCCTTTGTAGGCATAATACCATACAAATATCAAAATATCAATATGTTTGTACGGCTATAGACCGACATTTTTTAGTTATATCTTATTTTGTCTGCTATCGAACGGCAAAACACCGAGCGCCTTTATAAGGCAACCCGGCGTCTTTTGCAGTATACAGCTCTTATTTTATTCTAGCGAATTATGCTTCACAAATCTTATTGCCCAAATACCGCTTTCACATGCCTCTTCAACTCTTTCCAGGCCTTTGTTTCGGAAAGTTCGTCGAGAGCGGCCAGCATCGAGCGGTAATACCACCCCTGCTCGGCTTTGTCTTTGCAGTTAAAGCGTTCCCAAAGGCCATCTCCCAATTGGTCATAATCGCGGTGAATCGCGCGCATGTTGGACAATTTGTCGCCAAGAGCAATGATCTTCGTTTCTCTTGAAGAGCGGTGCAGCCGGTCAATGGATTCCTGCTTTCGTACCTTCCAGGTTTGCTCCGCCGGCAGGCCTTCCCTCTTGTTTTCGCTCTCGCCGGCGACGAGCGCG
>DAITOC010000060.1:0-8839 GCA_036834305.1 Clostridiales bacterium
ATCTTCCCGTCCTGCTGTGCGGTCTGATCTGCGGCTGGCAATACGGCGGAGTGTGCGGCGCCGCTGTGCCGATTTTGTGTTCCCTGCTATTTTCCAGACCGTCGATGTACCCGATGGCTGTCGCCATGATGTTCGAATTATGCGCGTATGGGTTCCTGTCCGGTCTGCTCTTCAAGAAATTCAATGTTAACATATCTCTTGTAGGCGCCATGTTAGCGGGCAGGGCTGTTTACGGTGTTGTCAACTGGATGCTGCTCGCTTCCGCCGGCAAGAGCTTTACACTCAGCATGTTTATGTCGAACGCGTTTGTCATAGGCCTGCCCGGTATCGCCATACAGCTCGCGGTTATCCCCCTCGTCGTTTCCGCTTTGGCCAGAGCCGGGCTGATTTCTCGAAAGAAGGCCGCGCATGGCTAAGGTTTACATATTGACAGGCAGAATCGCGAGCGGAAAAACCACCTGGGCGGCAACGCAAAAAAAGCAAAGGCCGGCGATACTCCTTTCCTGCGATGACATGCTGCTCGAACTGTTCGACGCCTGCCTTGGCGAAAAACACGCCGAAACGGAGAGCCGCTGCCTGAACTTCCTGTTCGGCCAGGCCGCCCAGATTGTTGAAACGGGCATCGACGCGATTCTCGACTCGGGTTTTTGGACCGCCGCATCGAGAAAAAAAGCGAGGGACTATTTTTCCCGCAAAGGCATCGACACCGTTACGGTCTACTTTAAGGCTTCCGTTGAAGCGCGCCTGAAAAGACTGGAAAATCGAAACCGCCGTCTGGCAGACTCTCCAAGAAGGGAGTTTATCATTGACGCGGAATTGCTGAAAAAACTCGATGAAAAGTTCGAGGAACCGTCGGCGGACGAATACGATACGATCATTGAAAGTGAGGCGTAAACAATGGTTACAAGAGTTTTCAAAGAAGGGTCCATGCCCGTTTCTTTGCTGGGGCTCGGCTGCATGAGGCTGCCCGTCGTCGGCGGCGTCGACAAACGCATCGATTATGAAAAAGCGCAGGAAATCGTCGATTACGCGTTTAAAAACGGCATCAATTACTTTGACACCGCCCACGGCTATCACGGCGGGCAGTCCCAGGTGTTTTTGGGCGAAGCCTTGAGCAGATACCCCAGAGAGAGTTATTATTTGGCCACCAAGATGCCGATGTGGAGCGTCGTAATCAAAAAAGATCTCGGTAAAATCTTCGCGTTGCAGCAAGAACGGTTAAAAACCGATTGTTTCGATTTTTACCTGCTGCACTCCATGGACAAAGGCAATTACAAAAAAGCCGTCAAATTCGGCGCGTATGAGTTCCTGTCCAAGATGAAGGCGCAGGGCAAAATCAAAAACATCGGCTTTTCGTTTCACGACAGCCCCGAACTGCTTGAGGAAATCGCCGGCGCGCATGCCTGGGATTTCGCGCAGCTGCAAATCAATTATGTGGATTGGAAGAACCAAAAAGCCAAAGAGCAATATGAAATCCTTGAGAAATACAACATACCCTGTATCGTCATGGAACCCGTCCGCGGCGGTTCCCTCGCCGCCCCCGGCGCGAAAGCGGTCGAGTTGCTAAAGGCCGCCGCGCCCGATAAAAGCGTTGCCTCCTGGGCCATTCGCTACGCGGCAAGCCTTCCCAATGTGCTGACCGTGTTAAGCGGTATGTCGAACATGGAACAAATCCGCGACAACATCGCGACCATGGCGGATTTTCAACCGTTGACCGAACAAGAACTGCAAATCGTCGAGGCGGCCGCCGAAGCCTATAATTTAAAGGATGTGATTCCCTGCACCGCGTGCCGCTATTGCATGGACTGCCCCTCGGGGGTTGACATCCCGCGAATGTTCGCCGTTTTCAACGACTATCAGGCCGGCAAGGACAAAGAGAAGTTTTTAGCCGCTTACAAAGACGCCGCGAAACAAGCGAGGGCTGAGAATTGCGCGGAATGCGGAACCTGCGCGCCCCGGTGCCCGCAACTCATTGACATTCCGGAAAAGCTCAAAACCGTCGCCGCGCTTCACAAAAAACTGTCATAGCCCTCGGGCGGCCGAAGATCGATGCAATCATATAAGGGGGAACCAACATGTCAGAGTATCATATCGATACAAAATGCGTGCAGACCGGCTATTCGCCGAAAAACGGCGAACCGCGCGTTATGCCGATTATTCAAAGCACGACGTTTAAATACGATTCCAGCGAGGAAATGGGAAAACTGTTTGATTTAAGCGCGTCCGGTTATTTTTACACCCGCCTGCAAAACCCGACCAACGACGCGGTCGCGGCCAAAATCGCGGCCCTCGAGGGCGGTGTCGCGGCCGTGCTGACATCCTCCGGCCAGGCGGCGTCCTTTTACTCGATTTTCAATATCTGCTCCGCCGGTGACCATGTCGTCTGTTCCTCGAACATTTACGGCGGCACCTACAACTTGTTTGCCGTCACGATGAAAAAGCTCGGTATCGAATTTACCTTTATCGGCCCAAACGCGGGTGACGGGGAACTTGACGCCGCGTTCCGGCCCAATACGAAAGCGGTGTTTGCCGAGTCGTTGTCGAACCCCACGCTCGTCGTGCTTGACATCGAGCGTTTTGCCAAGGCGGCTCACGCGCACGGGGTGCCCCTGATTGTCGACAATACCTTCCCAACGCCCGTCAACTGCAGGCCTTTCGAGTTCGGCGCCGATATTGTCATCCACTCGACCACCAAGTACATGGACGGCCACGCCGCCGCCGTCGGGGGCGCCGTCGTCGACAGCGGCAATTTTGACTGGACGCAAAACGACAAATTCCCCGGCCTGACCACGCCCGACGATTCTTATCACGGGATTGTCTACACCGAGAGTTTCGGAAGGGCCGCCTACATCAACAAAGCCGTCGCCCAGTTGATGAGGGATTTGGGCTCTGTTCCTTCGCCCCAAAACTCCTTCCTGCTCAACCTGGGGCTGGAAACCCTTTCCCTGCGGGTTGAGCGGCATTGCCAAAACGCCCTTGCCGCCGCGCGGTTTTTGGAAGGCCATCCGATGGTTTCCTGGGTCAATTACCCCGGCCTTGAAAGCAGCGCGAGTTACGCGCTCGCTCAAAAGTATATGCCATCCGGCTCGAGCGGCGTTATTTCGTTCGGCATCAAAGGCGGCCGCGCGAACGCGACGAAGTTCATGGATTCCCTCAAACTCGCCGCGATTGTCACACATGTCGCCGACTGCCGCACCTGCGTGCTGCACCCGGCGAGCACAACACACCGCCAAATGACGGCCGAGGATCTGATCGCCTGTGGCATCGGCGAGGATTTGATCCGCCTGTCGGTCGGCATCGAGCACATCGGCGACATCACAGCCGATTTGGAACAGGCGCTGAATTTTTAACCGTGTAAGCAAGGCGGCCGGCATTCTTGCCCCGGCCGTGCAGGGCGCGGTTTCCATGCCGCGCCGCGTTATACAATCAGCTTAGGGCGGATTGCTTGCCTCCGCCGTGTAGGGCGCGGTTTCCATGCCGCGCCGCCTTCTCGCCTCTCCTTGGTAAGGAGAGGTGGGCAGGCGAAGCCTGACGGAGAGGTCGAATCCGTTTATCGCGAGTGAGCATATCCCCGTAAACGCGTAAAAACACGAGAAAAACAGAGATACGGATATCTAAATTAAAAAATATAAAAAAGTTGTTGACACCGCTTGCTCCTTGTGATAGGATAGGCAGGCACGATATTCAATGAGCGGGTATGTCCGCCTTTATATTGATGTGAAACTGATTCGGAGGTATTCTTATGTCAACCTTTATGCCAAAAGCGCAGGACATCACGCGCAAATGGTATCTGCTTGACGCCGAAGGCAAACCTCTCGGCCGTATCGCGGCCGAAGCGGCGGTTCTTCTGCGCGGCAAACACAAGCCCATTTTTGTCCCTCATGCGGACTGCGGCGACCATGTCATCATCATCAACGCCGAAAAAGTCGTTTTGACCGGCAAAAAACTCGAGCAAAAAACGTACTACAGGCACAGCGGTTATATCGGCCATCTCAAAGAGGTCAAATACGACAGACTGATGAAAACCAAGCCGGAGTTTGTCGTCATGCACGCCGTCAAAGGCATGCTGCCAGATACCGTCATCGGCCGCAAGGCGCTCACCAGGCTCAGGGTGTTTAAAGGCGCCGAACACAAGCACGCCGCGCAGAAGCCCGAAGAGTGGGCGTTTTAAGAAGGGGAGGTAATGATTATGTATGACAACACTCCGTATTTTTACGGCACCGGCCGCAGAAAGAAGTCTGTCGCGAGAGTCCGGGTATATCCCGGTACCGGCAGCATCACAATAAACGACAGGGCGATTGACGATTATTTCGGGCTTGAAACGCTCAAACTCATCGTCCGCCAACCGCTTGTTTTAACCGGAACAACCGAAAAATTCGACGTCGTTTGCCGCGTCAACGGCGGCGGCGTCACGGGCCAGGCCGGTGCTATCCGCCACGGGATGTCCCGCGCCCTTCTCAAATTTGACGAGGAGCTTCGCCCGGCGCTGAAAAAAGCCGGCTTCCTGACCAGAGACCCGAGAATGAAAGAAAGAAAGAAATACGGCCTCAAAGGCGCTCGTCGCGCTCCACAGTTCTCAAAAAGATAAATTCCCGCCCTGTTTTCAAAGTCCCGCGGTCATTCCGCGGGGCTTTTTGCGTTACTGTAACTTGTTTTAACCAATTTGTAACCATTTGTAACTTTTCGATTTCTCACAAAGACAAGCCCATAATTTCCCACTATAAATTGGCGGTTCGACATTATAATCGATAAATGGTGAGAATAAGGAAAAATAACAAGAGAGGGTTTGTGCAAACCATACAAAAATTAAGAAATAAACACGGTTGACAGAGAAGAAATGTGTCAATATAATGGGCAGAGTCGCAAGCTGAACTAAGGCGTTCGTCGGAAAAAAACACCTCTTTCTTGAAAAGACGGATGCGCGAAAGGAGCCTAACGATGATTGACAAACTGAAAAATTTACTGTCAAACGAGAAGTATAAAAGAGTCCGCGTCGCGGGCATCACCGTCTTTGCCATGATTGTTACGGCGGCGCTGACCGTTGTGGTCGCTTCGGCATTAACCTCGTATGATGTAACGGTAACAGACGGCGAACAGACGATGACCATCGCCACGAGAAAAACCGAACCGTTGGAAGTCCTTGAACAAGCGGGCCTGGAATTGGGCAAAGACGACATGCTCGATATATCCCGTTTTGTTCAGGGAGAGGATTGCGCGCTGACCGTTTACCGGGCGTGCAACGCAAAGATTGCCGTTAACGGCAAATCGACAGACATCATCGCTTGCGGCACAGTCAAAGACACACTGAAAAGAAACAAAGTCACCGTCGGTGAAAACGATTACCTCAGCGCGCGCCTTGACGCCCTTGTTTACGAAGGGATGACAATCGTCATCGAAAGGGCTTTCGGCGTCGAAGTCACGGCCGACGGCAAGACGACAAAACTCCAAACCGTTCCCGTCACCGTGGAAAAAGCGCTGAAGGCCGCCGGCATCAAGCTCGGCGCCGACGATGAAACCGTTCCTTCTGCGGACACTCTGCTTTCAAACGGCATGAAAGTCGAAGTGCTTAGGGTCAAGTATTCGCAGCGTTGCGAATCCGAAAAAATCAAGTTTTCCGGGATTACAAAGAAATCGGGCATGCTGTATACGGGCACATCGCGCGTCTCCCAACAAGGGGTCGACGGTGAAAAAGAAGTAACCTACCGGGACAAATATGTCAACGGCGTTTTATCGGAATCCGAAGTTGTCAGCGAAAAAATCACGAAAAAAGCAATCGATAAGATAACGCTTATCGGCACAAAGAAGAAACTTCAAAAAATCGCCTTCCGAACCGGCCTGTCACCGATATCCGACTTGAGGCCTCCGGATAATTTGGTTATCGATGCCGACGGCATTCCGAGAAATTATTCAAGGGTTGTCGACGGAACCGCGACGGCTTACACCGGCGGCGGTACCACCGCGTCGGGCAGGCCGGCCATGACCGGCCACATCGCGGTCAACCCGAAACAGTTTCCTTACGGAACCAAGCTTTATGTCGTTTCGCTTGACGGCAAATATATCTACGGCTATTGCATCGCGGCCGATACGGGCGGTTTCGCGAGAACCGGCAGCTGCACCATTGATATTTATATGGACACCGTCTCGGAATGCTACGCCTGGGGTCGTCGCGGCGTTCGGATCTATGTTCTTTAGCCGGCCGAATACTGTCAACCGTTGCGGGGCGCCTTCCATGGCGCCCCGCGTTTTTTATATCCAGGCCTTTTCAAGCCTTTCGACGGCGGCCGAAATGTCCGACGGGCTCAAAGCCGAATACCCGATGACAAGCGTGCCGCGCGGCAGTTGCCGGGGAGGGTGAATGTAATACTCCGTCAACCCGTTGACACGCACCCCGGCCGTTTTCGCCCGCGCGATAAGCTCCGCCTCGTCCATGCCGTTGCTGATTTTCAACAGCAGGTGCAGCCCGGCGTCGGCACCGATTATCTCGGCAACCGGCGCCAATGCGCTTTTTGACACGGCGTTTATAAACCGGTCACGCCTTTCTTTATAGGCGCAGCGCATGCGGCTTAAATGCCGCTCAAAATACCCTCCTTGCATGAACTTGCACAGCGTATACTGCTCGAAATTGGGCACCGTGCAGGAATAGAACATGAACTTTTCCCTGTAAAGTTCGGCAAGCCGCGGCGGCAGCACCATATAGCTGATTCTAAGAGACGGCGCGAGGCTTTTGGTGAACGCGTTGATATAAATCACCTTGCCGGCCCGGTCGAGCCCCTGCAGGGCCGGGATGGGCTGGCCGCTGAAGCGAAACTCGCTGTCGTAATCGTCCTCCAAAATGTAACGGACATCGCTTTCACCCGCCCATTTCAGAAGCGCCAGCCGGCGCCCGACGGGCATGACGATGCCCGACGGAAACTGGTGCGAAGGCGTCACATGAACGACATCCGCGTTTGTTCTTTTCAATTCGTCCGCGCTTATGCCGTGTTCGTCAAGCTCAACCGCAATCGGCTGAATGCCGTTGACTTGAAAGATGTTGCGGATTTTTCCGTACCCGGGGTTTTCAAGGGCGTAATGTTTCTGCCGGCCTAAAAGTTGAAGAATAATAACGGTCAGGTACTCCGAGCCGGCGCCGAGCACGATTTGTTCGGCGGACGCGTTCACGCCCCGGAACTTGTACAGATAATCGGCGATTTGGCTTCTTAATGCCATCGAACCCTGGGGGTGCGTGATGTTGAGCAATTCGTCGCTGCTTTCCGCGAGAACCTCCCGGCCGAGTTTGGCCCATGCCGCGAACGGGAACAGGCCGGTGATGACGGCGTTGGTCTTAAAGTCATATTCATAATGAGGAGGTTTGATATCGGCAGCCGGGGGAAAGACCTTGCTTTGGGCGGCCGCCTTCATGTTGAGCGGCCCGCTGTCAAACGGCTGCGCGAAAAAACCGCTTTTCGGCATTGACCGCAGGTATCCCTCCGCGGCCAGTTGTGCGTAAGCGGTTTCGACCGTTACAGTGCTGATTTTTAGATGCTCCGCCAGCCGGCGCTTTGAGGGGATCTTCTCGCCCGGGCGGATATGCCCGTTCTCGATATCGCCCCGGATATGCCGGTAAAGCTGTTCATAAAGCGGCATTTTTGATGTTCGGTCCAAAACGAGTGTTATCATGGCACGCGCCTAATCTGGCATTATCAAATTTTTAAGAACTGGTTATTTAATCAATGCCAGTGTGCATTATAATAGGTGCAGGAGAAAAAGTCAACACGGAAGGGAGAAAGGTGAGTATGCGTGTCAATCAATCGCAGAAAAAACTAATTCAAGTTATTTTCACCGCGCTTTTCGCGGCGGTATGCTATGTGGCGCTGTTCTTTAAGATTCCCGTGCCGTCACCCGTCGGGAACCCGTTTCTGCATTTGGGCAACCTGTTCGTGATCCTGGCCGCCCTGTTGATCTCCGGGCCTGTCGGGGGCATCGCGGGCTCGTTGGGAATGGGCTTGTTTGACTTGACGCAAGGGTACGCAACCTACGCGCCGAAAACCATTGTTTTAAAGTTGGGAATCGGATTGGTTGCCGGCTTTGTGTATTCAAAAGGCAGAAAAGAAAACGCGAAGTCACCGGTGGGAGCGCTGGCTCTCTCATCACTGGTTCTGCTTTCTCTCGGAGCGGGGCTTTTTATCCTGAGAGTGTATAAAGGCTATGAGGTTTTTATTGAAGGTATGGAAAAGAGCCTGGCTGTCAGCCCTGCCTTGTATATCTTTTCTTTTGTTCTGGGGTTTCTTCTGCTTGCCGCGGCGATCTTCGCGAAAAAATTGCCGGTCAAACTCCAGTATGCCTTTTTGGCCGCCGTTTGCGGCATTTTTTTCAATGTTGTCGGCGAGTTTTTGCTTGGCGCCGTCTATCATGTTATCATGCAGGGCAGCGCGTGGCCGCCGGCGTTCATCGCCTCCGCGATCAGTCTTCCCGCGACAATCATAAACGGCACCTTCTCTGTAGCCGGCGCGGTTGCGCTGTATATCCCTCTCGAAAAAGCGTTCGCGAAGTCGGGCACGAATATCCGGTAAGGGTAATCATCCTGTTTACTTAGGCGAAAAAAAACGGGCGGAGGAAAGCGTTTGCGATCCTCCGCCCGGTATTTGGGAAATTTACTTCACTCGGTCTTCAACGATTTTGCCGTCGTGTATCCGAATAATCCGCTTCGCCGTGCCGGCGATGTCGTTGTCGTGCGTAATCAAAATAATCGTCCGGCCTTCCTCGCTGAGCTCGTGCAGGATTTTCATCACATCCTCGCCGGAATGCGAGTCTAAGTTGCCCGTCGGTTCGTCCGCGAGAATAATCGGCGGCCGCGCGGCGA
>DAITOC010000061.1:0-8808 GCA_036834305.1 Clostridiales bacterium
TGGGCCGGCGTGTCATAAAGTTTCACAAGCGTTTTCGGCAAAGTTTCAACGCCAAGGATCTTACCAAGTTTGGCCGCCAGCAAAGCGCTTTGATTATAACCTCGTTCCCTCAAACCTTTTTTAGTCAACGGAACACAGGCAATGCCGTCGATTTGTTTATCCCGAAACGCATTGTTGACGGTTCGCGCCATTTCATACGCCAGCATTCCGGCGTTTTGCTTATAGCCGCCGAATTTCAGCCTTTGTATGCACCGGCGCACGGAACCCTCATAATAAAAGGGCGCTGTCAGGGCCGTAAAGATGCTTGCCCGGCCGCCGCAATCGCATTCGGCCGCGCCTCTGCCGCATCGATTGCACACGGGAGGCTGTATTCTTGAAATGCCGCCGGCACAGCCGGCGCAGAACTCTTTATCCGGGGCAACGACTTTACCGCATGACAGGCAGCGCCGGGGGAAAAACGCGTACAGCACATGGTTGAAAAGGATGGCGGCAGACGGCATGTCACATCGCCTCCGTCAAAAACGCGCGAAGAGCGGAATACCGCTTCGTTTGCCTATCGTTTTCGACCATTGCTTGTATTTGTGACCGGGCGCCGACGATCACCATGAGTTTTTTTGCCCTGGTAACCGCGGTGTAAAGCAAGTTGCGGTAAGCAAGCCGACCCGAAACGCCCGCAGCCGGCATAACAACGGCCTCAAATTCATTACCCTGGCTTTTATGAACCGTTACCGCGTAAGCGAGTTCCAGTTCGGCCGCCGCTTCGAAAGGGTACGAAACTTCGCGCTCGTCGAACTCGATCGTCATTGTCTGCCCGGTTGTGTCAATGCGGGTAACAATGCCGATGTCGCCGTTAAAAACTCCCGCGCCGTTTTCATCGCCTTTGGTCCAGACGATATCGTAATTGTTCTTGATTTGCATGACTTTGTCACCCTCGCGAAGGGCGCCGTTTCGGAACACCGCTTCCTTTTTACTTTTGTGCGGCGGGTTCAAGCGTTCCTGAAGCAGTTTGTTCAAATTTTTTGTGCCCGCTTCGCCTTTTCTGGAAGGGCAAAGCACTTGTATATCCCTGAACGGGTCATAACCGTATGCGGCCGGGAGCCGCTTGGAACAAAGCTCACCGACAAGCCCGGCGGCCTCGCAAGCGGACGCCCGTTGGATAAAGAAGAAATCTTTGTCCTTTTGCCGCAGTTCGGGCATTTCGCCGCGGACTATCCGGTGGGCGTTCATCACAATCAGACTTTCCATCGCTTGGCGAAAGATTTCTTTCAACTCGACGACGGGCAGCAGCCCCGAAGCGATTAAATCGTGCAGCACATTGCCTGCCCCGACCGGGGGCAGTTGGTCGGAGTCGCCCACCATGACCAGGCGGCAGCCGAGAGGAAGAGCCTCAAGCAAGCTCGAAAAAAGGCTGATGTCGACCATCGACAGCTCGTCGACAATGACCGCGTTCGAGGAAAGCGGGTTTCGCGCGTTCCTGTTGAAAACAGCGCGGTCGTTCGCGTCCCATTCGCATTCAAGAAGCCTGTGGATCGTCTTCGCCTCCCGGCCGGTCACTTCGCTCATGCGTTTAGCGGCGCGGCCGGTGGGGGCGGCTAGCGTTACGTCAAGCCCGTCGGACTCGAAGAGTTTCAGTATCGCGTTGATCGTCGTGGTCTTTCCCGTCCCCGGCCCGCCGGTCAGAATTAGAATCCCTTTCTTGACAGCCGTCACAATGGCTTCGCGCTGCTTGCCCTCATAGCGTATGCCCCGGGCTGTTTCAACTTTTTCAATATCCTTGTCAAGGGCCGCCCTGCCCGCCGGCGGGAAACGCAGGATAACCGCGATGCGGTCGGCGGCGTTTTTTTCGGCCAGGTAAATGTTTGGTAAAAACAAAAACTCCCTGCCCTCTATTGTTTTAGCGATAATTTGTCTTTGAGCTGTCAGGGTGTTGAGCGCCGCATCGGTATTTTCCATGCCCGACCCGAGCAGCTCGTAACAGGGCGCATACATCTTTTCCCTGGGGATGCAGGTATGGCCGTTGGACAGGTTATGCCTGAGTATATGCAGAATACCGGCATGAAGCCTGTATGATTCCATGGGCGGTTCGGGCAATACCGCGGCGATTTGGTCAGCGCGTTCAAAACCGACGCCGATAAGTTCGCTGCAAAGAAGATAAGGATTTCTGGTTATCGTCTCGACGCTTGACGCGCCGAAAGCCTTGTAAGCGCCCAGGCATTCCGAATAGGTCATTCCGAACCGTTCCAGGGCAATCATCACCTCGCGGACGGCGAACTGCGCTTTAAATTCCGCGCTGATGTTTTTGGCTTTTGCCGGGGAGATGCCTTTGATTTTCGACAGGCGGACAGGGTCATTTTCCAGTACATCAAATGTATTTTCACCGAACGCTTCGACAATTTTAACGGCTGTCACCGGGCCGATGCCCTTGACAGCGCCGGAAGAAAGGTATTTCAGCAAATCCGCGGAAGTCGCTGGAAGTTTGTGCTCGCAGAGTTCGGCTTTGAATTGCCTGCCGAATGACGGATGATAATCCCAAGTGCCCAAAAGGCGAAGCTCCTCACCGGCGTTGATCCTCGGCAAAACGCCGACGACGGTGACGAGTTCACCTTCGCTCATCAGCTCCAGCACAGTGAAGCCGTTATCCTCGCGGCGGAATGTCACATCCTCGACATTACCGCGCAGTTCCTTTCGGTCTTCCGTTTCCGGCATAGTTTTCTTCCCTGTACTTTTTAAGGGTCAACCTTCACATCCATCTTCGCGAACGAGCCCGGGCAAGTCTTCGGGGTAACAAAGGCAGATATCGCCGCAGCCGCGGCAAAGATCCTCACAGAGGAGGCGTTCCCTTGTTTTCAACCCGCAGTCAACGGCGATGACGCGGCCGCGGCAGCAGTCACCCATAAGGGTAATCCTCATCTTCGCGGCGCACAGCAAGCCCTCAATGTCTTCCGCGTTCGCGCCGGCAGTGATCAGCAGAACATATTTGCCGGCGTTTTTCGGATGAAGAAGCCGAAGCAGTATGAAACAGGCTGTCGAAACGAGGCCTATAAATATAAAGACAGTCAGGATTCCGTAAACGATACCATCCATCACGCGAACCACCCCCGTATGTATTTTATGGAAACGGGGGATACTTGGTGATAACCGGGGTTTCCTGACACTCCTTCGAGATATGGGCGGCAACCGGTGTTATCCGGCGCGCGGGCCGGCATTTGATAAATGCCGGCAAAATGAAAAGCCGCGGTTTTTCGGTCCGAAAGCCGACACGGCCGACAGATTCCTTCATACCGCTGAAATTCACAGGGTACACACAAACGCCTCTTCTTATAAATGCGAGCAGACCTGTAAGCCGAGTTCTGTCATTGAAGGCAATCATCTATCTACGCTTTGCGTTGCCGCAAAGCTTTAGCCACCTGTCGGGGAATGCGCCGAGCAAGCGCCGGCCGGCTTAAAGCCGGTCATCCCCTGTCGGTGTTGCTCCGGATAGGGTTTGCAGGGCCGCGCGGTCTCCCGCGCGCCGGTGAGCTCTTACCTCGCCTTTCCACCCTTACCCGCGTTAAGCGGGCGGTATATCTCTGTTGCACTTTCCCTAAGGTCGCCCTCGGCGGCCGTTAGCCGTTATCCCGCTCTGTGGAGCTCGGACTTTCCTCGCGAGCGTATCCGCTCCCGCGACTGCCCAGTCTGCTCGCAGTATTTATTCTAATTGATACCTTCCTTTATGTCAAACCATATTCGCGGAAACAATTTGTTAATTTTTTTACAAAGCGTTGAGAATTCCTGTAAAATGCGTTAATATGGTATTAAACGTATTGCAAGGAGTCTTAAAAAACCGGATGGACGACATTTATTTTTCGAAACAAGGCCGAAAAAGCGAGTCAAATCAAAAGCCGGCGCCAACGCGCGGGAAGAAACGTTCTTTTTCAAAGGCACTGTTTCTCTTACTCCTCGTTATAGTAATGGTTGTTACTGGCGCGTTCGGGTATGTGTATAATATGATGCGAAAAACCAACTACAATCCCGCCGGCCATAAAGAAAATGTGTATGTCACAAACAGCGAACTGACCGGCGACAGCAAGGTCGTCAACATTCTTTTCATCGGCATCGACCGCAGGCCGGAGGTCGCTTCCGCAAGATCGGATTCCATGATTCTTTTCACGGTTGATAAAATAAATAAAAAGATTAAACTGACGTCATTCCTGCGGGACATCTGGTTGTACATCCCCGGCAATGATTCCGCAAAGCTCAACGCTTCCTGCAATTACGGGGGCGCTCAGCTTGTTATGGACACCATAGAGTATAATTTCGGTATACGCATCGATAAGTATGTGCTGCTTGATTTCGATACATTTGAGGGTATCGTTGACAAACTCGGAGGGATTGAAACAGAGGTTACGGAAAAAGAGGCAAAATACCTTCGGGATGAAGTGCACCTGAACGTTCAAGCCGGCAGTCGTGAACACCTTAACGGCATGGAAGCGCTCTGGTACTGCCGCATCCGCTTCCTTGACAGTGATTTCATGCGCACCTACAGGCAAAGGAAGGTCATCGCGTCGATTATTGAAACAGCGGGTGAGAAAAGCGTATTCGATCTGGCGGACATCGTCGAGGCAACCATACCGGGCATCGAAACCGACCTTAACCCGCTGGACCTGACGAAGCTTGCTTTCGGCACCTTCTTTTCCTATATGCGCTACGACGTCGAGCAAATGCGCGTGCCGGTCGAAGGCACCTGGAAGGATGCGGTCATCAAGGGGCAGATTGTGCTCGAAACCGACATCGGCGCGAACCGCGATTCGCTGCGGAATTTCCTGTATGCGAAAGATATTAAGGACACCGGCGAAACAGAGCAAAGCAATTAACTTTTGGAGGATTCAAATGGACGCGACGGCATTGTTCAAGCTTTCTTATGGGCTGTATGTAACGGGGGTAAAGAACGGCGACAGGTTCGGCGGTTCGGTAGTCGACGCCTTGATGCAGGCGACGGCCAGCGACCCTCCCCATATCATCCTCGGCAGCATGAACGGCAATCACACGACAAAACTTATCCGGGAACAGGGAGAGTTTACCGTTTCGGTACTCGGCACCGATGTCCACCCGTTTGTCATAGCGAACTTCGGTTATCAAACCGCCCGCGACACGGACAAATGGGCTAATGTCCCGTATGATATAAAAGACGGCCTGCCGGTTTTGGCCGGTTGTGTTTCCTATTTCCGGTGCAAGGTTGAAGATATGCGCATTACCGACACCCACCATATTTTTACCGGCACCACATTGGACGCGTGGCATGGCAGCGGCGGAGAACCGCTGATTTACGCCGATTATTTCAAAGGCCTGAAAAACTCCGTTATGCAGGCTTTTCAAGAGTTTAAGGCAACGGGAATATCCCCGTTGAAAACTGCCTCCGCTCCCGCTGTTGAAGCCGCCGCGGCAATAGCGGAAGCGCCCGAAGCGGCGGAAAAAAAGTGGGTCTGCACACTTTGCGGGTATGTCTATGAAGGAAAAACGCCGTTTGAGGAACTACCCGACGACTGGACCTGCCCGCTTTGCGGCGCGC
Source organism: Clostridiales bacterium (assembly GCA_036834305.1). GTDB lineage: Bacteria > Bacillota > Clostridia > Oscillospirales > Acutalibacteraceae > UBA1447. The sequence goes on from DAITOC010000061.1 coordinate 5,549, forward strand.
CGAAAAGCGCGTTTGAACTCCAATGACGCTGAAGGTTCTTCAGAAAGGCTTCAACTACTCCCAGGACGGCCCGGGCAACCGTCTGGTCTATCATCTGCAGGGCTGCCAGCTTCACTGCCCGTGGTGCTCGAATCCCGAAAGCATACCGGCCGGCGGCGTTCTTCTTCAAAAAGGGAGGCCGGAGGACACGGCCTGCCCTTTCGGCGCCGTAAAAGACGGAGCGCTTGACCGAGCCGTTTGCGCTCGCTGTGAAAGTAAACCGTGCGCGGCCGTCCCGGGCAGCGGGCTTGTTTGGAGTTGCGCCGAGGAAGACATAGAAGCGCTACTCGACGAGGCCGGAAGGAGCCGAAAGCTTTTTTTCGACGGCGGCGGGGTAACATTGACGGGCGGAGACCCTTTCGCGCAGTTTGAGGCGACGGCCTTTTTTCTGGCTCGTTTGAAAGAAGAAGGTATACATACCGCCGTCGAGACAAACGGATGCCACCCGCGTATTCCGGAATTGTTCGGCTTGATTGATTTTCTGATGATAGACTGCAAGCATTATGACAGCGCTAAACACGCCGAAGCGACGGGCGCCGGCAACGAAACGGTCCTTGCGAACATCTACCGCGCGTTGGAAGAGCGAAGCCAGCTGCTTATCCGCATACCGCTTATCGAAGGCTTTAACGCAGGCAAACCGGACGCGGAAGGTTTCGCGGCGCTTTTCGAGGGCAGAAACACCGGCAACTGCCAATTCGAGCTGCTGCGCTATCACGAATACGGCAAAGACAAATGGGTCCAATGCGGCTTGGAATACACAATAAAAAGCGCCGAAGTCAGCGACAGCAGGTACCGGCAGTTCCGGGACACTTTGGCCGAAAAGCATTTTCATATCGTCAGCACATAAATTGTCCTGCAAGGAGGATTGCGTGATGAGAAGTATGGTAACTGACCCCGCGAGAATCACGGAGAAGGCGAAGCTTCTTTTCAAAGAGGAGCGAAGCCTCAAACGGCTTGACGGCTGGTTTCTGGCCAGGGAAGCGGCAGCGGCTGTTTTCGGCCAAAACGCGGGGCAGCCGAAGGCAATCGCCGCCGCGCTTGAGCTGCGCGCCATGATCGAGGCGCTGCCCCTGTCCATAAGCGAGCACGCGGTGTTCGCGGGCACGCAACGGGACGCTTTCGCGAGGAGTTACGCCCTGATAAACCCCGCGTTTGAAGTCGAGACATTCAGCGGTTACTGCGACCCGACGGCGGTGTTTAACGACATCGTTCCAAACGAGGACATCGGGCGCGAACGGATTGAAAAGCTGCGCGCGTTTACCAACCAAACCGATTATGTCAAATCCCTGTCGGCTGTTTATAAGGAGTTTTCCGATTACACGGCGGAGGTCGCCTTCTTTATCGAACAGGTCACCGGCCATCTGATTCCGGATTTCCGCCCGGCCTTGAAATACGGCGTTTCGGCAATTAAAAGCGAGGTTCTCCAACGCCTCGCCGAAGAAACCGACGAAGAAAAAAAGCAAGTGTATACGGCCATCGGAATAACGCTCGACGCCGCCGTTGAGTTGGCGCTCCGTTACGCCGACATCGCCGCCGCTCAGCGGAAAACGGCCGGCGCCGAAAGAGCGGCGGAACTCGAAAGAATGGAAGCGGCTTTGCGCAAAGTCCCCGAAAAAGGCGCCGAATCGCTGTACGAGGCCATACAAGCTTATATGCTTCTTTGGCAGGTTATGTGCCTTGAGCAGGCGCCCAACCCGTTCGCTTTCTCCGTCGGCAACGCTGACCGTATGTTCGAGCCTTACCGCCTTATGAGCGGTGAAAGCCGGGAGGAAGCCGCCGCCTATCTGAAGCATTTGCTTGTTTTCTACAATGTCGGCGACAGAAGCTGGGCGATTTCCCAGAACCTGTTGATAAGCGGCAAATCCAACGCCGGCGAGGATTTGACCAACGAAACGACATACGCTCTTTTGGACGCGTATTATGACATGAACCTGCCACAGCCGATTCTCTCGGTCAAACTGCATAGAAACACACCCATGGCGCTTTACCGCGAATTGGGCCGGTTTTTCTTTACGCCGGGCTGTTTGACGCCCTCGTTATTTAACGATGACTCCGTGTTTGAGGTACTCGGCGCGGCCGGTGTGGACGAACGGGATTTGGAAGATTACTCCGTAGCCGGCTGCCAGGAGCCTCTGATTATGGGCAGGGATAACGGCAACACCACAAACAGCTGGCTGAACCTGCCGAAAATTCTCGAGCTGACGCTCAATAACGGTTTTTCCACCATAACAGGCAACCGAATCGACACCGCGGCTCAAGAGCAGGAACCCCTCGCGCTGCTTCAAAACATACGCGAGGCGTTCTATAAAAATGTGGACTACTTCGCGGGCAGGATGGCCGACGCGGCCAACGGGGCCTCCAAGGCGCTGTCCCATCTGCCTGTCCCCTTCCTGTCGGCGTTTATGGGCGGGGCCGAAAGCGGCATTGACTTGCGTGACACAAAAAGGCAGGGCACCAAATACAACGGCAGCGGCTGCCTGATTCACGGGCTTTCCGTGGTCGCGGATTCCCTTATCGCGATCGATTGCCTCGTCAAAGAGCGCCCGGGCGACGCGGCCGCTCTGCTCGAAGCGCTGCGCGGCAACTACGAAGGGTATGAGGACCTGCGCCAATATATGCTGTCAAAGCCCAAATTCGGCAACAACATTCCCGAAGTTGACAGCGAAGCGGCGGTTGTCGCGCAGAAGGTCTCCGCCATTGTCGCCTCTCAAAAGAATTACCTGGGCAACCCCTTCCGTCCGGACTGGAGCAGCCCCTCGACACATCTGCTATACGGCTACTGGGTGGGCGCGACGCCGGACGGGCGAAAGGCACGCGAGCAAATCAACTACGGCGTCGACCCGCTGTTCGGAGAGGCCGGCTCGGGTATCGGTTTTCGTATGCTTTCCAATATGCACCTCCCCTTCGCGAAATTCAGCGGCGGCTACGCCTCGCATTTCGGCATTGACCCGAAATTCTTCAAAGCGCCCGATTACGAAGGCAAAGGCGAAGAATTCGCCGGAAAGATCATCGAACCGCTGTTTTTCAACGAACAGAACGAAGCGCTTTGCCCCTTCTACCTGTATGTTAATGTGACGACGCCCGAAACGCTTCGGAAAGTATTGGCCGACCCGAAAAAGTACGCGCCGAGCGGCGTTTATATCATGAGGATTCACGGCACGTTCGTCAACTTCCTCGACCTGTCCCCCGCCATTCAGCAGGATATTATCAAACGCCTGGAT
>DAITOC010000062.1:0-8801 GCA_036834305.1 Clostridiales bacterium
GAGAAAGAAGGCTTCGACTTCATCGGTTGGGAGCCGTTGTTGGTACCCGCGACCGCGGACGCGACATATACCGCTCAATGGAAAGCGGTTGTGCCAAAGACTTGGCAAATTACGTTTGACGCCGCCGGCGGAACGGGCGGCGAAACCATAGACGTAGAGGACGGTGCGATGCCGGTGCCTCCACCGGTTATGAAAGAAGGTTACGACTTCGCGGGCTGGCAGCCGTCGGTAGTGCCCGCGACCGGTGACGCGACGTATACCGCCCAATGGCAAGAGACGGCTCCGGCCGTGACATGGCAAATCACGTTTGATGCCGACGGCGGAACGGGCGGCAAAACCATAGACGTAGAGGACGGCGAAACGCCGGTGCCGCCCACTGTCGAGAAAGAAGGCTTCGACTTCATCGGTTGGGAGCCGTTGTTGGTACCCGCGACCGCGGACGCGACATATACCGCCCAATGGCAAGAGGCGGTTCCGGGAGTGACATGGCAAATCACGTTTGACGCCGCCGGCGGAACGGGCGGCGAAACGATCGAAGTGGCGGACGGCGCAATGCCGATGCCTCCACCGGTTATGAAAGAAGGTTACGACTTCGCGGGCTGGGAGCCGTCGGTAGTGCCCGCGACCGAGGACGCGACGTATACCGCCCAATGGCAAGAGACGGCTCCGGCCGTGACATGGCAAATCACGTTTGACGCCGCCGGCGGAACGGGCGGCGAAACCATAGACGTAGAGGACGGCGCAATGCCGGTTCCTCCCGTTGTTATCAAAGAGGGCTATGTCTTCACGGGTTGGGAGCCGTCGGTAGTGCCTGCGGCCGCGGACGCGACATATACCGCCCAATGGGAAAAGACGGTTCCGGTGGTGACATGGCAAATCACATTTGACGCCAATGGCGGAACGGGCGGAAAGACGATAGAAGTGGCGCATGGCGTTATGCCGGCACCTCCCGTCGTCGCGAAAGAAGGCTATGTCTTTGCGGGCTGGGAACCGGCGCTATCCCCCGCCACAACAAACGCTTCGTATAAAGCGAAATGGACCGCCGTTCCGGGCGAAACCACAACTCACCGCCCGGAAGAACCGAGCACAACCAAGCAGCCCGATGTTCCATCCACCGGTTCGGCTTTCAACGGCGCGGCAGTGTTCACGGTGCTGACTCTTGCGGCGGCAGCGGTCTATGTAACAAGAAAGAAGAAAGATCTTGTAAAATAAGCGAACAGTTTGAATAAAGGCGGAGGGTCCGGTTTTGAGAGTTTCATTCACAAAACCGGGCTCTCCGCTTTTTGGAAATACAGCAAACCGCTGCCATTATTTGTGAAACGACTCCGCCGGATTATAACGGTCTTTCGAAATCGTAAAGCGATATGGATTTATGAATTGTTCATAGACGAACCGGCATTCGCCTCGCCTGGGCAATTGAGCCGTTCCCCCCGTAGTGGGTGCGCCAGTTGACAATCCATGTTTGTCTGCTTTTCGGGTCGTCGGGGACAAAACACAGGCGGTGCAAGCCGGTGTCGTTGACATTCCATAGAGTCGCTGCCCGTTTCTCAAATTGTCATGAGAATTATTGTGTGGTACAATGGCAGCAGGAAACGAAAACGGGGGAATTTGTGAACAGCAAGATTTTAATCGTCACCGATACCGAAAGCGATTTGTCCGGTGTGATTGCCGCATCGTGCGAAAACACCGGGATTCTGACCGTTCAAATTGACTATATTGAAATCGTTGTCAAAATCTGACAGCAAACAGCGTCCTCATGGTATAATGGAGCAGCCGGACGGCCGAGACTGCCGGTTGCAAAAAAAGGAGAACGGGATGAACAACATTGTTTTAATCGGCATGCCCGCGTCGGGCAAGAGCACGGCGGGCGTTATCCTCGCCAAAACCATCGGCTACGGTTTTTTGGACATCGACATCCTGATTCAGGAGGAAACGGGCCGAACGCTCCAGGAGATTATCGACAGTGACGGCATCGAAGGCTTTATTCAAATCGAGGAGCAAACGGTTTTGTCGGTGGACGTTAAAAAAACCGTCATTGCCACGGGCGGCAGCGTAGTTTACGGCGAGCGGGCGATGGCGTATCTGCAGACAATCGGCAGCATTGTTTACCTGAAATCGAGCTGCGAAAACATTGAGAAGCGCCTTGACAACATCATGACCCGCGGTGTCGTGATGAAACCCGGCCGGACAATTCGGGATGTGTATGCCGAGAGGGTTCCCCTGTACGAAAAGTACGCCGGCGTCATTGTCGACGCGGACACGGACGTCATCGAGCGGAAGGTGGAAGAGATTATTCGAAAGCTGTTCGGTGGCGGTTCGCCCGGCGTTGACAGGACAGGCCAAAGATGATAAAATAAAGAAAAAAAGGGCCGCGGTTTCTGACGGGTAATTGTGGAGCACCACAGTGAAGCCGCGGCTGACACGAGCCGACCGTCTGGGCAGCATAAAAGAAATGCTGCCCTTTTTTATTCCCGAACGGGTGGGGGAGGGTGTAAATTTGAAAGAACAGTGGAACGGTTTTCAGGAAGGGCCATGGTGTGAGGACATCAATGTCCGGGACTTCATCCAATTAAACTATGAACCCTACGAGGGGGACGAGTCTTTTTTGAGAGGCCCGACCGGTCGGACGCAAGCGATGAGGAGCAAGCTCGAAAGCCTTCTCGAGCTCGAGAAACGGTTCGGCGGCGTGCTCGACATCGACACAAACACGGTGTCGTCCCTGACCAATTACAACGCCGGTTACCTCGATAAAGACAACGAAATCATCGTCGGCCTGCAAACGGACCGGCCCTTGCGCCGCGGCGTCAACCCCTTCGGCGGCATCAACATGACCCGAAAAGCGTGCAAGGCTTACGGCTATACCCTCTCGCAAAAAATCGAGGACGAGTTTCTGTACCGTACGGCGCACAACGACGGGGTGTTCCGCGTCTACACCGACGAAATCAAGCAGGCGAGGCACTGCGGCATTATCACCGGCCTGCCCGACGCCTACGGGCGCGGCCGCATCATCGGCGACTACCGCCGCGTCGCCCTTTACGGTGTTGATTTCCTCATTGAAAAAAAGAAAGAGGATAAGCGCCGCGCCGGCGAGGCGGTCATGCTGCAGGACAATATCCGCTTGTTGGAGGAGCTTTACCAGCAAATCAACTTCTTGGGCAAACTCAAGGAGATGGCGGCCCTTTACGGCTTTGACATTTCGGGGCCGGCCGGGAACGCGAAAGAAGCCGTGCAGTGGCTGTATTTCGGCTACCTCGGGGCGATTAAAGAGCAAAACGGGGCGGCGATGTCCCTCGGCCGCGTGTCAACCTTTTTGGATATCTATTTCGAGCGGGACATCCGCCGCGGCATCCTGACGGAAGAAGCCGCCCAGGAAATGATGGACGACTTCGTCATCAAACTTCGCATGGCCCGCCATCTGCGCACGCCGGAATACAACAAGCTGTTCGCAGGCGACCCGATGTGGATTACGGAGGCGCTCGGCGGCACGGGGGAGGACGGGCGCACGCTCGTGACCAAAACCACTTACCGCATGCTTCATACGCTGTATAACCTCGGCCCCTCCGCCGAGCCGAATTTAACGATTCTCTGGTCGAAATCCCTGCCGGCGGGCTTCAAGCGGTTTGCCGCGAAAGTCAGCTGCGAGACAGACGCCATCCAATACGAAAACGACGATTTGATGCGCGGGATTTACGGCGACGACTACGCCATCGCCTGCTGCGTGTCGGCCATGCGTGTTGGCAAGGACATGCAGTTTTTCGGCGCGCGCGTGAACCTCCCGAAACTGCTGCTGCTGAGCCTTAACGGCGGGCGGGACGAAAAAACGGGCGTTCAACTCGGGCCGGCGAGGCCGCCATATGAGGGGGATGTTCTTGATTACGGCAAAGTCACCGAAACGCTCGATTTTTACCGGGCGTGGCTGGCGAAAACCTATGTCAACGCGCTGAACATGATTCACTATATGCATGACAAATACGCCTATGAAAAGACGCAAATGGCCCTGCACGACACCGATGTCCGCCGCTTCATGGCGTTCGGAATCGCGGGGTTGTCCGTTTTGGCGGATTCACTGTCCGCGATACAATACGCGGCGGTGCGGCCCCTGCGCAATGAGGAAGGTCTCATCACCGGCTTTGAAACGACGGGGGACTTCCCGCAATACGGCAACGACGACGACCGGGCGGATGCCATCGCGGCCGAACAGACGCGGCTGTTTTTTGAGGAGCTGAAAAAGAACCCGACCTACCGGGGCGCCGAGCACACGCTCTCCGTCCTGACCATCACCTCGAACGTCGTCTACGGTAAAAAGACCGGCGCGACGCCCGACGGCCGCAAGGCCGGCGAACCGTTCGCGCCCGGCGCGAACCCGATGCACAACCGCGAAAAGAACGGTGCTCTCGCGTCGCTGAACTCCGTCGCGAAGCTCCCTTACGGCTGCTGCCGCGACGGCATCTCGAACACCTTCACCGTCGTGCCGGCCGCTCTCGGCCGGGGGGAGGAAAAGCGGTACGCCAATTTAGTTTCGCTGCTCGACGGGTATTTCGCCCAAAACGCCCACCACTTGAATGTTAATGTGCTTGACCGCGAAACGCTCGTCGACGCGATGGACCATCCCGAAAAATACCCGAACCTGACCGTTCGCGTTTCCGGCTACGCCGTCAATTTCAACAAACTTTCCAAAGAGCAGCAGGCGGAGGTCGTCTCGCGGACATTCCACGGGGCGATATGAAAAGTAAAAAACGGTTCCGCCATTGATTTCACAATCGCGGAACCGGTTTTTTTTTGAAAACGCCGCTATTTCATGTATCTCGCCCTGATACTGTTGAAAAGCTTATTCATTTCCTCGTGGATGCCCTCTCCGATTACTTGCGCCTCAAACTCCGCGAAGCGTTCAAGCAGCCGCTGGTTCTTCCATTCGGGAATCTTTGAGTCACCCAAGGGAAACAGCACTGTATTCTCCTTCTCGGTGTGAGCGCGTATCAACGAAATGTAACTCTCCGCGGCTGACGCGAACCTGCCCGTGTCTACAACGCCGCCGGCTGTTGAAGCGACCATTTCGGCGATGCACTGCCTGCCTTCGGCGTGTTCGCGAAGCATTTGGCCGATGGGGCCGCCTTCGTTCGGAATGCCGGCCCTTTCCATAGCGGGAAATAAAAGCCCCTCTTCTTTGCCGTGATGGCATTTGTCGGCAAACAACTGAATGTAACGGATGATTCCGTCTGCGTCGTCACGGTCCGCGCTGCCGGTATTCTTCATTGTTTTAACAAATTCTTCAAGGATCTCGAGCCCAACAAGAACACTTTCATGTTCGCGCATCAAAGCTTCGCTCGCGTATTTCATAGCGGTTTCCTCCTTTAAACCATTAAGCGGGCGGGCGGTTTTGTGCCATGTGACGGGTTATTACAGCTTGATGACCCATATGTTGCGGTAACTCACCGGGTTGCCGTGGTCCTGGAGCATCAACGGGCCCTCGGCGACGACCTTGTCGCTGAGGCCGCCGGGGGTCACGCGGGGCAGGACGGCGTTGTTATGCACCGGCAAGCCGTTGTGGAAAACGGAAATGCGGCCGTCCTCCTTGACCTTCCCTGTCAGGCCGAACCGCGGGGCGCGGATGAGGATGTCGTAGGTCTGCCATTCGAGGGCGGGTTTGCAGGCGTTGACCAGCGGCGGGTACATATCGTAAATCGCCGCACAGTCGCCCTTGCCGGGGTTTTTGACGCCGTAAGAATCGAGCACCTGGATTTCGTAGCAACCGTGGACATACACGCCGCTGTTGCCCTTGCCTTGGCCTTTTTCATCGGGCATATCCGGCTCGCGGAACTCGACGTGCAACAGCGCGTCGCCGAACGTCTCTTTTGTGACGATATTGCCGTGGTTGACCGTCATCGTGTCCCCGTCGACGGTCCAGTCCGCCTCGCCGCCGCCGCATTTGAACCAGCCGTCCAGGCCGGTTCCGTCGAACAGTACGATTTTTTTATTCTCATAAATTCTCATTCTACCCCTCCCATAATTTGGTACACATTTATATTTTATTCCCGCCGCCGGCCGATGTCAAGGTTAATCGCAAAGAGCTTTGGCAATGCCGGCCGCCTTCGCGAAGTCCTCCTCGCGAGGGTTCCATTGGCATTTGATTTCCGGCTCGGCGACCTCAAAACCCGCGCCGGCCAGCCTTTCGCGCAGAATCTTTACGGATTCGCCACTCCAGCCATAGCAGCCGAAAACGGCGGCTTTCTTGTTCTTAAACTTCAGTTCTTTCAGGAAATCAATCCACCCGCCGACGGAGGATAAAATGCTGTTGCCGACGGTGGGGGAGCCGACGGCGATGGCTTTGGACTTAAAGACCTCGGTCATGATGTCGTTTTTGTTGACAGAGGAGATGTTGAAAACCTTCACCTTTGTTTCAGGCGACAGGGCCGAAATTTCCGCCGCGATGGCGTGGGCCAGTTTCTTTGTTCCGTCCCACATGGTGTCGTAGGCGACGGTGATTTGGTTTTCCCGGTAAGCCTGCGACCACTCATAGTATTTTTCAACAATCTGCGCCGGGTTGTCCCGCCAAATGGCGCCGTGGCTCGTCGCGATGATGTCAATCGGCAGGCCGAGCGACAGGATTTCGTCGATTTTCTTCTTGACGAGCGGTGAGAACGGATTGAGGATGTTGGCGTAATACTTAATCGCTTCCTCCCACAGCAGGCATTGATCCGCTTTATCGTTAAACAGTTCCTCGACGGCGAGGTGCTGGCCGAACGCATCGTTGGAAAACAGAATGTTGTCGCCGGTCATATAGGCCGCCATGGAGTCCGGCCAGTGCAGCATGGTCATCTCCACAAACACGAGTTTCTTCCCGTTGCCGAGCTCGACGGAGTCACCGGTTTTGACGACTTGGAAATTCCACTCGGGGTGGTGGTATTGGCCCGTCAGGCTTTTGACGGCGTTGGCCGTGCAGTACACCGGCGTGTCGGGGATTCTTTCGAGCAGGGCGGGCAGGGCGCCGCTGTGGTCGATTTCCCCGTGGTTGGCGACAATAAAATCGATGTTGTGAAGGCCCACTTCTTTTTCCAGATTGTCGACGAACTCTTTCGCGTGCGGCATCCATACGGTGTCGATAAGCGCGGTTTTGCCTTCCAGAATCAAATAGGAATTCTGGCTTGAACCGTGGTTGACGGTGTAGTCCGCGCCGTGAAAGAGCTCGAGCTCCCAGTCGACTTTGCCGACCCAATAGACATTGTTTTTAATAAGCTTTTTCATTGTTTTCCTCCCGCGTTCACTATGGTGTGATTGATTAGTAGTATTACCGCGTTTCGATAGTGTTTATATGAATATCTCATATTTTGTTTCAAAATGCAACCATATACGGAAGATTTGGGAAAAGGATTCATTAAGAAAGCCGCTTTATCGGGTATAATGAAGCCCCCGACCCCACGAAGGGCTGGGGCGGCAGCGTCAAGGCGATTATTATCCGGCAGTACCCCGCATAAGGAAGAAAACAAAAAAACACGCGCCTTGCCGGTAAGACAGGGCGCGTGTTTGAATTTTTTTCGCGGGGTTATCGTTTGGTATTAATCTGTTCCCGTGCGCAGTTCCTTATTTTCGTCGGCCTTCCAAGGCATGGAGCCGCCGTAATACTTCTTGGCGATGGACAGCTGCGCGGACTCGTCCATTCCGGAGAGGCGGTCGCGCCATCGTTTTTTGGATGTCTGAATTTCTTTGCTTGTCACCAGAAACCGGCAGTTCTTCCCGGCGCAGGAAGCGACCGTGGTTTTTTCACACTTGCCGTTCTCCATCAAATATACGCAATCCGGCAGGTCGCACAACTCGTAGCGTTCGTCGCGTTTGTTGGGCCGGACAGTTCGGTGTGTCGCGCGCATGGTATCACCTCTTGCGGGAAAGAATCATCTTATTTGCTTATTATAGCAGATTTCGTCAAAAAATGTTATAGGCGTATTTTACAATTCTCGCGTGGATTTGCCGTGTTTCTTATGGTATTTTACAGTTTTGGCTTTTGCTTGCCCGCATAAACAATACCCCGAAGCTTTTTTGGCTCCGGGGATGGTTTTTTGTTCATCGGCCCGCGCCGTTCAACCCAAACGCACCGTTTTGCCCGTCCGGGCGGATTTGTAAATCGCGTTGGCGATTTGGACGGACTTGATCGCGTCCATGGGGACGATGAGCGGGTCGCGGTCATACAGCACCGCGTCGATGATGTCGTGCACCTGCGTCGCGTGGCCGACGACGAGCGTCGGGTCGAGCGCCGTCGCGTTGCCGTTGCCGGCGCCGTAAAGGTCAATCATGGCCTTGCCCTCGTCTTCGTCCTCACCTTCAACGCGCCACAGTTTGAGTTGGTCCCCGTCGACCTCGATGGAGCCCTTTGTACCGTACACCTGAATATCCGTACTCAGGCCCGGATACATGCTCGTGGAACTGACGAAGGTAGCCGACGCCCCGTTTTTGAATTTGACCAGGGAGGCGGTCACGTCCTCTGTTTCGATCTTGTGGCTGACGATGCCCATGGTCGAGGTGACGCTTTCGACGTCGCCCATAAGCCATTGCATCAGGTCGACGGTATGTATCGCCTGGTTCATCAGCGAACCGCCGCCGTCCATGTTCCATGTGCCGCGCCAGCCGCCGTTGTCATAGTACTCTTGCTTGCGGTACCATTTCACCGCGAACGTGCCGTGGAAAATATCGCCGAGCCGGCCGCTGTCGATGGCCTCTTTCATTGGTTTCATACAGGCGTTGAAACGGTTTTGGTGAATGACGCCGGCCTTCATGCCCGTTCTTATCCGCGCTTCCTCGATTTTCATGGC
>DAITOC010000063.1:0-8780 GCA_036834305.1 Clostridiales bacterium
GAGCACTTGACTTTTAATCAAGGTGTCCGGAGTTCGAATCTCCGATGGATCACCACTTTCGGCTCCGACAGTCCGCAATTTTGGGCTGCGGGGCTTTAGTTTAATCCCCGGTCCAGAGGTGCTTTTCGAGGTCGACCGTCCCGTCGGGCCGGAACGCCACACCTTCCTCTTCCAAAAGCGTTCTTTGCATATTTACACCGCCGAAAGCGAAAGCGCGGGCGAGGCCGCCAAAGCGGTTGACCACCCGGTGGCAGGGGATGACGCCGGGCTTCGGGTTGACATGCAGGGCGTAGCCGACCACGCGCGCCCAGCGCCGGTTGCCCGCGAGGTTCGCCACCAGGCCATAGGTAGCGACCTTTCCCCGGGGAATACGCATAACCACGTCATAAATCAGGTCGTAGCTGGTTTTCATGGGGTTCTCCCTTAAGGTGTTTATAAGCGATTACATCGCCGGAGAGGTCGTTGGCGGCTACCTCTCAGTCACCTTCGGTGACAGCTCCCCTAACATAGGGGAGCCAAGACTATCTTGCCTCTCCTTGGTAAGGATAAGGTTAGCGCTTTAGCAAGGTAAGCTAAGGCTTTCTCCGTATATATCCCCCTTGTTAAAGGGGGAAACCGGCGTAGCCGGAGGGGGATTGCAAAAAAGAATCCCACCACCGCAAGCGGTCCCCCTCCCTTTAACAAGGGAGGTAAAAAAGGAAGTGATCTTTTGCGCCTGTTTGTCGCGATAAACTTTAACGACGAAATGAAAAAGGGTCTTGCCGGGGTGACGGAAACCCTGCGCGTCAACGCGGTGAAAGGCAATTTCACCTTAACAGATAATCTGCACCTGACCGTCGAGTTCATTGGGGAAACGCGAAACGCGGCGGGAGCCATACGGGCGCTCGAAACCGTCGAATGCGAGGCTTTTACGCTGAAAACCACCGGTCCGGGCTGTTTCGGCGGCGGGCGGGTCTGCTGGCTGGGCGTCGAGCGGAGCGAAGGCTTAACCGCGCTGTATGAGCAGGTTCACCGGGCGCTGTCAAGCGAAGGTTTCCGCCTCGAGGAACGCCCCTTTAAGCCGCATTTGACCCTCGCGAGGGAAGTGGCTTTTCAACACGGGTTTGATTGGAACGCGCTCAAGGTTAGCCCGCTTGTGTCACCCGTGACCGAAGTCAGCTTGATGAAGTCCGAAAGAATCGGCGGAAGGCTTGTCTACACGCCGGTCAAAAAGAGAGCGCTGGCGGGGGAGATCAGACTATGAAATACTCGCTTGTGATTTGGGATTGGAACGGCACGCTGCTCGACGATGTCGGGCCTGCTCTCGCGTCCGTTAACGATATGCTCGAACGCCGCAAAAGAGAGCCGATTACGCTGCGGCAATACTACGATTACATCGGCACGCCGATACGGCGGTTTTACGAGAGGCTTTTCGACCTTAACGCCGTCGATTACGCCGAACTGCTCAAAGAGTACAACCGCGGTTACGAAAAGCACCTGGAACGCGGTTCGCTGATGAAAGGCGCTTTGGAAGCGCTCGACAGGTTCCGGGCTGAAGGCGCTTCGCAGATTGTCGTCTCCTCTTGTGAGGAAACACAGCTTAACCGGCTTATCGGCCGCTTCGGTGTCGCCGGTTATTTTGACGCCGTTCTCGGCTCGTCCGATTTCTACGCGGGCAGCAAAGTGGAAAGGGCGGCCGGTTACATCGCGGCGCATGCCGTCGAACCCGCGAAGACGCTGGTCATCGGCGACCTGCTTCACGATGCTGAAACGGCGAAGCATATTGGCGCGGATTGCGTGCTGCTGAGCGCCGGCCATCAAAGCGCCGAGATTTTAAAAGAAAGCGGCTTGCCCGTCGTCGGTTCCATCGGGCAAATCCTGGACATTGTTCTGTAACCGGTTACCCGAAAACCGCGATTTTCACGCCGATTAACACGAGAATGCAGCCGCCGGCAATTTCCGCCTTGTCCTTGATCAAATCGCCGAATTTGCGGCCGATGTAAGCGCCCGCCAGACAAAACGCGAAAGTCACCGCCCCGATGATCGCTGCGTTGCGGAATAAAAGCGCCGCGGTGTCAACCCCCGAGCAGGCGAAGGTGACCCCGACGGCCAACGCGTCGATGCTCGTCGCCACCGACAGCGCCATCAGCATCCGAAAACCGATTTCGTCTTTGCTGACCGTTGTGCAGCGGGTGTTCTTCATGTCCTTGACCGCTTCATAAATCATTTTTATACCAATGGCGCAAAGAAGTCCGAACGCGATAAAACGGTCGATCTTCTCGAATTTATCGCTGAAGCCTTTTCCCGCGAACCAGCCGATGACGGGCATGGCCGCCTGAAACAAAGCAAAGCTGAGAGCCAATTTGGCCGCGTAAAGAAAACGGAGCCTCTTGACCGCCATCCCGCGGCAAACGGTTACGGCGAAGGCGTCCATGGCCAGGCCGGCCGCGATGGGCAATACGGTCAGTATGTTCATGAATACACCCCTGATTTTATTTAAACAAACGCCGTGTCAGACGGCGTTTGTTTTTCTAAGATTTTCCGTTTTCGTCCACCCAGCCCTTGTTGCGGTCGACATTGGCGTCATCGGGCATGGCCACGCCGGTTTTTTCCTGCCTGCCGTCCGGCTGGCTGATGGGTTGTGTTATAAACTGGTTAAGCTTTTTTTTCGAAAGGATTTCTTCCTGCTTTTTCCGGCTTTTCATCGTTTCGCCTCCCGCCGGTAGTATGCGGCGGACAAGGCGTATTATACGCTTTCGGGGCCGGGCTGTCAAACGGATTTCATCCCCGGCGCGGTTGAACCGTTGATATTGTTGACGACATTTAAGCTTTTTCCCTCCAAAAATGCTTTGATGTTGTCGCGGCAAATGCCGATGAGCCGCCGCCTTGTTTCGAAACCGGCCCAGGCGATATGCGGGGTTATAAAACAGTTTTTACAATGAAGCAAAGGGTTGTCCGGCTTCGGCGGTTCGGTCGAAAGCACGTCGACGCCGGCGCCCGCGATGATGCCGGTGTTGAGCGCGTTCGCAAGAGCGGGCTCGTCGACGACGCCTCCGCGCGAGGTGTTGATGAAAAAGGCGGAATCTTTCATCTTCTCAAAGAAAGCGGCGTTGGCCATTTTCTCCGTTTCGGGGGTCAGGGGGCAGTGCATGGTCACGATATCCGCTTTCTCAAGCAGTTCATCGAGCCCGGTTTGTCTGTAATCACCGCTTTGCCCGGCGCCGGTCTTTTCGGGCGTACAGACCAATACGCGCATATCGTGCGCGAGTGCTATACCGGCGACTTTTCGGCCGATCCTTCCGAACCCGACAATCCCAATGGTTTTCTCAAAAAGCTCGGTCAGGGGCGTTTTCCAAAAACAAAAGTCTCTGCCGGCGCTCCATTCCCCATCGTGAACCGCCTTGCTGTGAAGGCCGGTCTGGTTGCACAACTCGAGTATCAGCGCGAAGGTCATCTGCGCCACGGCGGCGGTGCTGTAGGAGGGGATGTTTGTCACCGGAATGCCGAGACCGGCCGCGAAATCAATATCGACGGCGTTAAAGCCGGTGCTCAACAGGCCTATGTATCGCAGGCCTTTCAGTTGCGAAAGAATGTCCGCGGTCAAAACCGTCTTATTGGTCAAAACGATTTCACAGCCGGCGGCCCTTTCGAGTATTTCCTCCGGCTTGGTGAAATCATACGCCTCGTATTCGCCGAATTCCTTCAGCCAGCTCCAGGAAAGGTCGCCGGGGTTCGTGGTGTACGCGTCAAGGATGACTGTTTTCACCGGGATACGCCTCTTTCGTATTTGTTTTCTTTTCGGCAGGGGACTGCTGCAGAATCGCCGCGCAGCAGAACAGAGCGCCGCAAAAAACCTCGGGCATCATTGCCGAAACAGCCCACAGCCTGCTCTTGCCGGCAAAGCCGAGTTTGTCTTCCAACAGAAGCTGAAGGCAGAATCCGGTCAGAAGCCGTTTGTCCCTGGCGCCGATCACGGTTTTCAGCAAGTCGATGCTCAAACCCTTGTCAAGCAGCCTGGTCAGCTCCGCGATTTTTCCGGCCGTGTCCTCGGCGAGCAGGGCGGCGGATTCCTTCACCAAGAGAGCGCTCATTCCCTGCAATGTGTAAATGTCGAGTGTGCTTAAGTCCAGAAGCTCCGCGGCCGTTTCTGCGCAGTATAAGACATTCGCGTTGAATTCGAACGGCCGGTCTTCGTATTTTTTGAAATAATTGATGATGCTTTGACGCCCGAGTTTTTCTATCCTGCCCGCGTTGGGCATGGAACTGTAAACCATGTCAAACTTGCCCGAGCATATCACATCGAAAGCGCCGATGCGATAGCGTTCGTACTTTTCAAACGCATAAACATAACCGTCGAGCAGGTTGAACTCTTTCAGGGTGTCGAGGTAGCCTTGGCGAATGTTTTGCAAAGACAGCTCTTTGTCAAACAGCATCAGGGCGCCCTTTTGTCCGTCGTTAAAAGGCCGTCTGTTCTGGATATACCGGATAAGCGCGCCGTTGTCCCTGTATTTTTGAAGCGCCATTTTTCCGATATTCACGGTGACAATATCATCCGCTCCCCGGTCAATCGCCATTTGAAGCGGCATATTGTCGGAATAACCGCCGTCGATAAAGGTCTTGTCCCGGATTTTTACAGATTTTATAAAAGGAAAACACGCCGAGCTGGCTAAAATATAGTCGGCTACCTCGCCGTACGGGATGTCGCTGATGAAGAGCTTCACCGGCCTTATGTTGGGAAATTTCGTCGTCACAAGGCCGAATTCGATATCCGAGCCGCGCAGCAGGTCCTCGTCCATCAGGGACTTTACTTTTATGCGCAGCGGCTCGCAGTCGGCGCCGCCTCTTAAGATCTCTTTGGATAATCTTGAAAAACACTCCTCACGGGTTAAACTGCCGGTTTCCGACGCGTCGGCAAAAAGGGAAAACACGCTGTCCATACTCATGTTTTCCCAGATTTCACACGCTTCCTCATATTTTCCGGCGGCCATTAACGCGCCGTTCATCGCCCCGACGGATGTCCCCGTTACGATATCCGGAACGAAACCGATTTCGCGCAGAGCCTTCCAAACGCCGATTTGGTAACCGCCCTTTGCCCCGCCGCCGCTGAATACAACCGCTCGTTTGCCTGCCAAAGCCATCCTCCCGATCCCATAAAAACATGCCAATTACACCATGGCCTGTGATTGCGTAAATAAGTATATCATATAAATACGGTGTGTATGCAATGAATTTATACTTGCCCCGTTTGTTCCGGTTGACCGAAACGGGAAAATAGTATACTATTACTATCGCTGCGGCCGACAGTGCCGCCATGAAAGGTGCCGCCTTGAGAAAAAACAGTTGGATAAACGCGGTTAAAATCGCCGGGCTCGCGCTGCTGATGCTTGCCGCGGCATGCACGGTGCTGATGGCGGCTCTTCGGGTAGAGGAGATAACCGTTTGGTATGAGAGAATACAGGCAGAACTCCTGGAGTTTGAAAACGCCGTCGCTTCCATTAAGCGGCGGGAGCTGTTTTTAGCGGCGATACTCGCCGTGTATTGCCTGAAAAGCGTTTTGCCGCTTATGTCCACTTCGGCCATCTGCCTTTTGACCGGCGCCGTTTTCCCGGTCTATGTTGCCCTGCCTCTCAATGTGCTCGGCCTGATGTTCGTGTTCGGCCTCCGGTACGGCTTCGGTTTGAAATTCGGCGGCGGCAACGCCAACAAGCTGATTAAGAAAAATGAAACGATTCGGGACCTGCTCGAAAGGGAAGGCACCGGCAACCCATGGCTGCTGTTCGCGTTTCGGCTCGTGCCGAATTTTCCCGTCAACGCCGTCAGCCAGATATACGGCAACATGCGGTTTGATTTCGGCCGGTTTCTCCTGCTCTCGGTCGCCGGCTACGCCCCGAAACTGGTCTCCTACACATTCATCGGCCGCCATGTCTACGACCCGTTGTCGCCCTCGTTCCTGACGCCGATTGTCGTCATATCGACCATTTCGGGTTTATCGCTTTTATCGTTGAACCTGATTTGGGGGTTCGTTGAGAAAAATATCCGTTTGCCCCGGCCAAAGAGCCGAAAAGGCAACATCAGATAAGCTTGGAAAGGAAGAGAAAAATGTCGGTTTTATCGGAACTGGAGACCGGTTTGTTGAACGGCGGCTTTTCGGACGAGCTTGCCCGGGTGTACGCGCAAGGTGAAGAAATCCAAAGGCAGAGAAAAAGGCTGGCGCGTGTCCTGCGTTTTTACGCCCGCCTTTACGGGGACGACGGCGATGTCCGGTTATTCAGCGCCCCGGGGCGCACCGAACTAAGCGGCAACCACACCGACCACAACCACGGCAGGGTGTTGGCGGCGAGCATCAACCTCGACGCCGCGGCGGCGGCGGCGCCCAACGGCGAAAACATCGTCCGCGTCGAATCCGAAGGCTTCGCGATGGATACGGTAGACATCGATGAACTCGATAGTAAACCGGAAGAAACCGGGAAACACAAGGCGCTTGTCCGCGGTGTCTGCGCCGGTTTCAAACAAAGAGGCTACCGGATCGGGGGCTTCAACGCAGCCACGGCTTCGGATGTCATCGTCGGTTCCGGGCTTTCATCCTCCGCGGCTTTTGAAGTGCTTTTGGCCACCATACTGAACCATCTTTACAACGACGGCAAAGTCGGCGCGGTTGAAATCGCGCAGATCGCCCAGTTTGCGGAGAATTCGTATTTCGGAAAGCCCTGCGGGTTGATGGATCAAACCGCGAGTTCGGTGGGCGGGTTCGTGTATATCGACTTTCAAAACCCGTCCGAGCCTCAAATTGAAAAAATCCGGTTCGACTTTGCCTCGTGCGGCTACGCGTTGTGCATCGTCGACACGGGCGGCAGTCATTCTGGCCTGACGGAAGAATACGCCGCGGTGAGAGGCGAGATGGAAGCCGTGGCAGCCGAACTCGGCGAAAAAGTGCTTCGCGATGTTGACCCGGATGTGTTCGTGCGCCATATTCCCGGCTTGCGCGGCAAAACAGGCGACAGGGCGGTTCTGCGCGCGTTTCATTTCTATAGGGAGAACGAGAGGGTAGCCGCCCAGGCGCGGGAACTGAAAAAGGGGAACTTTGAGGGGTTTTTAACCGCGGCAAACCTCAGCGGCCGGTCTTCGTTTATGTATAATCAAAATGTGTATACTTGCGCTAATCCGCAAAGCCAGCCCGTTTCCCTCGCGCTGTGCCTGAGCGATGAACTCCTTCGCGGCCAAGGCGCTTTCCGGGTTCACGGCGGCGGTTTCGCGGGAACAATCCAGGCCTTTGTGCCCCTCTCGTTGCTTGAGGAATACAAGGCCTGTATGAATACGGTGTTCGGTTCGGACTCCTGCCGCGTGCTTTCCGTCAGGGAAGCCGGCGGTGTTCAAGTTGTTTCATAGTTATTCAAGCGGTTCTTGCGGTTCAAGCCCGGGGTAAAGAAGGCCGTGAAGGTCAGTCTTGGCCACATCCCAATCCATTAGAATGACTTCCTGTTCGTTGACTTTTATCATAGGGAAACTCGCGAGATGTTCATTCATGGGGATAATATTCTGGTACACCGGCCAGCGCGCGTAATTGATGCCTCTCGCGGCGTGCTTGACGATTTGCGTTCTTGTCAAGTCCGTGCTGACCATCGGCAGAAACACATCGGCGAGTTCCAATCCTTTGGATATGGACATGTTCCTGGCTTTTTTGATGATTTGGACAAGCACATTCCTCTGCCTCTGCGTGCGGTTTCGGTCGGCGTCGATTTTCCGTGTTCTCGCGTACCCCAGAGCCAGTTCGCCGTTGAGATGGTAGGTGCCTGCTCCCTTGGAAATGTCGATGCCCTGCGCTCTGAAAAGGCCTTTCAAATAATTGAGCTCCGCGTTTGTCATATAGATATCGACGCCGCCGATGGTGTCGACGATTTTTGAAAAACTGTCGAAGTCAACGGTTATGTAATTGTCGATTCGGATTTTGTAGTTTTGCTCAATGGTTTGTATCAGCAGATTCGGGCCGCCATACTCGTACGCGTGATTGAGCCGGCTGTTTTTGTGCCCGGGTATGGCGACATAAGCCGCCCTTGAAAGGGAAACCAGGTTGATGGCCTTGTTAATACGGTTAAGCGACAAAATAATCATGGAGTCCGAACGGGGGTAATGTTTTTTTTCACTGCCGTAATCGACGCCGCAAAGCAGAATGTTGATGATGTCGTCGTTGTACCAGAGCCGGTTATCTTTGATGTTTTCTTCAATGTCCGCGTCGGAGTCCGTGTATTCTTCCGGCAGGGTGATGTCTTCAATGGCCGGGTTGACCAAGAGGGTGGTTTCCTCGGTGACCATTTTATTAAAGTAATGGTTAAAAAACAAACCCAAACCGGCCAAAGGCACCGCTAACGCCAGAAGCAATGCCAAAACGACAATCCGGCCTTTTTTCGATTTCTTGCTTTTATCGGATTTCATAATCGTTAACCTCTGATTTCAATTTATTGACTCATTATAACCTTTTAAAGCGCGCAAATCAATCTTTCCGCACAAGAAGGGACTGTTTAACATGTATAAAGAACTGCGCGATCTTATTTTTGAGCTGGCGAAAAAGCCGGGAACCGCGGGGGATGAACACGCAGCGTCACACGCGGCGCTGGAAAAACTCTCGCGGTATATGCCGGCAACCCTCGACGCGCTCGGCAACGTCCGGGGAGGACTTGCGGGGCCGGGCGCTCATATTATGCTGGAAGCTCACATTGACCAAATCGGCCTGATTGTCACCCGCGTAGACGAGAACGGCTTTGTCATGTTCGAAGCCTGTGGCGGGGCTGATACGAGGGTTCTGG
>DAITOC010000064.1:0-8752 GCA_036834305.1 Clostridiales bacterium
TCGCCTCGGCGAGCCTTTGTTTGGCCCGCATATCGTCTTGCGTTATCCGAATCGCGAGTTCAATCTCCTCCTCGGGTGTCAGAAGGGGTACCCTGCCGATTTCCTTGAGGTAAACCTTGACGGGGTCATCCATGGCCGCGTTTTTCTCAATGCCCGTCATATCCGGCGTTTTCGGGATTTCCAAATCAAGAGACAGACTCTCCAGAGCGGCGTCGCCGAAGTCATCGATAATCTCTATGCTTTGGCTTTCAATGATATCATACAGCTTATCAAGTTCCTCGACATCGTAATCCATCTCCACAATGACGGCGTCGATTTCCTGCGTGGTCAGCCTGCCGTTGAGCCTGCCTTTTTCCAATAGCAATTTGACGGCAGACTTTTTCTCCATTCCTTCCATATACTCTCCTTCACATCCAAATCGCGGCGGCACGGCATACGGCCGGTTCGCGGCGATTATGTATTTTTCTTATTAAATAATTTGAGGAAATCCTCGTCGCTGATTTCGGAGGGATTGGGGGTTTTTCTTTTATTTTTTTCCTCTTTGAGCACATTTATACAATCGTCGCACTCGGCGACGGTATTGCTCAGCGCCCCCGCGGCAGCCGAAAGCCCGGCAATCTTCTCCATTTCCTCCACGGTGAATTCCGAAGACAACACCGTCAGGTCCGCCGGTTTGCCACTCTTGAGCCTTTCGCTTATCGCGGTGTAAACCCTTTTGTTAAAGTCGGTCACGAAGTCATCGGGGTCCGGCGCGCGTGACAGTTTCGAATAAAAATCCGGGTTGCGCAAGAGCGCCGAAATCAACAGCTCTTCGGCTTTGACCGCCCGAATGTTAGCCGGGGCGGAGGAGGTTGTTTTAAAACCGAAAGTCATGGCGGTTTTCTGCAGCCGGCCGGTTTTTTGGCGCTCCCTGTTTTTTTCCCTTTTCTTCACCGCTTCATCGACCTGAATAACAATCGCATCTTTGGCCACACCGAACTCCTCGGCCAGGCGGGCCGCGTAGACATCCCGTTCGATCGGCCCCGGCAGGGTCGCCAGCACCGGCACGGCGGATTTGAGGAAGTTGAGCTTGCCGTCGGCTGTTGCCGTGTCGTATTTTTTTCGTTCCGCCAGGAGTCTGTACTCAATGTCGTTGGCGGCGCCGTCTATCAGCCTTTGGAAGTATTCCCGCCCTTTTACCCGAATAATCTCATCGGGATCTTTGCCGCCTTCCAGGCGAAGGACACGGATTTTCAACCCGGTCGTGTTAAAGACGGACAGCGCTTTCCTCGTCGCCTCACTTCCCGCCTCATCCGAATCATAAGCGAGAATCACCTCTTCGGCGTAACGCGACAAGAGTTTGGCCTGTTCTTTTGTCAGGGCGGTTCCCAGACAGGCCACCGCGTTGGTAAAGCCCGCTTGGTGAAGCGCGATGACATCCATATAGCCTTCGGCGAGTATAAGCTTGCCGCCGTTGCCGTTTTTCGCCAGATTCAACGCGTAAACGCCCTGGCTTTTTTTGTAAACCAGTGTGTCGGAAGTGTTGACGTACTTTGGCTTCGAGTCATCGAGCACCCGGCCGCCAAAGGCGATAACATTGCCCCGCAAATCAATGATGGGGAACATGATACGGTTGCGGAAGCTGTCGTAGTAATGAACCTTTTCGGTTCGTTTGCTCGCGGCGACCAGATTGGCCTGGTAAAGTTCCGGGGCGGAAAACCCTTTTTGTTTCATGTGCCCAAGCAGGGCGTCCCAGGAATCCGGAGCGAAACCGAGGCCGAAACGCGTGATCAGTTCACGGGAAAGGCCGCGGTTCGTCAGGTATCGGAGAGCCTTTTGCCCTTTGCCGCCGCAGAGTGTTTCATGAAAAAACCGGGCCGCCTCGCGGTTGGCCTCAAGCATCGCGCGGCGTTTTTTCATGAGGCTGTCGTCATAGCCGTCCTCGGGCATCGGCAACCCGGCCCGCTCGGCAAGCACCTTTACCGCCTCGACAAAATCGAGGTTTTCAATGCGCCGGATGAAGGTAATGATTTCGCCGCCGGCGCCGCAGCCGAAACAGTAAAACGACTGGCTGTCGGGGTAAACGGTGAACGAAGGAGTTTTTTCGTTGTGAAACGGGCACAATCCCGTATACAGCCTGCCTCTGCGGCGCAAATTGACATAGGGGGATATGAGTGATTCAATATCCACCCTGGAGCGAAGTTCCTGCAGAAAGGCATCGCTGATTGCCAACTCGTCACCGCCTAAACCGTTGTTTTACAGCACAATCCAGGATTTCGGAACGAACAGTTCTTCAAAAACCTTGACCGCGTACCGGTCCGTCATCCCCGCGATGTAGTCACACGACGCCCTCGGCGGCCCCTCGTCACCGGCCGCTTCCATATTACCCGGTGGCAGGGACGCGGGGTGCCCGACATAGTATTCATACAGCCATTTCACCATCGCGATGGCTTTGACCTCTTCACCCTTGCAGACCGGGTTGGTGTAAACCCTGTCAAACATAAAGTCGTGCAGTTCCCCGAACGCCTGCCCCACGCCGGCGTCGAGCCGGATATCGTCCGCGCTGTTTTCGATGGCCGAAACGACGAGCGTGTTGATTCGGCCGGACTTGCTGAATCCCAGCCTTTCCCGGATCGTATAGGGAATATCCTCTTCGGTGAGGACGCCCGCGTTGATCGCGTCGTCGATATCGTGGTTTATGTAGGCGATTCGGTCGGCTAAACGGACAATCCGGCCTTCGAGAGTGTCGGCCGGCTCGCCGCCCGTGTGGCAGCGGATGCCGTCTTTCACCTCAAAGGTCAGGTTGAGCCCCCTGCCGTCTTTTTCAAGCACCTCGACAACCCGAATGCTGTGGTTATAATGCCGGAAGCCGCCGGGGAACACTTCGTCGAGCGCTTTTTCACCGGCATGGCCGAAGGGGGTGTGGCCCAAATCGTGGCCCAAAGCGACCGCTTCGGCCAAATCCTCGTTGAGCCTGAGCGCCCGCGCGATGGTTCTGGCGATTTGCGAAACCTCGAGCGTATGCGTCAGGCGCGTCCGGTAATGGTCGCCCTCGGGTGAAAGAAACACCTGTGTTTTATGCTTCAGGCGGCGGAAGGAGTTTGAATGCAGAATTCTGTCCCTATCGCGCTGATAGGCGGTCCTGACCGGGCACTCCCCTTCGGGCAGCAGCCTGCCGCGGCTTTTTTCAGAAAATGAGGCGCGCGGCGACAGAGTCTGCTTTTCCGCAAGCCAGGTGTTTTCCCTGATGGTCTTGTCCAACTTCACTGCCTCCAAAAACGCTTCTATAAGTATATACGCTGTAAATTGTCAATTTCCTTGTTTATATTTTTAAATTTATATGAATTTTTATGAATTGTTTATGGTTTCGGCATAAAACTCGTTTTTCTTTTCGCATTTTACGCGGCCAAGGCTCAAATCGGTGACCCTCGCTTCAAAACGGGCAAGCGCCTCGACGGGGAGATGCATCGTAATCGTTACATCTTCTTTGAAATCCGTCGCCTCAATGACGCCCCCGCTTTCCGCGGCTGCCGCCGGCAGACGGCCGTAAAAGCCGTAGTCACAGCGGATGACCAGGCGGACGCAGCGCTTGACCGTAACAATACCGGCGGCTTCCACGGCAATTTTCGACGCGCGGGAATACGCCCGGACAAGGCCGCCCGCGCCGAGCATTACGCCGCCGAAATAACGCGTGACAACGACGGCGCAATCCGACAAGCCTTCTTTCAACAGCACATCGAGCGCGGGAATACCCGCGGTTCCCTGCGGCTCGCCGTCGTCGGAATACCGCCTTGTTTGGCCGTCTCTAAGAACATAGGCATAGACATTGTGTGTGGCGTCCCAATGCGCGGTTTTTATCTCACCGATAAACGCGGACGCCTCCGCGTTTGACTTTACGGGCCCGGCGTAACCGATGAAGCGAGAGCGTTTGACAGTGAATTCATCGCTGCCGCCGCGGGCTACCGTTTTGTAATCCAACATCCCCACCTCTTAGGCCAATCCCCAAAAAAATCGGACGGCTTTTTGGGAGCCGTCCGTTTTTTATTCACCGTCTTTTGACTGGATGTTGTAGCGCTTTTTAAACCGGTCAACCCGGCCGCCGGTGTCGACAAGTTTTTGCTTGCCGGTAAAAAACGGATGGCATTTGGAGCAAATGTCAACATGCATATTCTGTCTCGTGGACGCCGTTTCGATAACCTCGCCGCACGCGCAGCGGATTGACGCCTTTTCGTATTTGGGGTGGATTCCTTCCTTCACTTCTGTCACCTCTTTTTGGACGGGTAAATAGTATGCGGATGAAATTCTAACACAACGCCGCAGAAAAAGCAAGTTTTTTTTATTTTCTATTTATTAATTATAGAGCCGTTATACGGCCACAGCCGCTTGCGCTTCAAAGGAATAAACCAGAGTCTCTCTGACAGGCAGGCCCAGGCATTCCGACAACGCCCGTTTGTAAACGCCGAGCTGCGGCGCGTAGCGCGCGGCGAGTTGTTCGAGGGATACGCCTGTGTCGGTTTTAAAATCCACGATGACGATTTCGCCGTTCTCGACGAACACGCAGTCCGCGATACCCTGAACGACGACGGCCTCGTGTTCCGCGTATTCCGGCAGTTCGGGATACAACTCACGGGCCGGGACGCGGACGGCGAACTTCTTTTCCCTCATAACCGCGTCGGCTCCAAAGATACGGGTGGCCAGGCTGCTTTCAAAAAACGCCTTTATTTTGCGCAGATCCACCGCATAGGCCTCCTGCTCGCTGAGAAAACCTTCCCTCATAAGCCGGTTGCGTTCGCCGGCGGCATTCGAGCGGGCTTTCTCATAATCGGTGAACTGCATAAACTTGTGCAAAGCGATGCCTTTTTCGGCGGGTGTCAGGCCGCCCGCGTTCATAAACGCGGGCCTCGAGGAGGCGAAATACTCCCGGTTGATTCCCCGCTCGCCCAAGGCGGACGCGGCCTGCTTCGCCACCACGCCGGTAAGACCCTCATAAGGGTAAGTATAGGAAAGCCGCTCTTCGATGAGCGCAGTGAGATCGGGGTCGGGGAGAGCGCTTGTTTCTCCGGCCTCGTCTTGCGCCGGCTCGCCGGAAGACGAGCCGATCTCGATTTTTAAACGAAAATCGGCCGGAAGCACCGGCAGGCTTTCCGCGCCGGCAAGGTTTCGCAGCGGCGAGGCATCCGGATGGCGCAGCGCGGCCGTCAAGAGCCAGTCGGCGAAACTGTTGAGAGAGCGGACAACAAACGGCGGGACGGGCGCGTCGCCGAGGATGTTCCCCGCGAGAACGGAAAGCTTTTTGGCGGGGTCCTTCGAGCTGATTACCATTATGAGTTTTTCTTTTGCCCTTGTCAACGCCACATAAAGCACCCGAAGTTCCTCCGAGCGTTCGTCCTGCCTGACCGCTAGCGAAGCCGCTTTATGGCTGACCGTGTCAAACCGGCGGAATGTCGCGATATCACGGCGGCGGAGACCGATTCCGGCGCGCTGGCTGATGACAATGTTGCCGGTTTGCGATTGGTCATTAAACGCGGCGGAACAATTTGCCAGAATGCAGACGGGGAACTCCAGCCCTTTGCTCTTGTGAACGCTCATAATGCGCACGACATTCGCGGCTTCGGAAAGTTCGACAGCCGGCGAAAGATCGCCGCTGTTGCGGTCAAGTTTGTCAATAAAGCGAATAAAACCGGTAAGGCCGATATGGCCGGCCGCCTCGTATTGATTGGCGTAATCGAGAAGCCGGTGCAGATTCAGCCGCCTTTGCCGGCCGTCGCTCAACGCGCCGGCAATGGCGAGGTAGCCGGTTTCCTCGAGCAGTCTGCCGACGAGCGTTCCCGCCGACAGCGTGGAAGCGAGGCTGCGAAGCTCGAGCATTTTTTCGAGAAACGCCCCGCACTTTTGATCGCCGCGCTTCGCGGCCGACAAAAGGCATTCGTAAAGAGACGCGCTTTCTTCCCTGACCCGCAAATCGGCCAATTCGTCGGGAGTGAAGCCAAACACGGGCGAAAGCAGGACGGTCAGCATCGGCACATCCTGAAGCGGGTTGTCGAGGACACGCAGAAGAGAGAGCATAAAGCCGACTTCCTTCGCTTCAAAAAAGCCGCCGGAAAGGTCGGAATACGCGGGGATATTCTGTTTGGCAAACTCTTCCGTAAACACGGACGAGCGGTTGCGCGGCGAGCGCATTAACACACAAAAGTCCCTGAAATCGGCGGGGCGGTCCCCGTTTTTTCCCTTGACGGTGAAACCGGACGCTATCAACCCGTTGATTAAGCCGGCGATGTACTTCGCTTCGGCGGCGGTTTTCTCCTCGTCCTCGTTTTCACCCAGGCGCAGGATATGAAGCTCCGCGTCGGGCTCCTCTTTTTCCGAATAGGCGGCCGCGGGAACCAGTTTTTCTTTTTCGTCGTAGTTGAGCTCGCCCGTCTTAACGCTCATAAGCTGGCTGAAAATAAAATTGGCGGCGCCCGTAACGCCCCGGCGGCTGCGGAAGTTGCTGCCAAGGGTAATAAGGGCGGGATAATTGCCGTCCGTGTATTCCGGCAGGCTGCTGCGGCGTTTCAGGAATATCTCGGGCATCGCCTGGCGAAAACGGTAGATGCTTTGCTTGACATCCCCGACCATAAACAAATTGCTTTCGTTCTTTGACAGCGCCCAGAAAAGCATATCCTGCGCTTCGTTAATATCCTGATACTCGTCGACAAGAATTTCGGTATACCTTTCCGAAAACTCGACGGCCAGAGGCGTTTTTTTCACGCGGCCTTCGCCGTCGGGAACGACGAGCAGTTCGAGCGCCTTGTGCGCGATGTCGCTGAAGTCGACGCCGTTGGCTTCGCTTTTGAGCTGTGAGAATTCACCGTGAAACATCGTGACGGCTTCGATAAGCTTGCCGACAATCGGGCTCAGGTACGCCATATCCCCGGGATGTTCCTCTTCACTCGCGGCGAAGAGAGCGGCGAGTTTACTCACATTTTTTTTCAACCTTCCGCGTATATTCTGGGCGTAGTCTTTGACGGGGCTGACACACCCGCGGGGCGCTCTGCCGATTTGGCCAAAGCCGGGGTTTGCCAACGCGCCGCGGACGGTGTCCCATCCGGCGGTCTTCACCGTTTCAATCAGTGATATGTAAATACCGGTATCCGCCGTGAAAGCGTCCCCATACGCGAAAGCGATTTCCGGGTCGTCGTTCAGGCAGCCGGCCGCGAAACGGTTCGCTGCCAGGCAGCTTTCCAAGCCTTCGATAATGTTGTCGAGCAGCAATCTTCCCCACACGCTCGTTTTGAGCGGTTCGGTTTTTTCAAACGGTTCCGCGAGTTTTCGAAGCCACGCGGCGGGGAACGGGAACGCTTGGGAATAATTGTACAGCCGGACGATGGAATCCTTCAAAAGCCCGTCGTCGTTGCCCTGTATGAGCAATTCGACGAGTTCGACGGTCGCGGGCGCGTTTTCCCCATACAGCGTTTCCATCACGCGGGAGGCGGCCTCTTCCTTTAAAATACCGATTTCGCTTTCATCCAGTATCCGATAATCGGGATTCAGGTCAAGACGGTGGAAATTTTCACGGACAAGTTCGTTGCAAAAACTGTCTATGGTGCAGATGCGCGCGTAGGGCAGCAGCATTTGCTGTTTCGCGAGCCACTTGTCCGACGGATTCGCCGCGACAAGCCCAGCGAGAGCCTCGTTGACACGCTCACGCATCTGCGCCGCGGCCGCTTTGGTGAATGTCACAATCAGCAGGCTGTCGGCGGCGCACGGATTTGCCTTGTCGGCCAGCCGGCGGATGACCCGTTCAACAAGCACGGCCGTTTTGCCCGAACCCGCGGCGGCGGACACAAGCAGGGTTCCCCGCGTGGCGGTTATCGCGTCGAGCTGTTCAGGAGTCCATTGCGTTTTCACTGCCGTCCGCCCCCTTTCCATCAAGCGCCTCAAGCGCCTCACCGTGTTTGAGATCAATTATTCTTCTTGTCTCCATCCCGCTTTCAAAGCCGCACACCATGCCGTAATCGCAGTAACCGCAGACGGTTTTGCCCGATTGGTTCACAGGGCAGGCGGCGATCTCTCCGTTGAGCAAGGCCCGGCCGGTTTCTTTCAAGATGTTATCGACACAGGCTTTGAGCTTTTTCATTTGCTCAAGTGAAATCACATCGCCCCGGCACACTCCATTGCTGACGGACACCGGAATAAAAATCCCCTCGCCGCCCTTTTCCATACCTAAAATCGAATCGCTTTCGCCCAAGAGGATACCGTTCATACGGCTCCTCTTTATTTTTTCCTTCTGAATCGCCTCCGGCGTCGCGTTGCGGTCAAGGCTTGCCGTCGGCGCGTTGGCGGGGACATATAGCACCCCAGCCGGTAAAATCTCACCGAACCGTTGGCCTCCGTTTTGCCAGATGGCGAAAAGATAGATCAGCATTTGCATATTGATGCCGCCGAGGACATCCGAAAGCCGAAACGCTTTGCCGGACGATTTGTAATCGACAACCCTCAAGTAGGTTTTTCCGTCCGTTTCGTAAGTGTCCACCCGGTCGACGGCGCCGCGGATGCGCATCTTCGAGCCGTTTTCCAGGTCGATTTCATAACAGGGAATGTCTTTGTTGTCGCCTATGGACAGCTCAAACGCGACGGGGATAAACTCACTGCGCTGAAATTCCGCGGCGAGCCTTTCCGCGACCTCGTCGAGGACGACGGCCAACCGTTTAAAAAGGTATTCGAACCGCTTTGGCTTCTCATTCATCCCGCCCATTTTTTCATCAAGGTACTCTGTGATAACCGCCTTGAT
>DAITOC010000065.1:0-8712 GCA_036834305.1 Clostridiales bacterium
CCCGAAATACGCGGCGAGCAGTATTATACCATTGCGGCAGCCTTGTGTCAAATGTTTTTTATTCATGCAACCGGTTCTGTCGCGCGCACGGAACGCATGCAATGCGTTCCCTACAATTTTCGATATACACACAGCAACAAGAACGACACGGGGGTCGTTACCTACGCGGCGCGGCATTAAAACTGCGCCCTACACGGCGGGAGCAAGCCCTCCGCCCTGCAATTGTTATTAACACTTGCCGGTTATAGATTTACATACCGGGTTCTTCGGGGATAATCAGCGCAAGGATGATATAGACGATGATGCCGGGAAACGCCGCTGAGAAAAAGGACAGCAGGGCGTACAACACACGGACAACCGTCGGGTCCATGTTCAGATAGTCCGCAAGCCCTCCGCAGACTCCCGCGAGCATTTTGCTGTTTCGGCTTCGATACAGTTTCTTATCCATACAATTTAGTCCTTTAGTTAAAGATGTTGTTTTGCCGCCTTGCCGCCGTGACGGTGTTTTTCAGCAGCATCGCCCTGGTCATGGGCCCCACGCCGCCGGGCACGGGCGTTATCAGTGACGCCTTGGGAGAAACCGCCTCATAGTCGACATCGCCGCACAGTTTGCCGTTATCGTCGCGGTTCATGCCGACGTCGATGACGACGGCGCCCTCTTTGACCATATCCGCGGTAACGAATTTCGCCCTGCCCACGGCGGCGACCAATATGTCGGCCTGCCTTGTGATTTGCGGCAGGTTGATTGTTTTTGAGTGGCAAAGCGTCACGGTCGCGTTTTCTTTGAGCATCAGCATCGCCATCGGCTTGCCGACGATGTTGCTGCGGCCGATGACGACGCAATGTTTTCCTTCGATCGCCACGCCTTCGGTTTTGAGCATTTCCATAATGCCCGCGGGCGTGCACGGCAACAGGAGGCAGTCACCGAGCATAATATGGCCGACATTGACCGGATGGAACGCGTCAACATCCTTTGACGGGTCAATCGTGTTCAACACGGCTTTTTCGTCGAGGTGTTTCGGTATGGGCAGTTGGCAGATAATGCCGTGAATGTCTTCACGGGCGTTGAGGTCTTTGACGAGGTTAATTAATTCCTCTTGCGTCGTGTCACCCGGAAGAGCGTATTCAAACGAGCGGATACCGACGAGCGCGCAGTCTTTTTTCTTGTTGTCGACATATACCCTCGAAGCGGGGTCGTCGCCGACAATGATCACCGCTAAGCCGGCTTCGACGCCTTGAGCCTTTAACGCGGCGGTTTCGAGTTTCAGGTTCTCAAGAACGGCAAGGGAGATTTTTTTCCCGTTTAAGGCCGCGCTCATTCGTCCACCTCATCGTCGTCCTCTTGATCGTCCTCGGCATTGTCCGCTTCGTCGTTCTCTTCGCCGTTCTCTTCTCCGTCAGGCGGGGAACTTCCGGTTTCATCGTTCTCCGCCTCTTCGGCGCTGCCAACAGGGTCCGTACCGCTTTCGGCTTCTCCGGCCGGCGCGATCACATCAGCCGCCGCCGGGGCGCTTTTCCCGGCTTTTTTGTCGGCTTTGACCTCTTCTTCGGGGAAGAAATCGACTCCCTCAATGGGTTGGGGGTGTTTTTTATATTTTCTCATAAGGATGATTAGAGCCGCCAAGCAGGCCAAGGCCAGCGCGGCCGACAGAATCTGGGATGCCCTCAAACCGGTGTTGCCGAGATACAGGCTGTCGGTGCGTAAGCCTTCAAAAACAGCCCGACCGGCTCCGTACCATACCCCGTAGCAAAGCATGATTTGACCGCTGAATCGGCGGAACTTGCGGCAAATAATGTACAATACGGCAAACCCCAGCAGGCACCAAAGCGATTCGTAAAGGAAAGTGGGATGAACGTACGCTTTGTTTAAGTAGGTGCCCGCTTCGACGGTGATGCCTCTTTTGAGAAACTCGGCCTGGTTCGAGTTGATGTATTCGGCGGTTTTTTCGCTCCACATTCCCCAGGGCAGGTTGGTGTTCGTGCCGAACGCCTCCTGGTTGGTGAAGTTCCCCCAGCGGCCGATACCCTGGCCGATGAGAAAACTCATCGCGCTCATGTCGAGCAGGTTGCGGAAATTGAGTTTGCGCACCTTGCAGGTGACATAGGCCGCCAGCAGGCCGCCGATGAGCCCGCCGTAAATCGCAAGGCCGCCTTCCCAAATTTTGAATATGCTCGCGATGTTCCCCGCGTAGTTCTCCCACTGGAAAATGACATAATACAGCCTCGCGCCCAATATGCCGAAAATGGTTCCGTATATCAGAACATCAAGCATTTTGTCGAGGTTTATTTTCCATTTGTACGCTATGCGGCCGCCGAACAAAACGGCGAGCAGAAAACCGAACGCGATAATAACGCCGTACCATTGCACATGCAGAGGGATGCCGAACAGGGAAAAATCCGTCAGCACGGAGGGCACGCTGAACCCCCGTGTGATGCCTTTGAAGTACACTACGGTCATAGTGTCGGTCATTGGTTTTGCCTCCCGTCAGTCAATATTATGGGCGCGGCAGCCGCGCTGCGCGCTTAAAGCGGTTTGATAACCGACAGCGACGAGTACCGTTCCTCAAATAAAGCGGCAAGCCTCGCGATCACGCTGTCAAGTGTCAGGGCTTTACACAACTCGATATCGTCAAAAAGCCCGTTGCCGGCAAAATACGCCGAAGCGAGTTCGTTGGCGAGTTCGTCGACATCATTATACATCATAACCAAGCGACCGTAAAGCTTGCGCTTGGCGCGCGCGAAAGCGGCGGCGTCGATGCCGTTCGCTTTTATACCGCGGATTTCGTTTTTGATTTCTTCGGCCGCTTTCACCGGGTCCTTTGATTCGCCGGCGAATATAGGGCAGGAATACCCGAACCCTTCAAAATATTCGAACGAGAAGCCTGCGTTGATGAGCCCGGCTTCCAAAAGCCTCTTATACAGCGGCGACGATTTGCCCGCGATGATTTCAAGCAGAATGTTCGCGCAAAGCCGCTCGATAGTCGTGCGTTCGGGAGTTTGAATATCCTCTTTAAAGCCGAGCATAAACTGCGGGGTGTTCACCGGCAGCTTTTCCTCATAATAGTTCCGGGCGGGTTCTGGCGGTTCTTTCACGAATTCCCGGCTCGCTTTCACACCGTCGCCGGGCTGAAGCAGTTTGTCGGCCGCTTCGAGGACATCCTCCACATTCGCGTTGCCCGCGACAGCCAAGACCATATTGCTCGGATTGTAAAAATTCTTATAGCAGTCATAAAGTGTTTGTGCCGTTATCCGCGCGATGGACTCCTGCGTGCCGGCGATGTCGATTCGGACAGGGTGCGCGGTATACAGCGACCGCAGAAGGTTGAACAGCACTTGCCAGTCCGGCACATCTTTGTACATACGGATTTCCTGCCCGATGATACCCTGCTCTTTGGCGACCGTCGCTTCGGTGAAATACGGCTTTTGCACAAAGTCGAGCAGAATCTCCAAAGATTTTCTGAAATTGTCCGTGCAGGAAAACAGGTAGCCGGTGCGGTCAAAGCTTGTGTACGCGTTGGCGCTCGCGCCCGTTTTCGCGAAGCGTTCAAAGGCGCCGAGCTCCTCGCTTTCGAACAGCTTGTGCTCGAGAAAATGCGCGGTTCCCTCCGGTATTTCTCGAAACGCGCCGTCCGCAGCGGGTATTTTGGTGTCGATGGAGCCGTATTTCGCCGCGAAAACCGCGTAGGCGGACGAGTAGCCGGCTTTCGGCATCACAAAAATTTTCAGGCCCGAGCTGTGGTCGATTTCCGTATAACTTTCGCCAAGCAGGCTGTTTTGAATTTGCTCAATCCTCATCCTCATGCGCCTCCCCGTTCCCGGACAGCAGATAGACCGTGTCGAGGGTCACTTTTTCGGCACGGGAAACCACTTCGTCGAGCGTTACCGCCCGTATGTCCGCGGCGTCTTCCATCGGCGTCATAATGTCTTCTCTGAATATTTGCGCGGTGTACCACGAATTGAGCTCCGCCGGCGAATCCTCAATGCTCAACCGGTGGTCGCAAATCGACATGAGTGAGGCGTCAAACTCATTGGCGAGAATGTCGCCCTTTTTAACCGCGTCGAGCTGCCTGAGTATTTCGGCCTCGGCCTCGGCGGCTTTCTCGCTTTCAATGCCGCTTTGAACCATCAGCAAGCCCTTATGATTGTTGAGCCGCGCCGAGCAATAATAACACAGGCTGAGTTCCTCGCGGACTTTCATAAACAGTTTGGAGTAGGTGCCGCCGCCGTAAATATCCGTCATCACGCGCGCCGCGGCGGTGCCGTCAAGCGGGTTGTCCATGCCGGCGCGAAAACCCAAAACCAGCTTGCCCTGTTTGACGGGCAGCTTTTCTTCCGCTTTTCTCGTTTCTTTCGCGCTTTTTATAAACGCCGTCGCCGGACGGACCGGGCTGCGCCGGATTTCGGAAAACGCCTTTCCGAATGTTTCGGCAATGCCCGCGGAAGTTCCGGAACTGACCGAAACCGCCTGAATAAGCGAAGTTTCGAGCGCGCGGCGCCAGGCTGTATAGAGCCTTTCCCCTGTCAGGGATTCGATATCCTCCCGGGTGGAATACTTGTTCAGCGCGTATTTTTCACCGGCGCACATCAACTCTTCACAGCGCTGCAACGCGTAAACCCGCTTGTCCTTGCGTTCGCTTTTCATCTTTTCGATGAGCAGGCGTTTTTCTCTTTCAACGGCCTTTTCATGAAATACGCTTTCCGGTAAATCCGGGTCAAACAACAAATCAGCCAACAAATCGGCGCAGTTTTGGGCAACGCTTTCCCCGGCAAGGGAAAAGCGGTCGTCGATTGCCGTAAGGCTGATTGTCAGAGCCTGCGATTCGCCGATTTTGGCTACGCCCGCGGAAAGCGAGGCGCCGTAGAGCTCATCAAGGCGGCCGTTGAGGGCCGAGAACTCGGGATACCGCCGGCATGACCGGTGAAGAATGAAGGGCAGCGCGGCGTTCGCGGCCATGTCGCCTTCGAGCGGCAGGGCCATGGAAAAAGAAACCGCCCCGGTTTTAAAACGGTCCGTTTGAACGGAGCAAAGCCGGACACCCGGCGCGATTTCCCGTATTTCGGGTTTATTGCTCAATGAGTTCCCCTCTTCCGTTTGTGAGGAATTTCGTAATCCTTTTTAGTGTAACCGCCCGGCGGCGATTCTTTCGTTGGCTCACAGGTCGTTTTTCAAAATGTCCTCATATGTCTCGCGCCTGACGGCGACTCTCGGCTTGCCATCCTTAACCATAATAACGGGAGGCCGGCCGATGCGGTTGTAGTTTGACGCCATGGAATAGTTATAGGCGCCCGTTGATAAAACGGCGAGGATATCGCCCGGCGTGACGCGCTGGGTATGCGTCCACTCCTGAATCAAGTCGCCGCTTTCGCAGCATTTGCCGGCGATGGTGGCCGTGCATTCCCTCGGTTCGCCCGCCCGGTTGGCGCAAACGACCTCGTAACTTGACTGGTACAGCACATAGCGAGGATTGTCACCCATGCCGCCGTCGACGGAAACATAGGTGCGTACATCCGGAATCTTCTTGACCGCGCCGACGGTGTAGAGCGTCAGGCCTGCCGCGCCGACGACAGCCCTTCCCGGCTCGATGAGAATATACGGCGTCTTCAGCCCCAAAGCGGCGGCGTATTCCCTGACAACGACGGCCACCTTTTTCATGTAGTCGCTGAACGGGCGGGGGCGGTCCGTTTTTTTGTATTTGATGCCGAAACCGCCGCCCAAGTTGAGTTCTTCCATTTCAAGCCCTGTGAAATTCTTGACCTGCGCCATAAAATCGAGCATCACCCTGGCGGCGAGTTCGAACGGGTCGATGTCAAAAATCTGAGAACCGATGTGGCAGTGAACGCCGGTGAGGCGGATATGGGGCATCAGCAAGGCTTTGTTGACGGCGTTCATCGCCTCGCCCGTTTCAAGGGCGAAGCCGAACTTCGAGTCAATCTGGCCGGTTTTAATAAAATCATGCGTATGCGCGTCGATACCGGGTTTAATCCGCAAAAGGACGGCCGCTTCCCGACCGGCTTCGGCGGCTGTTTTGTTGAGGGCTTCGAGCTCGAAGATGTTGTCGACGACGATACGCCCGACACGGCTGTCGACGGCTTGCCTGAGCTCGTCGGCCGTTTTGTTGTTGCCGTGAAAATAGATTTTTTCGGCGGGGAATCCGGCGGAAAGCGCGGTGTACAACTCGCCGCCCGAGACTACATCGAGGCCCAAGCCTTCGGAGTCGCAGATTCGGCACATTTCTTTGCAGCAGAAGGCCTTGCTCGCGTACAGCACCATGCCGCGGCCGCCGTAATGCTCTTTGATCGATTCGGAAAACTCCCGGCAATTCTTACGGATTTCATTTTCATCGTAAATATACGCGGGGGTACCGAATTCGCCGGCGAGTTCCACCGTGTCGCAGCCACCGATTTCCAGGTGCCCCTTTTCGTTGATTTGGATGCAGTCGGAAACATACATACCGCGTTTACTCCGTTTCTTGTTTTTTCAGCGCTTCGCCGATAACGGCTCTGAGTTCATCCGCCCCTTCGCCCGTTTCGGACGAAAAGGGAATCCGGCGGGCAAAACCGAAGTCTTTGAGTTCTTCCTCAAGCCCGGCCATGCGCTTTAAGCGCTCGTTTGTT
The DNA here is from genome assembly GCA_036834305.1 of Clostridiales bacterium. Taxonomy (GTDB): domain Bacteria; phylum Bacillota; class Clostridia; order Oscillospirales; family Acutalibacteraceae; genus UBA1447. Next base: position 6,616 of record DAITOC010000065.1, read on the forward strand.
TTCAATTTGTCGCATTTTGTCATGGCGATGACAAAATCATAGCCGCTCTCTTTGAGAAAAGAAAGCATGGTATAGTCCTCCGCGCTGGGTTGATGGCGCATGTCGATGAGTTGAACGACCAGGCGGATGTTTCGTTTCGATTGAAAATAGCCTTCCATCAAATCAGCCCAACGCTGTTTTTCCGCTTTTGGCACCTTGGCGTAACCGTAACCGGGCAAATCGGCGAGCCGGCAGAAGCCGTCGGTAAAAAAGTTGACGGTCACGGTTTTACCCGGCACGGAGCTGGTTCGCGCCAGGTTTTTCCGGTTAAGGATCTTGTTGATGAGCGACGATTTGCCGACATTGGAACGCCCCGCGAAAGCGATTTCCGGCATCAAGGGAGCCGGCAACTGATCGAGGGTGCCGAAAGAGGCTTCGTACTCAAAACGGTGAAAATTCATGCGTTGTCCTTTTTGCGGCGGCGCGGGATTTCCGCTCGCGGCGCTACTGCGCGATGATGGTTCGCGTAATCGGAAGGTTTTCAATGACCGGAAGGGACTTTTCAGCCGCCGGCTCGGCTTCGGCCGCCGGTATATCCAGCGCGAAAGCGAAAACCTCGTCGATGGTGCCGACGGTTCTGAAAACCAGAGTGTTTTTGACGGCTTCATCAACCTCGTCAAGGTCGGATTCGTTTTTCGAGGGGATCAGCACGGTCTTCATACCGGCCCGGTAGGCCGCCATCGTTTTTTCCTTAAGCCCGCCGATCGGCAGCACCCGGCCGGTCAGCGTAATCTCACCGGTCATCGCGATGTCGCCGCGCGCGGGAACACCCGACAAGGCGGAGGCCAAAGCCGTGGCGATGGTCACGCCCGCGGACGGCCCGTCTTTCGGCACCGCGCCTTCGGGGACATGGATGTGAATATCTTTCTCTTTATAGAACATTTTATCAATTGCCAATTCGCCGGCCTTGGAGCGGATATAGCTCAGCGCCGCTTTGGCGGATTCCTTCATCACCTCGCCGAGCGAGCCTGTCAGTTCAAGCTTGCCGGTGCCGTCAACGGCAACCGCCTCGATCTGGAGCATTTCGCCGCCGACGGATGTCCATGCCAAGCCGTTGACAACGCCGGGTTCGTTGAGGGAAGGAGGCATATCGTCTTTATACTTGACGGCTCCGAGAATCACTTCGAGTTGGCCGGCTTTAATTACCAGTTTCTCCTCACCCTCGGCGATACGGACAGCCGCCTTGCGCATCACGGAGGAAATCTGCTGCTCAAGTTTGCGGACGCCGGCTTCCCTCGTATAGCCGTCAATAATCCGGCGAAGCGCGTCGTCGTTTATTTTCACATTCATACGCGTCAGACCGTGGCGTTTGAGTTGTTTGGGAACGAGGTGCTTTTTGGCGATGTTGAGCTTCTCCTCGTGGGTATAACTGCCGAGTTCAATGGTTTCCATCCGGTCGAGCAGCGGCCCGGGTATCGTGTCGGCGACATTCGCAGTCGTTATAAATAGCACGCGGCTCAAATCAAACGGAAGCTCGACAAAGTGGTCGCGGAACGAAAAGTTCTGCTCGGCGTCAAGGACTTCGAGCAGCGCGGAAGACGGATCGCCGTTATAGCTCGCGCTGAGCTTATCGACCTCATCGAGCAGGATGAGCGGATTGCTTGTGCCCGCTTGCTGCATCGCGTTGATGATGCGGCCGGGCATCGCGCCTATGTATGTTTTCCTATGGCCTCTTATCTCCGCCTCGTCGTGTATGCCGCCCAGGGATATTCGAACATATTTGCGCCCCATCGCCCTCGCTATGGATTTGGCTACCGAGGTTTTGCCGACGCCCGGCGGCCCCACGAGGCATATAATCTGGCCCTTGATGTCGGGCGCGAGTTTGCGGACGGCGAGCATCTCGACGATTCGGTCTTTGACTTTTACCAAGCCGTAATGGTCGTTGTCGAGCACCTTGCGGGCCCGCTTGAGATCGAGCTTATCGGCGGTCAGTTTGTTCCAGGGCAGCGACAGGCAGGTTTCTATGTAGTTGCGGATTACCGCCGCCTCGGGGGATTGCACCGAAATGTGCTCGAGCCGGTCGCATTCTCGCGTCAGCTTCGCTTTTGCCGCCTCATC
>DAITOC010000066.1:0-8629 GCA_036834305.1 Clostridiales bacterium
CTTCGTCTTGAGGGCCGGCCTTTCTGATAGCGCATTCCATCGTCCATTCCTCCGTTTTTTTGTGTTGGCCGCCGTGCCCCTCGCGGGCGCGAACGGTTAACGCGTGGTGTTTTGAGCATACTATAACAAAAAAGAAAGGGCGTTGAAACCCATGCCGGCCAATTCGACACCGAAAGACTTCCCGGAGCAGCACCAAAACGAGCAGCCCGGCTCCCAGCAGCAGATGAACCCTAAGCCCGTGACCGACAACCCGGACTATAAAGGCTCGGGCAAGCTCGAGGGCAAAACCGCCGTCATTACGGGCGGGGACAGCGGCATCGGCCAGGCCGCCGCCGCCGCGTTCGCCAAGGAGGGCGCGAACGTCGTCATCGCGTTTTACAGCGAGCAGGAGGACGCGGGCGAAACGGTGAAAATGGTCGAAGCCGCCGGCCGGCGGTGCGTGTGCGTCAAATGCGACCTGAAAGCCGAGGCGTCGTCAAAACTGGTCGTCGACACGGCCGCGCGGGAGTTCGGGTGCCCGGATATTCTGGTCAACAACATCGCCGTACAATACCCGCAAAACAGCATCGAGGATATTACCGCCGAGCAGCTCAGCAACACCTTCGCGACAAACATTTTAAGCTTCTTCTATATGACGAAAGCCGCGCTGCCCCACTTGAAAGCCGGCTCGTCGATTATCAACACGACTTCCGTCACCGCCTACAAAGGCAGCGCGACGCTCATTGACTACTCCGCGACGAAAGGCGCCATCGTGTCGTTCACCCGCTCGCTCGCGCTGTCGCTGGCGGCGAAGGGCATCCGCGTCAACGCCGTCGCCCCCGGCCCGGTCTGGACGCCGCTGATCACCTCGAGCTTCTCGCAGGAGAAAGTGGCAGCGTTCGGCCAGGATGTGCCCATGGGCAGGGCGGCCCAGCCGTTTGAAATCGCGCCGACCTATGTCTACCTCGCGTCGGCGGATTCGGCCTATGTCACCGGCCAGGTTCTGCATGTCAACGGGGGCACGATTACGGAATCGTAATTCCGGCGGGTTATCCTTCACAGATACTTCACGGGTATTACGTGATCGTTGTCCTTGAGCGTCACCAGGTTATCATACAGGCAAATCACGCCGCCCGGCCCGCGTTTTACAAACGGGATGTTGTCAAGCTGCTCAAAGGCGGCAATATCCTTTTTCTGCGGGTCGGCGTGCTTTTTCATCTCCAGCGGGTACAAAGTGCCGTTATCCTCGATCAGAAGGTCAATTTCATTCATGTTCTTATCGCGGTAAAAATAGAGGGGCAATTCAAGAATCCCTTTGTTGTAATAGCTTTTAATGATTTCGGTGACAACAAAGGTTTCAAAGAACGCGCCCGCCATCGCGCCGTTTTTCAGCACATCGGGCGTGTTCCACTTGGTCAGGTAAGCCGCGAGCCCCGTGTCAAGAAAATACAGTTTCGGTGTTTTCACCGTTCGTTTCGGAATATTGTTTGAATACGGCCGGAGTAAGTAGACAATGTTGGACGTGACGAGAATCGATAGCCAGCGCTCGGCGGTCGGCTGGCTGATACCCACATCCCGAGCCAGAGACGCTAAATTTAAAAGCTGCCCGGTTGAGCTCGCCGCCACCGTCATAAAACGAAGGAATTTCACTTCGTCGCCGACTTGTGTCAGCTCGCGCACATCCCGCTCGATATAGGTTTTAACATAAGCGCCGTAAAACATTTGCCAGTCAAAATCTTCGTTGGCATACAGTTCCGGCATGCTTCCGCGATGAATATTCATCCATACGTCATCGTAGGCAAGCTCCTTGCCGTTGTGTTTTCGCGCCGAAAAATACTCGTCCGTCGGCAAAAACGGTTGCAAAAAGCCGATGCCTTGCTTCTCGCGCATGGACAAGCCCAGCAGCGTCAACAGCCCCAGGCGCCCGGCCAGGGACTCGCTGACATTTTTCATCATGCGGAATTGCTGCGAACCGGACATATAAAACTGGCCTTTTGTTTTATCCCGGTCAACGATGATTTTTATTTGTTTAAAAAGATTCGGTGCGTATTGTATCTCATCGATGAACACGGGCGGCGGATTGTCTTTGAAAAAGGTTCCGCTTTGTTCAACTGCCGAAGCAAGAAGCAATGGGTCATCAAGCGTAACGTAGGCGGCTGTAACCGCCACGTTTTTGAGCATTGTGGTTTTTCCGGCCTGGCGGGGGCCGGTGACAAGAACCGACCCGAACATTTCAGCAAGTTTACGCACAGAATCTTCCGCGTGTCTTTTTATATACATAACGCATCACCTTTCAGGCTAATTTAATATTCAATGTTATTATATCCTAAATATTGCAGAAAATCAAGTTAAGACTATGGCGTTCCGGTCTGTATTGTGATTTGTTTCTTATTATGGTATTCTATTGGACAGATCCTATTATCGGAGCGGAGAAATGACAGGTTTAATCGACGTCGGGGGCGGCATGCGCGGCATCTACGGGGCGGGCGTTCTGGACTGCTTTCTCGAAAACGGGCTGCGGTTTGACTACTGCGCCGGCGTTTCGGCGGGCAGCGCCAACATCGCCTCGTTTCTGGCGAATCAAAAGGGCCGGAACCTCCGTTTTTTCACCGTTCATTCGCTGGACAAGCGGTATATGAGCTTGGGCAACTGGGTGAGAACCCGCTCCTATTTCGGGCTGGATTTTATCTATCAAACGCTGACCGACGAGCTCGACCCCATCGATTACGACACGCTTCTTTCGGCAAACTGCGCGTTAAGGGTCGTCGCCACCGACGCGGAGACCGGCCGGCCGCACTACTTCGGCCTCGCCGATTTCCAAAAGAACAACAGCGAGGTTCTCAAAGCGTCCTGCGCCATTCCCGCGCTCAACCGTCCGGTTGAAATTAAAGGCAGGCTGTATTTCGACGGCGGCGTCTCCGACCCCGTGCCGGTGAAAAAGGCCGTGGCGGACGGTTGCGATAGATTGACGGTGATTTTGACCAAGCCCGCCGATTATGTCAAGTCGCCGGAAAAGCTTCGGCGGGTGTACCCCCTGTTTTTGAAGGAATTCCCCCATGTCGTCGAGGCGCTCGACAGCAGGCACGAGGTCTATATGGATTCCGTCAGATACCTGAAAGCGCTTGAAAAAGCAGGTAAGGCGGTCATCATCGCCCCGAGCCGGCCTATGAAAATATCGACGGCCACTAAAAAAATCGAAACCCTGAAGGCGTTTTATGAACTCGGGTTTCAGGACGCGCTGAACAAGTTAAATAGCGGGAAGATATAATAATAAACCGTCAGCCGTGAATAAAACTGACGGTTTTGTCTTTTAAAACTGCCGAAGGGTTGTTAAAGATCGGGGTGGACATACCGACCCCGCTTTTCGGTGGCCTTGCCGTACTGAATGGCGGCGGCCGGGCAGCGGTTGATGCAGGCGAGACACTGAACGCAGTTGTTCCCCCAGGCCGGTTTGCCGCTGACTTGAATGTTGTGAAGCGGGCAGACCCTTTCGCACAGGCCGCATGCCGTGCAGGCGTCCGTGGCCCGGAAAGGTTTCGTCGTCGTGGCGAAACGGTTGAAGAGGGGACTGACCAGCGCGGTTTTCAAAGCGGGCATTTTGCCCGGTCGCCGGATAAACACCCCCGACTGCCTCTCTTTGAGAAGGCCGTTGATGCCTTGCAGCTGCTCGTCGGCCTTGCGAAGGATTTTTGCCTGCGCGGCTTTCGGGTAAACGTTCGAGCCGATAACATAGTTGCTCGGCATTTTCAGGCTGAACGCGCAGTCGAGAGCGAGGCCTTTGGCTTTCAAGGCCTTCCCGAAAACGGCTGTGGCCCGGCCTTCGTCCTCACCGCAGGTGTTCAGCGAGAAAACAAACGGCTTGCCGCCCGTAAAGGTGATGGACTTTACAAAGTCTAGGACGATTTTCGGCGGCGCCCAGGCGTATATTGGGTAGACGAAACCGAGAAGTTCGCCGTCTTTCAACTCATACATATATGCGGGTTGGTTTTTATCAAGCTCGGCGGCAACGGAAACCAGCTTTTCGTTCTGAAAGTCGGCGATTGTCCTGGCGGCGTAAAGGGAATTGCCCGTTCCGGTGAAATAAAAAATCATAGCAAGCGCCCCCTTGTATTGCAGACTTGTGCGGTGGCTTGCTCAAGTATACCGCACAAGCCGGCAATAATCAATCCAACGATTATTTTCTATTCGTATTGCCGCCGGCCGCAAACAGGTTATAATAGAGTCATTCATAACATATGCAAAAGCAGAAGCAATTAAGGAGCGGCAACATGAGCGAACAATGCAGCCGGAACTGCGAAACCTGCGCCAAAGCCTGCGCGGACAGAAAACAACCGCGTTTTCTCGAAAAGCCGCACGAACTCAGCCGGATTAAGAAGGTCATCGGGATTGTCAGCGGAAAGGGCGGCGTAGGCAAGTCGCTCGTGACCTCCCTTTTAGCGGTGTCAATGAAGAAAAAGGGCTATCAAACCGGTATCCTCGACGCGGACATCACCGGGCCGTCCATCCCGAAAGTGTTCGGCCTTCGAGAAAAAGCCAAAGGCAGCGAACTCGGCTTGTTCCCCGTCGAAACCGCCGCGGGCATCCGCGTGATGTCCCTGAACCTCCTGGTGGAAAACGAGACCGACCCGGTTGTGTGGCGCGGGCCCGTCATCGCCGGCATGGTGAAACGGTTCTGGAAAGAAGTCGTATGGGGCGACATCGATTTCTTGTTCATCGATATGCCTCCCGGAACAGGCGATGTTCCCCTGACCGTGTTTCAGTCCATTCCCGTCGACGGCATCGTTATCGTGACGACGCCCCAGGAACTCGTGTCGATGATCGTGACAAAAGCGGTCAATATGGCCAAACGCATGAACATCCCGATTCTGGGTTTGGTTGAAAATATGAGCTATGTGAAATGTCCCTGCTGCGGTGAGGAAATCGAACTCTTCGGCGAAAGCCGCCTGGAAGAGGTTGCCCGCCAAACCGGGATAAAAACGACGGCGCGCCTGCCCGTGAACCCCGATTTCGCCGCAGCCGGTGACAAGGGGAGTATCGAGGCGTTTGAGGAGACCGGGCTTGGCGGGTTTACGGACATATTGGAACAAATGATGGAAACGGAGGTACAGCCATGACCGGTCATTCACAGGCGGCCCGGGAGCTGTTCGAGCGGGGCTATAACTGCGCGCAGGCGGTCTTCGCCGCTTATTGCGACGAAACGGGCCTGGACTTTGAGACGGCGGTGAAGCTGTCCTCCTCCTTCGGCGGCGGAATGGGGAAACTGCGCGAGGTGTGCGGAGCGGTCAGCGGCATCTTTATGGTTGCCGGCCTGAAATATGGCTATACTTCCCCGGATGACGATGAAACAAAAGCGGAGCACTACAAGCTCATTCAGGAGTTGGCGGAGGCGTTTAAAGCCGAACACGGCTCGATTATATGCCGGGATCTGCTCGAGCTTCAAGAGCAGACGCAGACCCATATTCCCGAAAAAAGAACGCGGGAGTATTATCAAGACCGCCCCTGCGCCGATCTCGTCGCCGGCGCGGCGAGAATACTCGACGAGGTTATCGGGCAACGGCATCCATAAGCGCGAACAGCGCGGAAGCGAACTGTGACGAGGTCACGGAATTTTTATCGATTGCAGCTTATACTACGAATGCAAGCAAGATTTTAACAAACTCACTTTCCAATCGTCTGTAAACAGCAAAAACGGCGCCGGCCATCAACCGGGAGCCGTTTTTGCTGTTATATCGAATTGATGCGCGTCGAACATCGTGTCTATAAGCCGTATTCGAATAAATATTCCATAGTATTGGTGTAAGATAACGGATAGGAAAGGTGTGGTTACTCGATGAAGAAACTTAAAAAGGCGTTAGCCGTCGCCGGCGCCGCTTCAGCCGCCGCCGTCGGCGGGCTTTTTATATTGAAAGCCGCGGCCGACAGGAAGAAGGCTCCGCCCGCCGGTGAAAAAAAACGCGCCGGCGCGGCAGAAAGAAACTTTACCATCACTTCCCCCTACGCGCAGGTCGACTGGAGCGCCTGGAACAGTTACAAGGGCAACCTGCATACCCATTCCACGGCGAGTGACGCGGGCGTCGACTTCGCCGACATGATTGAGGCTCATTACGCCGGGGATTATGACATTCTTGCCATGACGGACCATGGCGTGATCAACCACGGCTGGAACCTGCCCCCGAGAAGGACCCTGTTCAGTTTTCAATCAATCTTGAAAAAGCCGCGCTTTCTCACGCAGGAGCGGTATCGCGAAATATTGACAGGCGCCGACCGGGGCGGCCGGGGAATGCTCGATGTGAAAGACTGCATCGAAATCAACAACGCCCTGATAACGAAAGCGCATGTCAACGGCTATTTCACCGATGTCGGCCAAGGCAAAAAAGGCAGAGAAAACGACTATGAAAGGCCCGTCAAACGCGTGGAGGCGTCCGGCGGGATTTCGCACATCAACCATCCGGGCGACTGGATTGAATCGCATTTGGACATCGCCAACGCGAAGAAGCCCGAACATGTGAAGTTTTTCGCGGACATTTTCAAGAAATACAAAACATGCGTCGGCATGGAAGTCTTCAACAGAATCGACATTGACACCTGCGCGGACCGCGTGCTTTGGGACGAATTGCTGCGGGCGGTCATCCCGTACGGCAGAAATGTTTTCGGTTTTGGCGAAAGCGACGCGCATTCTCTCAGCGATATCGATTCCGCGTTCGGCATCTATATGATGAGGGAAAACACCGTCGGGGAACTGCGCCGCTGCATGGAAACAGGCGCCTTTTTCGCCCTCAGCACATACGCGAAGAGAGAGCTCGGCGACAACTTTACCGCGAACGGCGATACCCCCAAAGTCACAAGAATAACCGTGGACGATGATGCCGACAGCATTTCTCTTGAGGGCGAAAACTACAACAAAATTCAATGGATCGCGGACGGAGAAGTCATCGCGGAGGGGGAAACCATTCGCCTTCGCGAGCATTCCGACAAGATTTCCTGCTATGTCAGAGCCCAGTTGACCGGCGAAGGAGGCGTTTGCCTGACGCAGGCGTTCATACTCGACGACGGCACGCTCGGCCAAAATCTTCCGGCGGACACCGCGACGGCCTATCAGAAATTCCTCGACAAATCGGTTTTCAGAGTAAAAAGCGTGTTGGGCTTTGTGATTGTTCAAGAGCTCCTCAAAGGCGCCAAACGGCGTATACATAAAAAGACCAAATCATAAAAAATCTGTTATTAATTTTTCCATGGCATACATTGCATTTGACTTATCATGCTCCCTTCGGTTACCCTGAAGTCCGGCCGACAAGGCCGAAAAGTAACCGGAAGGAGAACAAGTCATGAAAAGGAAGATCCACGCGCTTACGGCGCTTATCGCCGTTCTGGCCGTTCTCATCGCGGCCAACAGCTTCACTCTGAGCGCCGCGGCGGCGACTTCATCGTCCAAAGCGGGCATTGTCAGCACCGTCTCCACCCCCCTTAACGTAAGAACGGCGGCGAGCTATTCGGGAACAAAGATTACCGAACTGCCGAAGGGTTCCTATATAACCCTGATTTCAAACTCCGGCGGTTGGTGGAAGGTCGAATACGCTTCGGAGAAATACGGATACGTCAGCGCGGTATACATAACCGCGGTATCCGGTTCTTATGCGGCGGCGGTGAACGCGACAGCCCTGAACGTACGGTCGGGCGCGGGCACCTCTTACGCGATCAAAGCGGTTTTGTATAACGGAAAAACGGTCGTCGTCCTCTCGAGCGCCAACGGCTGGTACCGGATTCTTTACAACGGCACGCAGACGGGTTATGTCAGCTCGAAGTATATCGGCTCGGCCCCCGCCGCGGCGGCCATGCTGTGGCCGGTGCCCGCGAGCACGCGTATCAACCAGTACTACGCGGCCGGGACGCATAAGGGCATCGACATCGGCGCCTCGGTCCGCGGTGTCACCGGGGATAAAATCATCGCCTCGAGCGCCGGAACGGTTGCGTATTCGGGCTGGTTCAGCGGCTACGGCAATGTGGTGTATATCAACTCCGTTGTCAACGGCCAAAACATCCAGACACGCTATGCCCATATGAATACCCCCTCCCCCCTGAAGACCGGCATGGCCGTCAGCGCCGGGCAGCTTGTCGGGTACATGGGCAGCACGGGCACTTCATCGGGCGTCCACCTTCACTTCGAGGTCCGCTTGAGAGTCAGCGGCGGCGCTTGCGTTGCCAACGCCGACAGCACGCCGGTCGACCCGTTTAACTATGTGAAGCTTTAACACACATCAGCGCCGCCGCAACATTGCGGCGGCGCAAGTTAATAAAGAGCCGCGCGGGCCGGGTCTGCGCGTTTTTTTTCGCTGTAACCGGGTAAACCGTTTTTCATATACTATAATAAAACTGTATTATGGAAAACGGAGCGTGGCGGTATGGTAATACACACGGTTCAGCCGGGTGACAGCGTTTACACGATAGCGAAAAACAACAATGTTCCGATGGAAGACATCGTCGAAGGCAACCAATTGAGCGACCCCTCGAAGCTAATCGTCGGCCAGGCCTTGTTCATTCCGGAGGAAAACATGGCCAAAAGAGAAATCTATGTCAACGGCTACACCTATCCGTCCATTCGCAGCGCGGTGTTGAAAGCGACCCTGCCGTACCTGACCTACCTGAGTATTTT
>DAITOC010000067.1:0-8569 GCA_036834305.1 Clostridiales bacterium
GCAGACCGCGGCCTGCCGGTGTTTATGGTCAGCGGCAACCACGATTCGCCGGAGCGCCTTAATTTCGGCAGCCGCATCTTTCGAAAAAACGGCATCCATATTGCCGGCTCGTTCAGCGGGAAAATGGCCCGCGTAACCCTCACCGACAGCAACGGTCCCGTCCATGTGCATCTGCTGCCGTTTATCAAGCCGGCCATGGTCGCTCCGTTTTATCCGGAAGAAGATACCGGCTCCTATGAAGGCGCCGCAAGGGCGGTTATCGGCGCCGCGGACATTGATACCACACAACGCAACATTCTCGTCGCCCACCAGTTCATAACTGGCGGCGCGGTGCAACCGGAACGGTCCGATTCCGAAACCGTTGCCATTGGCGGACTTGATAATATCGACGCGAGTGTCTTTGATGCTTTTGATTATGTGGCCCTGGGCCACCTGCACGGACCGCAGTCCATCGGCAGGGATACCGTGCGGTATGCCGGTTCCCCGCTGAAATACTCCTTTTCGGAGGCAAGGCAAAACAAATCCGTCACCGTGGTTGACCTGCCGCAAAAGGGCAGCGTTCAGATTAGCCAACTGCCGCTTGTTCCCCTTCGGGATATGCGGGAGATTAAAGGGCCCATAGAGCAACTGCTGAAAGCCGCGGCGGCGGAACCGGATTTTTCGCAGGATTACATCCGCGCCGTATTGACCGACGAAGGCGAAATCTTTGATGCGATAGGCAGGCTTCGGCAGGTTTTCCCCTATATTATGCGTATTGATTTTGAAAACAGCCGCAGCAAACTGAACCCCGACTCCCGGACGGCGGCTTCGGGCGATGTCTCAAAAAAAAGCCCCCTGGAGTTGTTTACGGAGTTCTACCGCAACCAAAACAACACGGAAATGACCGAAGAGGAGCAGGCGGCAGCATTGGAAATTATAGAACAGGCGGGAGGTGCCGCGAAATGAAGCCTTTGACTTTGGTAGTGAGCGCTTTCGGACCTTATGCCGGCAGGGCAGAACTCCCGCTCGAAAAACTCGGCGGCAGCGGTTTGTTTCTCATCACAGGCGATACCGGGGCGGGCAAAACCACCGTTTTTGACGCGATTGCGTTTGCCCTTTTCGGTGAGGCAAGCGGTTCGGTAAGAACCGTTGATACCCTGCGCAGCGATTTCGCTGGCCCTGAAACGAAAACTTTCGTCGACCTGGAATTTCTGCACAGGGGTCAAAAATACCGGATAATCCGCAATCCCCGCTACGAGCGCCCGAAAAAGAGCGGAACCGGCACGACCTCCGAATTGCCGGACGCCACGCTGCATTTGCCGGGCGGCATCGTGGTTTCCGGCAGCACACAGGTGACGGCGAGGGTTGTTGACTTGCTGGGGCTTGACTTTAAGCAGTTTAAGCAAATAGCCATGATCGCGCAAGGGGAGTTTTTGAAACTGCTGCTTGCGGACAGCAGCGAGCGAGCCGATATTTTCCGAAAGGTTTTCAATACCGAGATTTATCAAAAAATACAAATATTATTAAAGGAAAAAGAACGGGAGTTAAAAAACAAGTGCGACGAAGCAGACCGGAGCCTCCTGCAGTATATCGGTTCAATTTCCTGCGACGGGGAAAGCGAAACTCAAAAACAGCTATATGCCATGAAAGCCGACCGCAGCATTTATACGATCGAGCAGACGGCCGCCCTGCTTAACCTTCTGATTCAAGAAGACACGGCGGAGCTCGAAGCAGAAAAGCGGCGGGCGGACCAAATCCTAAAAGATATAACCGCGCAGGCAACAGGGCTTCATGAGGCGGCGCGCATCAACAAAGCGTTTGCGGATCTTGAGGCAGCCCAAATCAGGCAAAAGGAGCTGCTGGAGAAAGCCGGCGAAATAGAAGCGGACGAAAAACGCCTGAAAACCGCGGAACTGGCCGCCTCGACCGTCAAGCCGCTTGAGGCGGTGTACCAGCGGGAAAAACTCGGATACGATGAACTTGCCGGAACTATTGAGACATATAGGAAAACGGTCGCGGAAAAAACACCCGTTGCGCAAGCGCTTCAAAGCGCGTTCAAAGCAGAAGCAGCCAAGGACCCGGAGCGTGAAAAGCTGGTAGGCGAAATCGAAAAATTGACTGCTGCCCTGCCGGTATACGATAACCTGGAGACTCTCGCTGCCTAAGCCGGCAGCCGGGAAACGGCCATGAAAGAGTTGGAAACCAAAACGGCGGCGCTCAAGGCAGATAAAGCCGGCTTACTAACAGCCAGAGAGGCGCTTGAAAAGGAGAGTAAATCTTTAGCTGATGCCGAGACCAAACTTAACGGTTGCCGCAACGCGTTGGAAAACGCCGGAAAGCAGGCAAACGCGCTGCATTCCGCTGTCAAGGAAGCGGACAGTGTCCGGGATATGCAACAAGAGCAGGAGCATCTGCAGGGCAGCTATAAATCAACCGAACACGCCTACCTGACCGTAAACGAATCCTTTACGAAGGCACAAAGCGCGTTTTACCGGGAACAGGCGGGTATCCTTGCCGGCACGCTGGAAGCCGGCAAACCATGCCCCGTCTGCGGCTCCACAGAGCATCCGAACAAAGCGGTCCCATCAGCGGACGCGCCGAAAGAGGAAGATGTTAATACCCTGAAGACCCTGGCCGACGCCAAACAGGCGGAAATGCAAGCGGCGAGCGAAGCTGCCAAGAGCAAACTGGCGAGCATGGAAACCGCCCGGGCGCATCTGCAAAAAACAGCCGGCGATCTGCTCAAAGGGGTTGCCATCCCGGAGGCTCTGCAGGAGCTAAAAGAAATGCTTCTCACGACGTTAAATCAATGCGGCGCTCAAACCGAGGCGCTGGAAAAAGAACAGGCGGCTTTAATCGCGCAAGCCAACAGGAGAAAAACCTGCTTAGAGGAACTGGAGATACTCAACGCGAAGCTTAAACAAGCGGATGATTCTCTTGAGCTGACCTCGGCGGAGCAAATCCATTGTTCCGCGGAGTTAAACCGGAAACAGGGTGAAATAAAAACCCTTCAGGCAAGCCTTTCGTATCTCTCAAAGGCGACAGCGCTTGAAGCCCTCAATATAATGAACGACAACCTGGCCGCCCTGAAAGCCGCCCGGCAAAAAGCGGAAGAGGCCTGCAAGCAAGCTGTTGACGAACTTGAAAAAATCAAGGCTGTTCTTGCCGACAGCGAAAGCCGGATAGCCGCCGCTTTAACAGCGCTGAAAACGGCAGATGACGCGTATAAAGGCAAGCTCGCCGAATGCGGTTTTGTCAGCGAGGCCGGCTACCGGAACGCTCTGCTCCAAGCGTCCGAAATGGAAGCCATCAAAGCTGCCGCAGAGAAATACAAAGAGGCGGCAACGGCTGTTAAAACAGAGATAAAACGGCTAACCGGCGAAACCAAAGAACGAACTCCCCTGGACACGGATAAATTAAAGGAGGCGCAGGAACAGCTCAACGCCGCCAAAATGGCAAGTGACGACAGGATGCAGGAAATCGCTTCAAGGCTGAAAAACAACAGCGGCGTCAAAGCAAGCATATCCGGCATCGAAAAAGAAAGGGCCGCGGCGCAAAAAAAATACCTGCTTTTCAGCAGACTGTCAAAAACCGCAAACGGCGATATAAGCGGCAAGCAGAAACTGGCTTTCGAGCAGTATGTGCAGGCGGCTTACTTTAAACAAATTATCGCTGAAGCCAACAAGCGGCTGGCTATTATGGCAGATGGCCGGTATGAGCTTATGCGCAAGGAAGACGCGGCTAACCTGCACTCCAAATCCGGCTTGGAGCTGGATGTTCTGGATAACTACACGGGAAAAATCCGCACGGTGAAATCTCTGTCCGGCGGGGAATCCTTCAAGGCGTCCCTTGCCATGGCTCTGGGGCTCTCGGATGTGATTCAAAGCTGCGCCGGCGGCGTGGAGGTGGACACCATGTTTATTGACGAGGGTTTCGGAGCGCTGGACTCCCAGTCTCTCGAGCAGGCAATTGCTACGCTAAATGATTTGACGGCAGGCAACCGGCTAATCGGCATCATCTCCCATGTCGGCGAGCTCAAAGAGCGGATAGATAAAAAGGTCATTATCAAAAAAGGTGTCTCGGGCAGCACTATTGAGGTGGCTTGCTAAACATATTCGCGAGGTATTTTAATGCCTATAATTTATCAAGACCCGAAGAAAGTGGTTCCGATTCATACGATGGTGCCGGAGGCTTTTGCGGGGTTTAAATCAACAACATTAATTTGCCGTTGAGACAGAGGCTTGACACAAATACAAAAAATCAACTACGAGGCTTAAGTATGCATGTCAGTAATCAAACACAAATCATTAAAACTGAACTAAATATCATTTTTAAAAATGAATATATAAAAACGCCATATGTAAAGGAATTTGTTAACTGGTTAGACCTTCGTCTTGACAGCCCCGATTCTTTCAACCATACTTATTTTTTACTCAAGACAAAGCAGCCATGGCAATGCAACAATCTATACGATGCGTTTGAAAACTACCGCTGGCCGTATAGTTTTGTGTGCCCTGTTCAGGGAAAACGCGTATCGGGGGCAGGATTCGGCGAGACCTTTGAATACCTCAATCTGTTAGCCTTATCCTTTCGTAATTCATTAGAAAGAAATGACACGGCCGGGGTGATTAATAGTGCCTTGGCTATGCTCACCTGGGGTGGGGTTCTCAATAAAAACCGGGAACGGCTGCTCAACATGGGCGACGGCATCTGCGGCTATTTCCGTTCCGTTCGCGAGAGTCTGACTTCGTCCTCATGTTGTCTCGGCGGCCATGACGGTGTTATAATGAATTCAGGATTTACAAAACTGTATTTCCTGCTTATCGATGATTTTATTATGTACGACGGCCGGGTTGGCGCGGCGCTCGGGCTGTTGGGCCGATTATATGCGGAGGAAGCCGGGCTGAAAGAACTGCCGGAAGAAATCGAATTTTCATTCGGGAGCGGCAGAACCTCCGCTTTCCGGCAGAAGAGCGGAAACCGGAGAAACCCCGGTTCGACAACCTATAAATTGCCCTCCTTCAACGGCAACCCCACCCGGCAACTAAACGACAACATAAAAGCCAGTTGGCTGCTCAAAGAACTGGCTGATAAAACGGATTCCCGCTTTTCTCTTTTGCCGCAGGCTTCGCCGTTGAACGAACGGATGACCGCGATTCAATCGGCATTATTTATGATTGGTTATGATGTGAGCATGTCTGCCCAATCACGAGGTCGATAAAGCTTACAACTAAAATGCTGGACGAAGGAGCTGGCCGTATGCCCTACTCCGACAAATACTTAGCTTTTATGGGCCTCGCGCCGAAAAAAATCCCCCACTGGGAACACTGGTCGAATCCGGACGCCGAAACCTATCTGACCGGCATCGACTACTATGAGCACCCCCGCCTGTGCCGCCAAAAACTCCGGGAGCTTTACCCCCGGCTCGGCCTGGGCGTTCCCGCCTCCGACAAGCCGAAGCCCAAACCCCGCCTGGGCGCGGAGGGTGAAAGCGCCGACTTCGAGAGGCATACCGTCCGCTGGGGGGACGGGGAGACCGGCACCTGGGAGCACGGCGAGGCGTTCTTCAAGAGCGAAGAGGATGTCTTCGCCTTCAGCCCTCTCAAGCACGCCGCGGAGTTCGCCGAATGGCCGCATGTGGTCGAGAACCGGGACTACAGCAGCGAAGAGGGTTTGTTCGAGTTTTACGGCGGAGATGCCTCCCCCGGCGCGCCGACGACGGCGCCCGAGGGCTCGACCGATTCGTTGTACTTCTACAATACCATGTTCATGTGGCCTCTGCTGACCTTCGGGTGGGATTTGTTCCTGCGCTGCTGCCTCGACGACCGCTTTCAACGGGTCATGGACGAGTTCGCCGAGCTCAACCGCCGCGTCTTCCGCGCGTTCGCGAGGCTGCCCGTCAAGTTCGTTGTCTGCCACGACGACATCGTCACGACGCGCGGCCCCGTCTGCTCGCCGGCCTGGATGAACCGCTACATATTCCCGCGCTATGAGGAGTTCTGGAGCATCCTCAAAGCCAGCGGCAAAGAAGTGATTTTCATGGCGGACGGCTGCATGGACGCCTGCGCCGACGATGTGTTCGCCTGCGGCGCGCGGGGCATCATCTCCGAACCGTATACCGATTATAAAAAAATCGCCCAAAAGCACAGGAACTGCTTTTTAGCGGGGGAGGGCGACAACCGGATTTTAAGCACCTGCGACGACAAGGCGATTAAGGACATGGTCTTGCGCATGGTGGAAACGGCGCGCATGACCGGCGGGTACATGATGTGTATCGGCAACCATATACCGTGGAATGTGCCCGGGGAAGGCATCAAGAGGTATCTGGACTATTCGGCGGAGTACGCGCACAGGTGAGGAACAGAACAATTTGAGCCGAAATGAGGTCGAAACATGATAGCGATCGGCGTATTGGGTTACGGTTACTGGAGCCCCATTCTGGTAAAAAATTTCGCGGCCCTTGACTGCAAAATCAAACGGATTGTCGACCGGAACACGCCCAAGCTGGAAGCGGCGCGGGCGCTTTACCCGGGTGTTATCGCAACGAAGGACCCGGACGATGTGTTCAACGACAATGAAATCGACGCGGTCGTCATCACCCTGCCGGCGAACCGGCATTATGAAACGGCGAAAAAAGCCCTGCTTGCCGGCAAACATGTGCTCCTTGAAAAGCCGATGACCGATTCCGCCGAAACGGCGCGGGAGCTGGTCGATCTGGCGAAAGAGCGCGGGCTCGTCCTCATGGTCGACCATCACTTTTTGTATAAAGACTCCGTGCGGGAACTCAAAAGGCTCGCCGGCGCGGGCGAACTCGGCAAACTGCAGTATTTCGACGCGACGCGCATCAACCTTGGCCTGTTCCGGCCGGATGTGAATGTCCTGTGGGATTTGGCCTGCCATGATATTTCCATCATCCGGTTCATTCTGGGCAGGGACCCGGTGAGCGTTTCCGCCGTCGGGGCGGACCATTTCGGCACCGGGCAGGCGAACATCGCGTACCTGACGATGTTCTACGCGGAGGGATTCATCGCGCATATCGGCGTTTCCTGGTGTTCGCCGGTCAAAGACCGCACCGTTCTGCTCGGCGGCGACAAGGCCGTCGCCATGTTTGACGACGCCGAAAATTTGGAAAAACTCCGTATTTACGAAGTGAGCTACGAAGCGAAAGAAAAACCCGGTTCACCGGCGCCTCAAATTGTGTGCGGCAGCGGCGGTGCGCGCGTCCCGGAGCCGGATACCTGCAACGCGCTGAAAAATGTGTGCGCGGATTTTCTCCGCTGCATTGAGGAACAGGATACGCCGGAGGCCGGCGGCGATTTCGGGCTTTCCGTTGTGCGTATTTTGGAGGCGGCGGACGAGTCCATGCGGGCGAACGGGAGAGAAGTGGATTTTAAGTAATCAAGTTCTATTCAGACTATTCGGCGGAGCACGCGCACAGGTAAGCAATGCACCCTTTTCGCCCCATCCCCTCCGGTATACTGGAATCACAAGGAGGGGAAAAAAAATGAACGACAAGCTGACTTTAGACCAAGCGTTGAACGCCTACCGATCGATCATCAAAAGCCGATTGCCCCAGCCCTGTTCCCGGGACGCCAACGCCTACGATTACCGCACCGGCTCCATGGGGCGCGAATCCTCGGAACCCGCGTACCGCGGCGCGATTTTCTATGTCAAGCTGTCCCCGAAAATTGACCCGGAAGTCCTCCGCGGTTTCCTGAAAAAAACCGAGTACTATATGGTGGACGGCAGGAATTCCCGCGGCCGGTTTCACATGCTGTTTCTCAACGACGAGAACGGCAAGTTCATTCATCCCAAGGGTCCCTGTATCGGCCGGTCAAACGCGCTGAGGGCGGCGCGTGATTATTTCGACCGGTATCTGGATTCAACACAAGGCTTTGAAAAGAAACTTACGCAGGTCTTCCCGCAAATCGATCTATACTCACGTGAAAAGTATCCCTCGAAATATGATTTATGTGTGCTCGTCACAGACGAGGACGGGGTGGAGTTTGACGAAGACGCCGCGCGCAGAATTATCCGTAATTCAAACAAGTTCGTTCATATCAAAGCGCTGCCCGAAAACCTGTTCCAAATACACAAACTGCAGGAATCGGATTTGGAATCCACGCAAACAGTATAAGAAAGGGCGTTAAAAAAGCGCGAATTCCGCAGATATCTACTCCCGCCGAATTTGAGGCCTTCCTGTATTCCAACGGGTTTGAGGCGAAAGTCCCCGAAGGCTGGAGCAAATGCAGCCCTATGGATTTCGGCACGGATTTCAGGCTTCAGTTTTACTGCGAGGACGATTAATAAGCAATTTTGAAGGAGTGACATCGATGAGAAGCGCCGCCGAGCAATACTTTTCCGCGATAGTTTACGCGGAAGAAAAGCATAAAGGTGCTTTTCGCAAAGGCACCGACATACCGTATATAGAGCATCCTCTCGAAACAATGGAGATCGTTGCCGAATTAACGGACAATCAGGACGTTATATGCGCGGCTGTCCTCCACGATACGATTGAAGACGCGCATGTCACCGTCGAAGAACTTGAGAGGCGCTTCGGCCCGCGTGTCGCCGCGCTCGTCGCGCACGC
>DAITOC010000068.1:0-8350 GCA_036834305.1 Clostridiales bacterium
ACGGCTCGATTTATGAGGGGACGGCTCGCGGCGCGTTCCGTGAGACAGCTTGCGAGGTTGTTTTCAACACCTCCATGACAGGATATTTTGAAATTCTGTCCGATCCTTCTTACGCGGGGCAGGGAATTGTCATGACTTACCCGCTCATCGGCAACTACGGCATCAGTTTTGAAGACCTTGAATCAATCCGTCTGCAGCCGAACGCCTTTATTGTCCGTGAACTGTGCGGGGAACCATCCAATTTCAGAAGTGTCGCGACACTCGAAGAAGTCCTCGTTCAGTTTGGTGTTCCCTGTTTAAGTGATATCGATACCCGCAGTGTCGTGAAAAAACTCCGGGAAAGCGGGACCATGCTCGGGCTTCTGACACAGGATATATCGAGCATGAAGCGCTGTATGGACGTTATCTCGAAATACCGACACGTTCAACTTGTGGAAAGAGTCAGCGTCAAGGAGTCGAAAACACTCGGCGACGGCAACACCGGTCCTTCCGTCGCGGTTTATGATTTCGATGAAAAAATGAACATCACGCACTCCCTGTTGCAAAGAAACTGCCGGATTACCACATATCCGTTTTACACCACGGCGAAGGAGATTTTGGATGGCGGACATGACGGGATTATGCTGAGCAACGGGCCGGGCGACCCGGCCGAATGCAAAGGGATCATTAAAGAGTTGGGCACGCTGTATGAACACGGCATGCCCACTTTCGCAATATGCCTCGGCCACCAGCTTATGGCCCTCGCGACCGGAGGAAACACCGAAAAAATGAAATACGGCCACCGGGGTTCAAACCACCCGGTCAAGTTTTTAGCAAAGGACAAAACCTATATCACCGCCCAGAACCACGGCTATGTCGTCTGCCGGGAGGGACTTCCCCAAAATGCCGAAATACATTGTGTCAACATAAACGATAACAGCGTCGAGGGAGTCTTGTACCGCGGCAAGCCGGTTTTTTCGGTTCAATTTCATCCGGAAGCCTCCGCCGGGCCGAGAGACACCGCGTTTCTGTTTGACCGCTTTATCGACATGATGAGGGAGGGCCGGTACGTTGATTGACAGGAACATAAAAAAGGTTCTCGTGATAGGGTCCGGTCCGATTATCATCGGCCAGGCAGCCGAATTTGACTACGCGGGCACCCAAGCCTGCCGTTCCCTCAAGGAAGAGGGCGTAACGGTTGTGTTGGCCAACTCCAACCCCGCCACAATCATGACAGACGGCGAGATCGCGGACATGGTATACATAGAGCCTCTGAATGTGCGGACGCTGACGAGAATCATCGAGGTCGAGCGGCCGGACTCGATTTTGCCCACCCTCGGCGGACAGACAGGCCTGAATCTCGCTATGGAACTTGAGGAAAAAGGTGTGCTCGCCCAATACAATGTGCGGCTCATCGGCATATCGGCTATGGCTATCAAGATGGCGGAGGACAGGCAGGAGTTCAAGGACACCATGGCAAGAATCGGCGAACCCTGCATTGAATCGCTTGTCGTCGATAATATTCAAGACGCTCTGGAATTTTCCGGGAAGATCGGCTATCCCGTTATCGTGCGCCCGGCTTATACGCTCGGCGGCACAGGGGGCGGCATCGCGAACAATCCCGAAGAATTGAAGGAGATCGGCTCAAACGGGATTCGTTTGTCAAGAGTCGGCCAGGTTTTAATTGAAAAATGCATTTCCGGCTGGAAGGAAATCGAATACGAGGTCATAAGGGACGGAAAGGGCAATTGCGTCACCGTCTGCAACATGGAAAATATCGACCCGGTAGGAATTCATACGGGAGACTCCATCGTCGTCGCCCCGTCTCAAACCCTTTCGGACAAAGACCATCAGATGCTGCGCTCCGCCGCGCTGAATATTATTTCGGCACTGGGGATACAAGGCGGCTGCAATGTTCAGTTCGCGCTTTATCCCGACTCTTTTGAGTACGCCGTCATCGAGGTTAACCCTCGTGTTTCGCGTTCCTCGGCTCTCGCGTCGAAAGCTACCGGTTACCCAATAGCGAGGGTTGCTGCGAAAATCGCCTTAGGCCTGGGCCTCGACGAAATACCCAACGCCATCACCGGAAAAACCTTCGCCTGCTTCGAGCCGGCTCTGGATTATGTGGTCGTTAAATTCCCGAAATGGCCTTTCGACAAATTCGTCACCGCCAAACGCACACTCGGCACGCAGATGAAGGCGACCGGAGAAGTGATGGCGATTTCGCGTTCTTTCGAATCCGCGCTCCACAAGGCGGTCAACTCGCTTGAGGAGAATAAGGACAGCCTGCTTATCCCTTCTCTTCTGGCTTTAAGCGCGGAGGAACTTCGCGCGCTTTTACACAACATCGACAACAACCGGATATATACGGTCGCGGCGGCGTTGTTCCACGACATCTCAAAAGACGAAATTTTTGAAATTACCAAGATAGACCGATGGTTCCTCGATAAAATTCTGAACATCGTGAAGATGGAAAAGCGTCTGCGAAGCGGCATTTGTGACCGCGACACCCTGCTTTCCGCCAAAAAAATGGGGTTTACCGACTCGATGATTGCCAGAAACGTCGGCATTACGCCCGCGGCCGTTAAAAACATGCGGATGATGTGGAACATCGTTGCGTCATTTTCCATCGTCGACACCTGCGCGGCAGAGTTCGCCGCGCAGACGGCGTATTATTATTCGGATTACGGCGTCGAAAACGAAGTAAACCCGGCCTGCTCGCGCAAAAAGGTTCTTGTTCTGGGTTCGGGGCCGATACGAATAGGCCAGGGCATCGAGTTTGACTACTGCTCGGTGCACAATATCTGGGCTCTGAAAAAAGCGGGTTGCGAGACGGTGATCATTAATAACAACCCCGAAACGGTTTCGACCGACTTCGATGTCGCGGACAAGTTGTATTTCGAGCCTCTGACGCCGGAATATGTCACAAACATCGTGGAACTCGAAAAGCCCGACGGCGCGATTGTGCAATTCGGCGGGCAGACTGCCATAAAACTGACGAAAACGCTGCATGATTTGGGCGTTCATATTTACGGCACCGATGCCGACCATGTCGACGCCGCGGAAGACAGGGAACGCTTTGACGAAATACTGGAACTGTGTGACATCACGCGGCCGAAAGGGCTGACCGTCTTCACCAAAGAGGAGGCTCTTCTGGCGGCGCATTCCCTTGGATATCCCGTTCTGGTCCGGCCCAGTTATGTTCTCGGCGGCCAGGGCATGCAAATAGCGGTGAGTGACGACGATATCCATGAGTTTATGGATATTATTACTAGAACAGTCCAGGAGCACCCTGTCCTTGTCGATAAATACATCATGGGGCAGGAGGTCGAGGTTGACTGCATCTGCGACGGAACAGATATATTGATTCCCGGTATCATGGAACATGTCGACAGAGCGGGAATCCACTCGGGTGACTCCATTTCCGTTTACCCGGCGGTTACTTTGAGCGCCGGCATTCAGGGCACCATCGTGGATTATTCCCGCCGGCTCGCCTCCGCGCTGCAGGTAGTCGGTATGATGAATATCCAGTTTATCGTCTACCGCGGCACCGTCTATATCATTGAAGTCAATCCGCGGTCCTCACGCACCGTGCCGTATATCAGCAAGGTGACCGGCATTCCCGCCATCGAATTGGCCACGAGGGCAATGCTCGGTGAGAAACTGCGCGATATGGGTTACGGCACAGGGCTTTATAAAAACAGCGGTTATTACGCCATTAAACTGCCGGTTTTTTCGTTTGAAAAGATAATCGGCGCCGACACGTCGCTCGGCCCCGAGATGAAATCGACGGGCGAGGTGCTCGGGCTGTCGCGCGATTATAACGAGGCTCTGCTCAAGGCGTTCGAGGGCGGCGGGGTTCATCTGCCCAAAAACGGCAAGATTATCATCACTGTCCGCAACAAGGACAAAGACGAAATTTGTGACATCATCAAGGGTCTCAACGACGCGGAGTTCGAGTATTATGCCACGCCGGGGACGTGGAAAGCTCTTAAAGAAGCCGGGATAGAAGCCAGGCAAGTCAATAAAATATCGGGCGAAAGCCCCAACATACTGGATATGCTGCGTGAGGGCGGCGTATCGCTTATCATCAACACCCCCACCCACGGCCGGCTTGAAAACCGGGACGGTTTCAAACTGCGCCGCTTAGCGGCGGAAGCGGGCACAGCCTGCTTAACCTCGCTCGACGCCGCCAGAGTACTGATGGAAAGCACGCGCATCGTCGCCGGGGAGGTTCTGAACGTAACGGATATCTCAAAAATATTTAACGATAAGGAACAGTAGCAATGCTTTTCTCCGGTTCGATATTTCTTTTTATGTTTCTGCCCTGCGTTCTGTTCGGCTATTATGTGTTGTTCCGCAAAAGCCGTCTTCTTCAGAATCTGTTTCTGCTGTGCGCCTCTTTATTGTTCTATGCCTGGGGGGAACCGAAATTTGTTCTTGTGATGATACTGTCCATCGCCGCCAACTGGTTTTTCGGCTTGCTTGTCCACAAATACAAAGGGCGCAAAACTTCGATCCGTTTGGTCTTGACACTCGCGGCGATGTTTAACCTTGGCGTCATGTTCATTTTTAAATATTTGATGTTCACTCTTAACAATATTAACGGCCTGTTCGGCAGCGACCTGCCGGTGCCCGTTATCGCTTTGCCGATCGGCATTTCTTTTTTTACCTTCCAGGCTTTTTCCTACGTGCTCGACGTCAACCGTGAAACCGGTGAAATGCAGAAAAATCCCTTGTACGTCGGGCTGTACATTTCGTTTTTTCCGCAGCTTATAGCCGGCCCCATCGTGCGCTACGAGACCATCGCCGCGGAAATAAAAAACCGCCGGGAAACGGTGGAGGATTTCACCGAGGGAACGACCCGGTTCCTCATCGGTTTTTCTAAAAAGATCCTTCTGGCAAACAATATGGCCCTTATTGCCGACAGCGCGTTCGACAGCCGGGAAAGCATCTCCGTCGCCTTCGCCTGGCTGGGCGTGCTGGCTTACGCCTTTCAGATATATTACGACTTTTCGGGCTACTCCGACATGGCCATCGGCATGGGCAAAATGTTCGGTTTTCATTTTTTGGAAAACTTTGATTACCCCTATATTTCAAAATCGATATCGGAGTTTTGGCGGCGCTGGCACATTTCCCTAGGCACCTGGTTTCGGGACTATGTGTATTTTCCTTTGGGCGGCAGCCGTGTCAAAACAAAAAGCCGGTTGGTGTTCAACCTCTTCGTCGTCTGGTTTCTCACCGGCGTCTGGCACGGCGCGAACTGGACCTTTATCCTATGGGGCCTGATGTATTTTGCGCTGATCACGGCGGAAAAACTCTCGGGGTTTGAAAACAGACTTAAAAAACTCGGCTTGGTGAAATATGCATATACCATGCTTTTCGTCCTGTTTGGCTGGGTGCTGTTCCGCGCCGAGAACCTCACCGCCGCCGGCCTGTATTTTCGCTCATTGTTCGGGCTGGCCGGCAACGCGTTTTCGGGCGGCGATTTTGCCCTTCATTTCAACCGCAGCCTGGTTTTCCTTATCGCCGCCGCCTTGTTCTCGTTCCCGGTGGCAAAAACAATCCGGGCGAAGATAACGGGCCGACGCAAAGCACTGGATTTGCTGTATGTGCCGGCGATACTGGTTTTGTTTGTTGTCTCGGTTTCTTATGTGGTGAAGGGTTCCTATAACCCCTTCATTTATTTTAATTTTTAGGAGGTGACGCGATGAAGAAGAAAATAAACCGTCATCACGCCGTTACCTTTTTCTTTCTGATTTTTTTATTTGCTGTACTAACCGGAACAATTCTTGGGGGTTATCCCCGTGAATGGGAGAAATATACCGGGATATACGCCGGTTATCTCGGCGGGCAAGACTCCCTCTCCGCAAGAATAAAAGCATCTCTTTTAACGGCTTACGAGTCCCTGAACGATATAGACAACGTGATCTTTGGTAAAAACAGTTTTATCAACGCGTTTGGCCTCACACAGAGGGTAATCGGCAACCGGTTTATACCGGATGCCGGAGAAAACAACGATGTTGTCAAGCTCAGGAACGGCCAGTTGTCGTTTATCGAGGAAATAGACAGCGGCAATGTTCAAAACGCCGCGGACGAAACCGCGGGATTGAAAGCGTTCCTCGATAAGCAAGGGATCGGTCTGCTGTATGTTCAGCTTCCCGCGAAAATAGATGCCTGTGACAAACAACTGCCCGCCGGCGTATTCGATTACTCGAACGAAAACGCGGACGCGCTTTGCGTGGCTCTGCGCTCAAAAGGCATCGCGGTAATGGATATACGCGAAGAAATCGTTCAGGAAGGGCTCAGACATGAAACCCTGTTCTTCCGCACCGACCATCACTGGAAACCGCAAACCGGGCTTTGGGCTTCGGGAAGAATATGCGGCAAGCTCAACGAGGATTTTGGTTTCGATATTGATACCGCGCTGTTGAAACCGGATAGCTTTGAGTCGCGCGAGTTTGAAAACTGCTTTCTCGGCAGTTTGGGAAAGCGGGTCGGGCGGTATTACGCCGGAACGGAGGATTTCACCGTACTGCTGCCGAAATACAAAACCGCCATGCGGGGACAGCTTTATGGTTCAGACGGCAGTATCGAAACAGTTAAAGGTGAATTTGAGGAAGTAATGATTGACTACTCAAAGATAGAACCGGTGGACTATTTCGATCAATTCGTTTATAATTACTACGCGGGCGGTGATATGCCGCTAAGTGTATTTACAAACAAAAATGCCGGGACTAAAACGATTCTGCTGGTGCGGGATTCATTCAGCTGTGTGCTGACCCCTTTCCTTTCCCTCGCGGCGTGCGCTCAGATTCACAGCCTCGACCCGAGGGATTATGACCATTCGGTGACTGATTATATTCATATGGTAAATCCGGATCTTGTGATTGTCGCCGTTACTCCCGCTTATATTGAGCCGGAATTTTTTCATTTTATGGGTAAGGTGGCGGCCGATTGAACAGCAGCTGGGAAAAAGTAAAAACTCAATGCCTAATGTGCGAAAAGTGTCCCCTGGCAGCGACGAGGACCAATATCGTCTTCGGCGTCGGTTGCGAACAAGCGGAAGTGCTGTTCATCGGCGAAGGGCCCGGCGAGCAGGAGGACTTGAAGGGCGAGCCGTTTGTCGGCCGTGCCGGGCAATTGCTTGACAAACTGCTTGACTGCGTAGACCTTGACCGGCATAAAAACATCTATATCGCCAACATGGTGAAGTGCCGCCCGCCCGGGAACCGGGACCCGCAGCCCGAGGAACAGGAAGCGTGCATCGGCTGGCTGCGTGAACAAACCCGCCTGTTGAGGCCAAAATCATCGTCTGCCTCGGCAGAATAGCCGCCCAACGGCTTATCTCGCCCGATTTCAAGGTTACACAGGACCACGGGAAATTCATTAACAAAAACGGTACTTTGATGATGGGTACCTACCACCCGGCGGCCCTTTTACGCAACCCGAACAACAAGCCCAACGCGTTTCAGGATTTTTTGGATTTGAGAGAAAAAATCAAAGAAGTCTGTGAAAGGACTTACACGAACAAAACGGACGGCTGAGAGTTGTTCGCAGGCGCCGGGTTCTTGACATGCTTCGGCAATCCCTGTATTCTATATATAGCGTATCATCAAGAAAGGGATGTTTTTATGGACTCCATACTGTTCGGTGCCGGCCTCGTCAAACTGCTCATCAAACCGCTTTCCGCCATCCTCGCGGCGGTCATAGCCTTTGCCTCGAACATATTTTACAAGCCCGGCGTGATGGATATGCCGGCAGCGCCGGATGATTTCACTCCGGTGGTGAGGTTCACCGTAACGAGCGATGTTCATCTGAAAGACGCGGGTGGTGAGGCGGAGGCGTATCGGCTCGGGCTGATGATCGACAGCAGCTATGCGATTGCCGAAGGCTCCGGTTCCTATAAAAACCTCGACGCCGTGGCGTTCGCCGGCGACTTGACGGACAGGGGCTCGCCGTATACGCTTCAGATGTTTCGCGATATCTGCGGCGCCCACCTCAGGGGAGAAACGCAGAACCTGACCGTTATGGGCAACCACGAGTTTGGCTACGACAAAGAAAACACCATCGCGAACTGGCAAAGCATCGTGGAAATTCCCTACCGGTTCCACAAGGTCATCAACGGTTTCCACTTTATCGGCGTCGCGCCGGACCGGGGTGGAAGCGGCTACACGGTCGACACGCAGGTTTGGCTTGGCAAACAGCTCAAAGAGGCCGCCGCCGACAAACCCGATTACCCTATTTTCGTCTTTCAGCACCATCATATTTTCGGCACCGTTTACGGCAGCATGAGCTGGGGCAACGCCGATTTGAACGCCGTTCTTTCACAGTACCCGCAGGTCATCGATTTCAGCGGCCATTCGCATTA
>DAITOC010000069.1:0-8276 GCA_036834305.1 Clostridiales bacterium
GCTGTTGTTGCCTCCTTTAATATTATGATTTTTATATTTTCTCCATTTAAAATGGATTTGCCGGCTGTTGCCGGCGCGCGAAAAGGGCTCGCGCGCCGGTCTTGGTTTGATTAAGCGGAAAGGTCGGGATTGGTTTGGTCAATCACAAGTGAGTAGCCGTTAGCCGCGGTCAGGATGTTCAGGTCAAACGCGTCCACAAACCCGTCCTTGGTAAGGTCAGCGGCACAAGTGAACGCTTCGCCCTCGAGTTCAATTTGATAGGAAGACGCCATATCGAGAAGGTTTTCGTCCGCGGCGGTGATGTAGCCGTCGCCGTCAATGTCGCCGAATATCACTATGTAGTAGGTTTCAAGGACATCGCCCGTGACATTGTCGACGAGTTCGACTTTGGTGCCGGTGCCGAAGGAGTCGGAATAATAGGTGCAGCGGACAGTTCCGTCGCCGCCGACCGTTACGTAGTTGTTTATGAAGTCGGCTTTGGTCATTCCTTCCGCGAGGCCGTAGATCATGTTTGTGCCCGTATCTATGACGGTGGTGGAGCCGGCCTGCTTTGTCAGCGTGACCGGAACCCTGCTCCAAACGGCATAGAGCGTCGTGTTGGCGGAGGGTATCGTGAAGTCCGTGAGCGGTACGGTCGCGTCCGGTGACTCAGCCCAGCCGAGGAAGTTGTAATACGCTCTGGTGATGTCACCCTGCGCGGGCAAAGTAATTGCCGCGCCCGGGGCGCCGTTGATTTCGGCGGGAACCGTTCCGGTGCCTCCGTTAAGGTCGAAACTGATTGTAACCTCGCCGATCTCAAACCACAAAGCGGTGAAAGTCTGGTCTTCGGCCGGCATGGCGGTCGGCAGGCCGGGATCCCAGCCGAGGAACAGATAGCCGGCTTTCTCGGGGTCGGCCGGAGGAACGATTTCGCCGCCGTAAGGTGTGGAGATTCTTGCGTATTCCACGCCATCCACCATGAAGACCGCGTCATAATGCGTGTTCACCCAGACGGCATGGAATTCCAGCGCTTCGGCAGGCATGGTTGCCGGGATTTCGGGCGACCAGCCGGCAAAGGCGAAACCGTCTTTCACGGGGGCGGCCGGCAGCTCAATCGCGGCGCCGTAGTTGACGGACACGGTCGCATAGACTCCGTCGTCAACATAGAATACCGCGTCGTAACTGTTGACAGTCCACAGCGCGTTGATTGTTACATTCGCCGCGGGCATAGTCGCGGGAACATTGCTCCAGCCCGCGAAGGTGTAACCGGTTTTTTGCGGAGCCTCGGGCAGAGCAATCGCGTCGCCGAAGGCAGTCGGAACGGTCGCATATACCTGGCCGTCTACCCGGAACTCCGCGTTATAAGTATTTTTGGTGAACACGGCGTTAATCGTAATATCCGAAGCGGGCATCGCGGCCGGCACAGTATCCCATCCGGTGAAAGTATAACCGGTTTTGAACGGATCGGCAGGCACCTGAATAGCCGCGCCGTAAACGGTCAAGACGGTAGCGTAAACGGAGCCGTCAACCTTAAACACGGCATTATAACTGTTAATCGCAAAGTTGGCGTTGATTGTCACATCATTCGCCGGCATGGTCTCGGGAATGGCGCTCCACCCCTGGAAGGTATAGCCGGTTTTTGCCGGGTTCGTGGGAACCGCTATGGCTTCGCCGTAAGCGGTCGGCACTTCCGCGTAGACACCGGAATCGACCATAAAGCGGGCGATGTATGTGTTGGTTGTAAAGACAGCGTTGAACTCCATGTCACCGGCGCCCATTGTCGCGGGTACCGGATTCCAGCCGGTGAAGGTGCAGCCTGTCTTGACGGGGTCGGCGGGAAGCGGAATGGCCGCGCCGAAATCGACATCCGCGCTGAAGTAGGCAACGCCGTCCACCACAAACGAGGCGGTGTAGGAGTTGACCGTCCAGTTCGAATTGATCGTCACATCGTTCGCCGGCATCACGGCGGGTATTTCATCCCATTCGATAAAGGTGTAACCGGGCCTGACGGGGTCGGCGGGAACGATTATAGGTTGACCGACTTCCGTCGGGACCGATTCATAAATTTCACCGTCGACCATGAAGTTGGCATTGTAGGTTGTCGCGGTGAACACGGCGGTAAAGGTCTTGTCGCCGGCGCCCATTGTGCCAACCTCCGGGGTCCAGCCAAGGAAGGTTTGACCCGGTTTGACGGGGTCGTCGGGCGCGATAATCTGAGCGCCGTACTGTGTCGGAACGGTAGCGACCGTTTCGCCGTCGACCACAAAATACGCGTTATAGGTGTTGACGGAGAATTGGGCGGTAAAGGTCATGTTGCCCGCGCCCATGGTCCCCGGCACCGGATTCCAGCCGGTAAAGGTGTACCCTGTTTTGTTGGGGTCGGAAGGCGGCTGAATCTCGGCGCCGTATTCGGTAGCCACGGTAGCGACAGTCACGCCGTCGACAACGAAATACGCGTTATAGGTGTTAATCAGGAATATCGCGGTGTATGTCTGATTGGACGACCCCATGGTGCCGACGGACGGCGACCAGGCGGTAAACGTGTAACCGGCTTTGACCGGGTTTGCCGGCGCGGAAATCAGCGCTCCGTACTGCGTGGGTACGGTGGCGTAAACAGCGCCGTCAACCATAAACACCGCGTCATAGGTATTGATCTGCCACTGTGCCGTCAGGGTGACATCGGTTGCCGGGAAGACGGACGGGAAGGCCGGTGACCAGCCTGTGAAGGTGTACCCTTCCCTGACGGGATTGGCGGGCGGCGCCGCGACTGTTCCGGCTTCACCGGTTATCGGCGCGACGGCGGAACCGCCGTTGGAATCAAAGCTGATGGTTGACTGAACCGGTGTGGATGTATCAAGGCCGATGTTGATGTTGGCGCCGGTGTAGTCGGTGTTGAAATCCAAAACCGAGTTGCCGTCGGCAGCGAGCATGGTGCCATTGGCGCAATAGTAGTAATACTGGCCGCCTGCCGGGTAGGTTGTCGATCTGTCCCAACGGTTATCCATGAATATATGGCCGTAACCAGCAGCGTCGGGTTTGACTTGCAGCTTGATGCTGAACAGCGTCGAGTTGCCGTCAATGATAACCGGATGGCCGCCGTTCGCGGAATTTGTGTCGGCTTGGAAGTTCGCGGTAACGAACTTATAAATTGAGGACTCGCCGCCCGTGAAGGTCGCGGGCCACTGCGAAACGGGGCTGGTCGTCGCGCCGCCATAGGAGGATATCGCGTTGGCGTAATAGCCGTTGGACGCGTTCGGCGTGATGGCCGCTTTATTGGCGCCGACTATGGTGTAGAAACTCTGGTCGTACATAATGATAAACCTGGAGGAGCCGCAGTAGAAGTTGGTTTTCGGTGTCAGGGTGATCGTGATGATGTCGCCCGCTCTCGCCGCTGTCGCCGGAACAAGTTCACCGTTCACGGTCTTGTAAGCCGCAAGATCGACATCAACGGACTTATTCGACGCGGTCCAGACTGCCGTAAGGGTAATGTCCTGCGTGGGCATTGTCGTAAAGGTATACGCGACGCCATCGAGAGCCCAGCCTGAGAATACATAACCGAATTTGGTCGGCGATGCCGGCGCGCTGACAGCAGAACCTGCCGGCGCCGTGATTGGGTTGACGGCTGAACCGCCCTGTGTATCAAAGGATATCGTTGTGCTCAGCGGAACCCACTTCGCGTACAGGGTGTAGCCGGTTGTGCCCATGATGACGGGCCACTGAACGGGGTTGAGGAATGTATCGTTGTCATAATACCAACCGGCGAAGGTGTAGCCCAACCTGACAGGGGCCGCCGGCGGGTAAACGGCGGTGTTCGGGTTGGTTGTGATGGGGTTGACCGTTGTGCCGCCGTTCGAGTTAAAGCTGATGGTGCAGGTAACATAAGTCCATTTGGCATAAACCGTTACACCGCCGGCAGGAAGTTCAAGAGGCCATGTGACCGGCAGTTCGAAAGAAATGTCATAGAACCAGCCGTCAAAACGGAATCCGTTGCGGACAGGGTCAGCCGGCTGCGGCACGAGAGTGCCGGGGACATCGGTCACAGGGTCAACGGACGAGCCGTTGTTTGAATTGAAAGTCAGTGTCACCGGCGTCAAAACCCAGCCAGCGTAGAGTGTCGCTCCGTTGAGAGGCATCAGCAACGGCCAGGAAGCCACTTGCGTGCAGGCGGGGTCGTAATACCAACCGGTAAAGGTATAGTTGTCTCTAACCGGGTCTTCCGGTTGGAGAACCGGCGTGTTATAATCCCGGGTAATCGAAGCGGTCGAAGAGCCGCCGTTCGCCTGGAAATTTAACGTATATTGCCTCGCGACATAATAGAAGTTGATGGTATTATTCGCTTCGCTCAGAGTGATTTTCGCCGGGCTCGCGTCAAACGGGGTCAGGAAATAGCCCGGAACAGCCTCGGCCGTGGCGGTCAGGACATAGCCGCTGTAAGCGCCTGTCGCCGTAACCGAAGGAATTAACGGTGTTGAGGTGCCGTCGAGATACGAGTTGACCGAATAGGTAAACACCTTCGGTGAGAGGAGGTTATACATATTGTTGAGGGTTGAGAGGATGGAGTCTATGGCCGCCTGGTCGGTATTCGGCTTGTTGAGAATCAAGTTCGCCTGGTCATACGCGGCCTTGAACGAATCCCAACCCGAAGCGTAGTACCAGGACTGGGGGTTGATGCCCTTGCCCGCGGCGCCGCTCATTATTTCAGCGAGCCTCGAGCGCAGGGCGCCTTTGTTGTATTTGTAAATGGTGAGGGTAACGCTGGTATACGCGCTTAAAGTATAGTCGCCGCCGGGCGCCTGGTTTCTGGTGGTGACGGTGTAAACGGTGCCGGAAGATGCAGGCCCGGCGCCGGTAAAGTTCGCTGTGATGCAGTCGCCCTTATCCACCATGATGCTGCTTGTGCCGTTAAGGCCAAGCTGCGAGGTCGCGGTGGCGTCGGCGGTGGGCGCGACGTCGGTGTCATTGGCCGACACGCTTTGCACAAAACCTGCCTGGACATGCGTCGAAGTCAGCCCGATATGGCTTGAATCGGCATCCAAGTCTCTATATTGGAAGAACTGAATCCGGAAGTTCAGGCTCGCGAGGGTCGGATTCACGCTGGTGTCCATATACACGGTCGCCTGCGGCCTGTTGGTGTCGGCCCCGTAGCCGCCGTTGTAGTTGCGGGACGTTCCGCCGTCTTTGGACACATAAAGCTGGGTATTGTATGGTGTGGCGGGATTTTCGACAAAGGTGTCGGAATAGAAATTCTGGTAGCCGTGGGTCGCGCTGCCGGTGACCTCATTACCATAGACATTGATACCCAGATACCTTGAAACAAAATACATCCTGCCGGCGGTGCCGCCGAGGAAGCTTGTATTTGCCCTGCGGCTGTATCGGATGCCGGCGGGGACGACGATATTCTCAACATAAGAATACGCGTAGGCGGTATAGTTCGTGCCGTCTATGTAATAAGAAATGAGGAAGACGATGTTGTTGCCTACCGTCGCTGTGCCGCCCGTAATACTGGCCGTGTATGTTTGGCCGTCGCTTGAAACGGCGGACATGCTGACCGTTCCGTTGATTGTCGCGGCGGTTATACTCGGGCCGGGAACGGCATCGGGAGCAATCCCCGCGGGGAATGTAATCGACGCGCTTGGCCATGCGGGAGTCTCGCCGGCATAGGCGGCCGAGGCATAGATAGCTGAGCCGAGGTCCTGAACGCCGGAAGGCGTTGCTTTTACGATGGTGTTGCCCAGGGTCATGGAATACTGGGCCGCGGCGACTCTTGTGACTTTTGTCGCCGAGACCGTAACGGCGGGCGGAGCCGTCAAGCTGACATTCCCGGCCTTTTGAACGGTCGTATCGCTCGCGACCACGGTGGCAAGTTCAAGCGAAACAGCTGACAATACAAGCACACCCGCAAGAAGTATGCTGAGAAATCTCTTCGATTTTCTCAAGGTTATTACCTCCAAACCATTAGAATTCTGCATATTAACATACATTACTACACATGATGAGTATATCATAGCGGCATAACAGTGTCAACAAAAAAATAAACCAAGCTTTGCTTTTTTTATTGTTTCCGTGGAATTACCGCGGGCCGCGGATCTTTTTAAGACCCGCGGCCCGCCGCAATTTTTTTATCGCTCAGTAACAGAGTACGGTTCAGCCGATACCGACCGAAAGATCGGACCGCGCATTAAACAACCGAGTAACTGACGGAAAGCCCTGTGTCAGTCCATACCGAACCGATTTTTGTTTTCAGCATCCAGGTATACTCTCCCAATCCGCCGGAAGGTCTGGTTATAACCCAAGTGCGCGTTCCATCTACGTCGTTATCGGTATGAACACCGTCGAGCATATCAAAGGTCATCGTGCTACCCTGCGCATTGAAAAGCTGCACCTTGGTGACATCGGTGCTTGTTGTAACCGTAAACACGACAGACTCGCCGTTGAGGATCGTCGTATCGCTGACGGTAAAGGCTGTGTCAAAGGAAGTTGTTTCCACCGTGTAACTGACGGAAAGCCCTGTGTCAGTCCATGCTGTACCGATTTTTGTTTTCAGCATCCAGGTATACTCTCCCAATCCGCCGGAAGGTCTGGTTATGACCCAAGTGCGTGTTCCCTCGGCGGTGTTATCGACATGGACTCCGTCGGTCAGATCGTAGGTCATGGTGTTACCCAGCGCGTTGAAGAGCTGAATCTTGCTAACACCGAGACCTGTTACCGCTGTAAAGTCAACAGAGCTTCCAAACAGAACTGTCGCTGCGCTGACGTCAAAGGTCGTCGTGTAGGTATCGTAAACGACAGTCAGAGGTTTGCTCACTTCCACCGCTTCAAAGGCTTCGCCGAAGTATCTCGCGCGGACAACATAATTGTCCTGCAGAAGCCTGATGTTGATCATCCAAATCTCATAGGCGAGATCTTCGCTCACGGTGCTGACGGGGTTGTCGTCCGCGTCATAACCCTGAATAGAAACAATCTGCGTGCTTAAGCGTCTATCAAAGGTCATCGTCGCTCCATTGGCGAGCCTGTAGAATTGAATCTTCATCGGCCTGCCGGTCACTTTAACCTCGATGGGGGCAAGCTGGCCGTAATAAGAATCGTTAAATCTTGCGTAAACCACGCTATAATCGGTCGGGTCATCGATGAATTGCGCGGTGAAGGTTTCGTCGGCGGAGCCCATGTTGCCGGGAACAGGATCCCAACCGGTGAAGAGGAAACCGTCTTTGGTGGGATTGGCCGGAATGGCTATCGGCGCGCCGAACTCGGTGGGAACCGTCTCGTAGACAGCGCCGTCCACCATGAAGACCGCGTTGTAGGTGTTTACGGAGAACTGAGCTGTGATAATGACATCGTTAGCGGGCATGGCTTCGGGAACGAGATCCCAGCTCGTGAAGGTGTAGCCTTCCTTGGTCGGGTCGGCCGGAAGATCGATCGCCTCACCGTATTCGGTCAGGACCGATTCGTACTCGACACCGTCGACCATGAACACCGCGTTGTAGGCGTTGACATCGAACACCGCGTTGATGACGACATTGTCCGCGGGCATAGCGCCGGGAACGTCATCCCAGCCCGTGAAGGTGCTGCCTTCTTTGGACGGGTCGGCGGGAAGCGGAATGGGGTCGCCGAACGCAACGGTGGCGGTGTTATAGACGATTTCATCGACCATAAAGTAAGCGATGTAGGAATTCTTCGTGAATGTGGCGTTGAAGGTTTCGTCACCGGCGCCCATGGTTCCGGGCTCGGGATCCCAGCCGGCGAAGGTATAGCCTTCCTTGGCGGGGTCGGCCGGAGCGCTGATCTGAGCGCCGAACTCTGTCGGAACGGTCGCGTAAAGCTCGCCGTCGACATAGAAGTAAGCGTTGTAGGCCTGTGTTGAGAACACGGCGTCAAAACGGACATCGTTCGCGGGCATTGTGCCGGGAACCGGATTCCAGCCCGTGAAGGTGGCGCCTTCTTTGACCGGATCGGGCGGAGTGAGGATTTGCTCGCCGAACTCAAAGTAATCGTTCCCGTAAAGCTCGTCGTCGACATAGAATGTCGCATTATAAATGTTGGCATCCAGCGTGCCGTTGAAGGTTTTGCCTTCCGCGTCCATGGTGCCTACCTCGGCATCCCAGCCGGAGAAGGTATAGCCTTCCGCAGCGGGGTCGGCGGGAGCCTGGATTTGCTCGCCGAACACGGTCGGAACGGTTGCGTAAAGCACGCCGTCAACATTGAACACAGCGTCGTAAGTATTTGCGTTGAAGACCGCGTTGACATCTATGTCAGCAGAAGGCATCGTTCCCGGCAACGCCGGATCCCAGCCGGTGAAC
>DAITOC010000070.1:0-8257 GCA_036834305.1 Clostridiales bacterium
GGTATCTAGCAGATTACCGGAGCGGCGACTATGATAAAATTCTGCAAAACATGAAAGCGGCGGTAACCGAGTTTCCGGGTGAATTTCGTCTGTATGTGAGGTATATGGAAGCCATTATAATGAAGGTACCTTCAACCGAAGAGGGAATATTGAGAAGTTATTCAAAGGTTCAGCCCATATACGAAAACATTCAAAACTACTGCACCATAGACAGTATAAGGATGTGGGCGAAAAGGCTGATGTGTACGCTCTATAAAAGGCTCAGCTTCTTCCCCAACAGCGGCATAGAGCTTGAAGACATGGAGAAAGTGCTTGAAGAAATGCCTGTTATGAGCAACAGCAAGGACTTTATCGCCACATATTTATACCCACCCGGAGAAAAGCATGATGAGGTATGCCGGAACGCGATTGAAGAATTGATATACCTTTTGAACTGTGCGGTGTGCAATCACTGCTACTATTTAGAGGAATACTCCACGGAGTACAAAATCAACGCTGTCAAAGCTGTGCTTTCAACAACGCAAACATTTTATCCTGAAGGTGATTATGGCAGGTGTTACCCGCATGTTGTTTACAACTACGGCCATCTTGGCCAATGGTATTTTGACATTGGCGATACCAAAGCTGCGCTAAAAAACCTTAGGGAATCCGTAACAATCGCAAAACGATTTGATGATTTGCCGGAAATAAGTGCGCATATTTCACCTATCCTAAAAGGTTTGGAATTGAATAAATCCAATGTCCACAGAAATTCGATGTGCGAGAGAATGAAGTATCTGCTTCTTAAAAGATATTCGTTCCCGGAGGAATTCAAAAACAGCGAAGAATTCAGAAACATTATCGAAATGTTAAACTGATAATTGTTGATAAAGGGACGGGGTTGAAAACAGCCCCGTCCCTTTGAACGATATATCAATTCGCCGGTGTTAAGTGAACTCCCCCTTATATTTTATAAAAACATTGCCATATATAGAGGATAAGAATCAATAACACCTGTTCCGCCTACATTTTTAACAGATAATTTAATACCGTGTTTTACATTGTAATTCTCGATAATAGCAGCCATTGATTTCGCCTTTGTATTGTCCGCAGATTTAACTTCAATTGCGGTTGCCTGTTTGTTTAACCGTATAAAAAAATCAATCTCAATTTTCGAATTATGCTCAAAGTAATACAGCTTCTCCGCAAAAACCTCTTGCGCGGTTAAACAGCCGCCCGCTTATTGCGTATTCTTAATTGACTTGCCGCCAAAAGAGGATATAATTTGCTTCAGTGCCGCGAAACAACCATATTTTAGGAGGAAAACATAATGCCGGTGGCAGCAAAAGGAATGGGCTTTCTGAAGATCGCCTCGAAAGCAATCGAGGGTTCCATGGTCCGTTCGAGCAAAAAACTCGCGAAGAAAAGTCCCGCGCCTGAACTTCCCAAAGGAGTATTCGATAAAGTCAGCGAAGCGAAAAGCGAGTTTTTCACCGTCGGTTTCGCCAAAACGGATATCATGCCCGATGACATCCCGCGGAAAAGATATTATATCGCGGGCTACAGAGCCTATAATCCGGCCAAAAGCGTATTGGACCCGATGACGACGAGCGCGGTTTGGATCGACGACAATTCGGGGCACGGCGGCATCGTCATGGTGTCTGTCGACAGCGTCGGGCTGACCGATTACGACGTCAACAACATTCGGGGAGAATTGTCGGGCTTCGTGAAGGAAACCGGCTGCCGCTCCCTCAACATACTGAGCACGCACAACCACGCCGGTATCGACACCGTCGGCATGTGGGGACCGCTGCCGAAAAGCGGCCGGGACAAAAAATATATGCGAATCCTCTACGACGGCGTGATCAAGGTCGTGAAAGAAGCGTACGCCGCCAGAAAAGAAGGCTCCCTCTATTACGGCAAAAAAGAAACGCCTGAGATACAGCGGGATTCGCGCCTGCCGCATGTGTACTGCCGGGATTTGACAAGGCTGCGCTTTGTACCCAACGACGGCTCTAAAGAAGTCTGGATGCTCAACTTCGCCTCGCACACGGAGAATATGCTCGGCGCGCCCATTGTCAGCGCGGACTTCGCCTGTTATATGCGCCGGGGCATTCTCGAAACGGCCGGCGCCGAATCCATTCATTTTGTCGGCGCCATCGGGGGGCTTATCCGCTTGAAAGAACTCGACAAGGATGTTGTCGAATCCACCAAAATCGGCGGCAAAGCGCTGGCGGATACGGCCGTCGCCATTGTGGACGAGAGAAAACTGGAACCGAAAATCAGCCTGCTTCGCCAGGAATACTACTCCCCCGCGGACAATTTCGTGCTGGTCTTCCTCGGCTCCGTCGGCATCCTGAAAAAGCAGAAATACGCGACAGGCCAGGGCCGCGTCGGCCTTTCGGTGAAAACCGAGATGACCTACATCCAAATCGGCGACTTGAACATGCTCCTGCTGCCCAGCGAGATTTTCCCGGAGCTTTGCTACGGCGGTTACCTCTCGGCGGAAGACAGCGCGGAGCAAAAGTCCCCGGACATCAACCCCGACCCGCTTATCAAAATAGCGGGGGACGACAACCTTCTCATATTCGGCGTCGCCAACGATTTCACCGGTTATGTGGTGCCGCCGAACGATTATATGCTGCATCCGGAAGTGCCGTTCGTCACGGAAACGAAGGACAGACTCGGCAGAAACCATTATGAGGAAACGAATTCCCTCGGCCCGGCGACGGCGCAGACCATCGCCGACACTTTCAGGGGAATCATGGAGTCTGTGAGAGCCGCTGGCGAATAAGCTTTCTACCATATAAATAGTTGCCAATGGGACGGGGTTGCTGAAAGCGCTTTTCTGTTAACCCTGTCCCCTTTTGTTAACCAATTTCACTTGTCAAGAGTGAAATGAAAAGTATAATAGAAACAGATTGCCATTCGAAAGGATATGAAACGGATTATGAAAGACGCGGTTAAAAAAATGGAGACCCTCTTCGGCAGATGGGGGCCGTTCTCCAAAAAATACAGCGGCATTTCCCGCATTACGGACCACGAAAGCGAGAAGGGGGTCCGGTTTGACTGCGTGGTCAGCCCCGCCATCGAAAACGCCGATTCCCGCGTGCCCAATGTCACCGTTCCGGTGGGCGTCCACCCGTGGGAGGCGAAAAGCGACTATTCCTTTTATTCCTACCGCTATGACCTGGAGTGGAAGGACAGGGTCTATGCCGACGTCTCCTTCACGCGGCTTACCCCCGAGAGCGTTCTTATAAGGTCCGAGTTTTTTAACAACACCGAAATGAGGCAGATTTGCCTGCTGAATCTGTTCGCGGCTATCGAATTCCCCAACGTCTATTCCTGCGTGCCGAAACTGCCGGAGAAGTGCATTTTTATCAAGGCGCTCGACTACGAGACCTATGAATACAACACCCCACGCCCGTGGGACAGGCAGTGCCTTGACGCCATGAAAAAGGGCGAGCTTCTCGACGACCGCTTCACCTTCCATAAAGGGCTCGGGGACCGAATAGGGAACCGCTTCCGGCTGATTCATCACCCGCCGCTCGGCGAGGAAGCCGGCGACCGCGTCACCTACCGGTTCGACTGCGCGGAGGACTTTGAAAACCCTGTGCTAGTCATCCGCTACCGCGCCCCGGATGAGGACAGCCGGTTTACCGTAAACGGCGTGGAAACGGTCTTCCCGGAATCGGAGGACATGGCACAAATACAGACGGACATCTCATTGCATAAAGGCCTCAACGAACTGGAACTGGTTTCCCTCGGGACCGGTGCGCTGGAACTCGACTTTCTTGCCATAACCGAAAAAGGGGGCAAGGTGGAAACCGTTTCGAAAAAGCATAAATTCTTTCCCAAAACCGCTGTGGAAAACGATGGCGAAGGCAGCCTTGTTTCGTATCAATACGAAGGCGTGGACGGCCGCTTTTATATCAAGACCTTTAACGTCAGCACCCGCTACCGCAATTTTAACACCGGCTGCCTGGAGGACAGCCCGACGGCCAGGATCTCCCAGCCGGACGAGTCCTTCATGAACATGCTGGAAACCTTCTCCGGCTCTTTCTCGCAGAAGCACAGCGACGAAGGGTTTTACCACAACACGGTGGTGCACACGCTCTATATCGAGCCCTTTTCATGCCACACCGAATACGCCGTGCTCTCCTTCGGCGAAACTCAATACCAAACCCCCGCAGAATACGAGCAAAAGTACCGGGAAGCGCTGGACACACTGGAGGGGTTTGGACTGAACTCCCCGGGGCAAAAATACGAGCTTTCAAACAACATCCTGCGCGCGACCCTGCTGCAGAATGTGGTGTACCCCCTCTATTACCACGGGGACTATGTGCTGCACCATACGCCCGGCAAGCGGTGGGATTCTTTCTATACCTGGGACGCGGGTTTTGTCGGCCTGGGGATGCTGGAGTTCGCCCCCGAAATCGCGGACTATATCCTGGACCTGTACATGAGCGACAGCGACAACAAGGATTTCGCCGTTCTGCTGCACGGCTCGCCCGTGCCCGTGCTCATCTACCAGTTTCAGGAGATGCTCAAGAGGGCGGGCGATAAAACAGGCATCCTGCGGTACTACAGCCGGGTCAAACTGTTCTACGATTTCCTCGCGGGTAAAATCAACGGCTCGACCACCGCGAAATTCAAAAGCGGCATGACCACGACCTTTGACTATTTCTACAACTGCTCCGGCATGGACGACCTGCCGCCGCAGAAAGCCATGCACGACCGGAGCCTCAGCCGGGTAATGGCCCCCGTGATTTCCACGAGCCAGGTCATCCGCAGCGCGAAAATTCTCTTTATAGCCGCCGACCTGTTGGGGCTTAACGAGGATAAACAGGTGTATTTGACCGATATCGAGCGCCTGAGCAAAGCGCTTCAGGAACACTCCTGGGATGAGGACTGCGGCTATTTTTCCTATGTTCTCCATGACGAAAACGGGGAACCGCTCGGCCAATTCCGCACGGACGAGGGCGAAAACCTCAACAAAACTCTGGACGGCGTCTATCCGCTCATCGCCGGGGCGGTAACCGACAGCCAGCGGAAAAGGCTGCTTAGCCACCTTAAAAGTGACCGCGAGATGTTCACTCCCGTGGGCATCAGCGCAGTGGACAAATCCGCCTCCTACTATAAAACCAACGGCTACTGGAAC
Source organism: Clostridiales bacterium (assembly GCA_036834305.1). Lineage (GTDB taxonomy): Bacteria > Bacillota > Clostridia > Oscillospirales > Acutalibacteraceae > UBA1447. The sequence goes on from DAITOC010000070.1 coordinate 5,141, forward strand.
GGCAACGTGTGGATGGCGCACCAGTGGTTTATCTGGAAAACCATGCTGGACCTCGGCGAGGCCGATTTCGCTTTTAAAATCGCTAAAACCGCCCTCGATATCTGGAAGCGCGAGGTTGAGTACTCCTATTACACCTATGAAATGTTTAATATTACCACCGGCCGGGGCGGCTGGTTCCATAACTTCGGCGGGCTGTCCTCACCCGTCAACATCTGGGCGGACGCTTACTATAAAAAGGGGACGCTTTCCACCGGGCTGGACACCATGGTGATGAGCCACCGTTTCGGCAGCTCGTTTAAGGAGTTTGCCTGCGAACTGAAATACTACGGCGCCGGCAGTTCTTATACCGTTTTGGTTGTGCTGGACGACAGTTGCGACTATGAAGCGATGGTCAACGGGGAAAAGGCGGCGTGCCTTATGCGGGAAAAGGGCACTTGCGAAATCACCATACCGGGGAACTGCGAAAAGGCCTTGATTGCCGTTAAGGAATCGGGGCGGTAGATTGACGCAGAAGGATACGTTACTGTTCATAGGACTCTGGCTTGCCGCCGTCAGCAGTTTGGCCGTAGTACTGACTGTGCACGATAAACGCGCCGCCCGCCGCGGGGCCCGGCGCGTCAGCGAACGGACACTGCTGATGGTGAGCGCCCTCGGCGGGTCGGCGGCCATGCTGGCTACCATGCGCGTCATCCGGCATAAGACCAAGCACGCGAAGTTTATGGTTGGCATCCCTGTGATTATCGCCGCGCAAATTGCTGCCGGCGTGTTCGCGTGGCGGCATTTCGGCGGGGGGTGAACGGGTAAGACGAAAACCGCATAATAAAATTGAATGGGACGGAGGTTGTGTCAAACCCCCGTCCCCTTGACACGCGCTTAATACCGAACCTGAATCTCCATGCCTTCGCTCGCATCTTTTATCGCGTACCAGGTGACGCCGCCGTCCACGAAATACCCCGCCTGCGTTGCCACCAGCGCCTCCATGGAGGCTGCCCGCGTAAGCGCCTCGCCGGAGGCGTTTTTCACCGCCGCGGGAGCCGGCTCACCGCTGACTTTGAACAACAGCGCCCGTTTGGTCGGGGTGCAGTTGACAGTAAGCGAATCGCCGCCTTTGGTGTAAGAAAGCATCGAGCCTTTTTCGTTCTCTTCGTATAAGCCGAACTTCTTTTCGCCGCTCTGCGGGTACATCAAAACCGTGGTGTAACCGGCGGAATGCTCGCTCCCGTGGCCGTTGGCGCCGTTGGTGACATCGAGGGGAATGATGGCGCCTTTGCGGATGAACGCGGGGAATTCGTCAAAGCCGAATTCGAGCTTGCGGATGCCGCCCGTGTAGGTTTTCGTTTCGTCGAACATATCAATCCATTCGCCTTTCGGGAAAACCACCGTTCGGCTGTTGCCCTCTTGGAAGAACGGCGCGACCAGTATATCGTCGCCCAACAGATATTGGTAAATGCCCGGCTGCGGCCGCATGGTCGGCTTGACAAGCTCATAGGAATAGGCCGCCTGACTGTAAATATACGGTATCAGTTCATGGTGAAGGTTGACAAATTTCCGGTAGACATCCGCGGTTTCCGTGTCGTACATCCAGGGGCGGTGCTCCCCGCTGCCGCCGTTTTCCATCACGGGGCAGAAAGCGCCCAGTTGCGCCCAGCGAATAAATACGTCTTTGTATTTTTCACCTTCGGAGCGAAAGCCGCCGATATCCGAGCCGTAGCTGACAAAGTTGTAATTTGACGAGGCGAGCATATCGTTGAGCGCGTGCCGCAATCCGCCCCAGTCGTTGTCATTGTCGCCCACCCAGCCGGCGAAATTAACATCGCGTTCCGTAAAGACCAGCGGCAGGCCGATTCGCAGCGCCACATCGTTGACAGGCCTCGCGGAAATGACTCTGTCATTCCCCAACTTCTCGCGTGTGTATTCAAAGAAGTCACGGTAAAAGGCGTTGCGGTATTCCTTCCAGGTGACATGGCGGTCGCCGAAGCCTGTGGCGGGCATGAGCAGCATGACATAGGGGTCCGCTCCGTCCACCTTCCAGCCGTCGATGCCCATGTCAAGCACAATGTCCATCTGTTTGTGCCACCAGTCAACCGCTTCAGGGTTGGTGTAGTCAAGGAAGGCGCCCTTGCCGCTCCACCACTTTACTGTCTTGCCGTTGCTCAAATAATACCCCTTGTCTTTGCCTTCCTGAAAATTGGATGCATCTTCGTTGACCATGCAAGTCGCCCACAGCATGACGCGGATATCCTTATCGTGATACATTTTTATTTGTTCTTCCATGTCCGGGTACAGCGCGGGGTCCGGCACAAAGGTACCGATTCCCGTTGCCCAGGGGTTGTCAATGATGATGGCGCCGACAGGAATATCATTGTCGAGATAATCCTCCACAAGATTCCTGATCGTATCCTGCGTGCCCGTATTTTCCCACACCCAGTGCTCATGAACCCAGGCGGGCCACACGGGTGTTTCCAGGCTTGGATCGGGGCCGGCCGGCGCTGAACCGGCCGAGATGCCGGTTAAGGATGAAATAAAAATAAACAAGGCGCCGAGATACGATATTATCCTGAAAAATACACGCTCGTTCATTGCTCTGCCTCCCTGTAGGTTTCGTCTCCCGGCTGCAAAACCGATCCTCACCGCTATCATAACACACCCTTGCGCCGCTGTCCATAAACGGATGTTTTTTACTGCCGGAATCGCCTTGCATCTCTCAACGGTATCTATTATAATGGATTCTGCGGGACGTAAGCGTCCGTGCCGCAAGTTGTTCGATAACGGGGGAACACGGGCACTCCCGGAGAACTCTCGTTTATCTTATCGGGGAAGACCTTGACATGGTAAAAAGCATTTTTTAATGATTATTCTCTTGACAAAACTTAATAAATAATCTACTATTGTGAAACAAGATTTCGTAATTTACCAGTTTTAATGTTTGATCGGAGTACGAGACCGGGAAGATGAAAGAATTTGACTACAGCCGCGTTCAAAGTTACAGACTTGCCGAGGTTATGAAACCGTTTTTAAGGCTTCTGGCGAAAACACTGATGAAAATACGATATGAGGGTACCGAAAACATACCGGAAAACGGCGGGTACATCGTCGCCTCCAACCATATCACCGCCC
>DAITOC010000071.1:0-8152 GCA_036834305.1 Clostridiales bacterium
CCGATGAGATAGATGATCACCGTGACTATTAATATCTGAGCGATCTTGTCGAAATTCACGCCGCCCGTTCCGGCGATTTTCGCCCTCAGGCCGGTCGAAAGTTCCGTCGTCGCCCGGCCCATGACCTTCGGGCCGATGACATTGAACGCCGTGCTCGTCACCGCGAAAACCAACACGAGAATCATGGCGATGCGATAGCCGCCCATAAACCGGATAAGGCTTTTGATCGCGCCTTTCATGTTTTTTGCTTTTTCGCCCGACATCATTCCGGGCGGGCCAATGCCTCTTTTTTTTGCCTTTATGTTTTTTTCATTTTCGCCCATTACGCTGTCTCCTTCCCGGCAAGGCTGTCGTCGATTTCCTGCTGCGACAGCTGGGACTGCGCGATCTGGCTGTAGACCTCGCAGGTTTCCATGAGCTGCCGGTGTGTGCCGATACCCGCGACGCGGCCTTCGTCGAGGACGACGATTTGGTCCGCGTGCAGGATGGTGCTGATACGCTGCGCCACGATAATCACCGTACTGTCCGCCATTTTTGAGGAAAGCGCTTTACGCAGGGCGACATCGGTCTTATAGTCGAGCGCGGAGAAACTGTCGTCAAAGATATAAATTTTCGGTTTTTTGGCAACCGCGCGGGCGATGGACAAGCGCTGTTTCTGCCCGCCGGAGACATTGCCGCCGCCCTGCGCGATGGGGGCTTCATACTTCTCGGTCTTTTCGTTGATGAAGTCCTCCGCCTGGGCGATTTCGGCTGCCGCGCGTATTTCCTCATCGGCCGCGTTTGCCGCCCCGAAGCGCAGATTTGACGCGATCGTGCCGGAGAACAGCACCGCTTTTTGCGGCACATAGCCGATCATTTCCCTCAGGTCATGCTGGCGCAGTTTCCGGATATCCTTGCCGTCGACCGTTATCTCGCCGGCGGTGACATCATAGAAGCGGGGTATCAAATTGATCAGTGTGCTTTTGCCGCAGCCCGTGCTGCCGATGATCGCCGTCGTACGGCCGGGCAGCGCGTTGAAGTGAATATCCGAAAGCGTGTTGCTGACGGAGCCCGGGTAGGCAAAATCGACATGATGAAAGGCGACGGCGCCTTTCTTTTCCGTAATTACCTCCGCGTTATCCGGGTCCGTGACAGACGGCTCGGTGTCAATGATTTCGTTGATGCGCTTGGCGGCAACGGCCGCCCTCGGCAGCACAACCGACAAAGCGGTCATCATCAGGAAGCCGATAACGATCATCAACGCGTAGGTTATAAAAGCCGTCATGGAACCGACTTCGAGCGTACCCGCGTCGATACGGATCGCGGAGACCCAAACGATGACCACGGCAAGCAAAAACATCCCCATCATCAGAAGCGGCAGCATACCGCTCATAATGCGGTTGACGAACAGCATTGTCTTCGTCAGATCCCGGTTGGAGTCGTCAAACCGTTCTTCCTCTTCCTTTTCACGGCCGAACGCGCGGATAACCGGCAGACCCGTGAGGATTTCACGCGATACCAGGTTCACTTTGTCAACCAGGGTCTGCATGCGCTTGAATTTCGGCATGGTCACCACCAGCAAAATCGCCATCACCGCGAAAATCACGCCGAGCGCCACCACCACAATCCACCACATATTCGCGCCCGTGCGGGCGACCATGATGATACCGCCGATGGAAAGAATCGGCGCGTACAGCAGAACACGAAGCATCATGGTCATCATAAACTGCACCTGCTGGATATCGTTGGTGCTGCGGGTAATCAGGGACGCGGTGGAGAACTTGTCGATGTCGTGGCTTGAGAAGCGGACGACTTTTTCAAAGACCTTGTCGCGAAGGTCGCGCCCGACGCCCGCGCCTGTTTTTGAGGCAAGGTAGCCGACGCCGATGGCAGCGGCTATCATGACCAGCGTCACCGCGAGCATGAGAATGCCCGACTTCCAAAGATAGGCCGTTTGGACACTGTCCGCATTTTTGCCGATGAGTTCGTATTCGGATTTGGCAAATTGCACGGCGGAAGAGTGGAGAATGGACTCCCCGAGGCTTTTTGTTTTTCCGTTCATCATGTCACGGACCGGCAGCAGCATCTTGCGGAAAACGGGAACCAAGCCTTCCGGAATCGAGCGCATCATCGCAGCTAAACTCGATGTGTCAATATCCAAAGCCTTCATCAACGCCGCTGTGTCGATTTTTTTGCTGTCAATGAACGCGGCGGCGTCGAACGGCGTGCCTTCCGCCATGTTGAGGAGTTTTTTCGCTGTTTCCAGGGTCATGGCGTCGAGCACAACAGCGGCCGTTTCTTTATCGACCCCGAAGCGCGATTGCACCTCATCCCACTTGACGGCCGCGCTGACGGAAGCGACAAGTTTTCGCCATTCATCATCCGTCATCCCGGACCGTTCGAGCAGTTCGGGCAGGCCGAGGTCCAGCGTCTCCCCCGCCGCCTGTATGTCTACTTTTGTAAAATCGATCAGGCCTTCCGTGACGGAAGCATTCGCGCCGTTTCCCATGGCGGCCGACAATTTTCTCAATTCGGCGGCATCGAGAGTGTTCAGAATGTTCATGACCGTTTTTTTGTCAAAACCGGTTTTGTTCTTAACCGTTTGCCAGTTGACGGCCGGCAGCAGAAGGTCCATGTACGCCTTGAGTTCTTTGTCGGTCATGCCGCTGAGGTCCGCGGGCATGGCGTCGGTGCCGATGACGGCGAATATAGCCGCGTAATCGAGTTTGGAATAGTCGACGCATCGGCTGAAATCCACCGGTCCGGCGCTTGCCGCGCCGCCGGAGGCCATCAGTTGCAGCAGAGTCGCCGCGTCGATGTTCTCAAGGAAAACGCGGATAGCCTTCTCCGGTATGCCGGTCTTCCGGCTGAGTTTGGCGGTGTCGACGGCCGGCAAAAGCGTTTCGAGGACCTGCTCTTTTTGAGCGGGGGTCAGCGCGTTGCCCGAAAGAAGCGACTCAAAGTCCGCATTCAAAATGCCCGAGCCGAGCGAACCGATCAGTTTACCGTAATTAATTTTGGAGATATCGATGCAGGCCAGCAAATCCGCTGTGTCGAGTTCCATCGTGAAGTCGCCCTGCATCATCGTCAGGAGCGTTTCCGTATCGAGTTTATCGAGCAGAACATCAATGACTTTGACGGGCAGCCCCGTCTCTTCGCTGAGCGCCTTTCTGTCAATGGCGGGCAGCACCGCCCGCATGAGCGCTTTCTTCTCGGCGGCGGAAAGGCCGGCCATCATCGCCGTAAGGTCCATATTGCCGTTGCCGGACCCGGAAAGTTTCATCAGTTTTTCAAAGTCCAGCTTGGAAAAATCGATGAGGGTAGCAGCGTTGAGGTCATCGGGCTTGAGTTTTGACAGTTTCGTCAGAATCTCCGTGTTCAAGGCGGCCAGCACAATGTTAACCGTGTCTTCACCGACGCCGAGTTTCGAACGGACGGCATCCATATCGATGGCAGGGGTAATCACCCGGATGAGGTTTTTCAAGCCTTCATCGGTAATACGGTATTGTTTGAGCAGCGCGGCGACATCCGGATTCTTCAAATCGACTCCGAAAGCCGCGAGCATGGCGGAAGTGTCCAGCTTGGAGGTGTCAATGAGCGCTGACAAATCCATATCCGTACCCTTTGAGGCGGCGGCAAGCCGCTTGACAGTGTCCGGATTCAGGCGGTTGAGAACAGCCGTCACCGTTTCTTTATCGAGCCCGGTTGATTTCTCCACCGCGGCCCAGTCGACGGCGGGAAGAATGGCCGTGATAACCGAACGGAATTGGCTGTCCGTCAAATCCAGATCACTTATCAGCGACGGGAAGTCCGCGGCGGAGAAATCCGCGCCCGACCCGCCAAATGATCCGGCGCCCGATTCCGACGCGTCCGCCTGGCCGATCATGTAGTAAACGGCAAGGGCTTGGGTAAAATCCTTTTCCAGGCGTTCCCTGTCCGCGCCCGCTTTCAGACTGTAGGTTCCGTCGCTGTTAGGGGCGTAAGCGCCCTTCCATTCGGCAAGTTCTTTGTCGGTTAAAACGAGCTGCACGGCTTTAAAGCTTTCTTTGCTGATGGTTTCGGGCACGCCGTACTCAAACCCGCCGTTTTGGATGCCGACATCGATGAGGTCGGATGTGAAGTTCGGCAGCGCGAGGTCGCAAACCGCCTGCACAATGAGCAGGACAATAATGACAGCGACGTATTTCTTATAGTCTTTCAGACTCTTGAGAATCTTCAGCATTCGTTTATTTTCCTCCCGATGTTTTCGCCAAAACCGGTTCTTCGGCGCCTTTTGGCTGGCGATCACGCTCGATAAACTTTCTGGCTAAGATGTCAATCCTCGCGCAAATCCTCAGGAATTCTTCCGTATCCTTCTCCCCGAGGGCGTCGAGCAGTTGCCGCAAACCGCTTATAATTTCATCGTATTTGGCTTTGGCGAAATCGCTGCCTTGCCGCGTAAGGCTCACCGTGACTTTCCGCCGGTCAGCCGTGTCGTGCGTTCGCTCAATATACCGCTTCTTTTCCAAGGCGTTGAGCGTATTGGCGATTCTCGCCGTGGAAAGGTCGAACACCTCGCTGAGAACGGTGGGGTTGACGGGCGATTTTTGAAAACTCAAATACGCCAGAACGGCCATTTCTCCCCTGGACACATCCCGTATCCCTTCGGCCGGGCCTCTCAACAACGCTATCAAATAGCGAAACAGTTCTTGTGCCGCTTTTGTGTTATCCATACCGCACCTCAATTAACTAACAAGTGATAGTTACTATTATAAAAGAGCAATGTGCGTGTGTCAACAAAAATCTTCAAAAAATCACCGTATTTTTCCGGATGCCCACGCATCGGGACGTTGTATTTACGATGCTTTTATTGTATGATTTAATCACCCGGCAGACCGGTGTCTGCCACCCTCTTTGGAAAAGAGGGCTTTTAGCGATCTCCCTCTCGGAGAGGAGGTAAAAAGGCTCCTTTTCTAAAGGAGCTGCCGCCGTTAGGGCGCCAAAGCCATCTACGGATGACAATAGGATTCTAATCACCAGAGGCCTTCAGGCCTTTCCCTCATTTGGAAAAGAGGGCTTTCGAGGGGAATTAAAGGAGGTTTTTTCAATGGGATTTGTCCGAGTATTGATTTGCTTCATGGTGACGGTTTTGATGACTTTGAACCTTTACCCGGCCACCATCGCGCCGAACAACGCGGTGGTTGACCAGACGGAAAACCCGGTGATGCGTTTCGCGGTGTGCAGCGATATCCATATGGAGGACAGCGTCGATTGCCGGCAATACGGCCGGCTTGAGAAGCTCTTTGAGTATTCCTACGAGTACGCGGAGAGCCAGCCCTATTCCTCCATCGACGCGTTCGTGTTCGTTGGCGACATTATCACATCGGGCACAAAGGCGCAGGCCGACAACATCAACGATATCGTCGGAAGGTGCAAGAAAGCCGAAATGCCGCTGATGTGCGTCTATGACAACCATGACATTGCCAACGATACCACCATCGCCGATTGCGAACAATGGCTGGGCGTTCCCGCCAACGAGGACCGCGTGATCAACGGGTTTCATTTGATCACGGCCAGCTATAACGACAGCTCCTTGTACGCGACGAGGCTGCCGAGCCTCTATAAGCAACTGAACAACGCCAAAAACGAGGACCCTAAAAAGCCGATTTTTGTCTTCAACCACCGGCACATCGAGGGCACGGTTTACGGCAGCACGGCTTGGGGAACGTTCGAGCTTTCCCCCGTTCTCAACCAATTCCCGCAGGTTATCGATTTCTCGGGCCATTCGCATTACCCGGTCAACGACCCGCGCTCGTGCAGCCAGTATTATTTCACGAGTTTCGGCTGCGGCACCCTTTCGTATGTGGAACTCGAAGACGGCATGAGCTACGGTTCCGTGCCGCCCGGCGCGGAGCAATGTGCCCAGTTTTATATCGTGGAAGTATATGCCGACAACAGCGTCGCCGTGAAACCTTTTAATATTTTGACAGGCGACTTCTTCACCGACCCGTCGTCGTATTCCGGCGAGCAGCTGATTTATTATATCACCAACCCGTCTGACCGCTCCGGTTTCAGTTACACCAACGCCCGCTATACCACGGCGGACACCCCCGTTTGGCCTCAGGGCGCGAAAGCGGAGTTTTCGGGAATTACGGCCGACGGCGCCACGGTGACGTTCCCGCAGGCGCTCGACGGGGAAGAAATCCACAATTACCGCGTCGTTCTGAAAAAGGGCACCGCGGTCGCCGGCACCTACAAGTTCTTCTCCGAATTCTACTTCGAACCGATGCCGGAAACCGCGGCCTGGACTTTCACCGACCTGAAACCGAACACCGAATACACCGTGGAAATCACCGGCTTTGACACCTATTTCAAGAAAACGGCAGAGCCGCTGACTGCTTCTTTCCGGACGGCGGCGGAGTAAACGATGACATATCGGCGGGAAAGGGGGATGCGGCATGCTGAAGACCTGCACGCTTCAAACCGGCAAAGAAGGGTTTTATAACATTACGGCGGCCGCGCTGGAAGCCGTCGCGCAGAGCGGCATTGAAAACGGCGTCTGCGTCGTCTACTGCCCGCACACCACGGCGGGCATCAGCATCAACGAGAACGCCGACCCGGATGTCGTCCGCGATATGCTGCTCGGGCTTGACAGAGCGTTCCCCGACCGCGCGGAGTTCCGCCACGCGGAAGGCAATTCCGCGGCGCATCTAAAGGCGAGCTGCATGGGTTCGTCGGTGACGGTGGTTATCGAAAACGGCCGGCTTGTTCTGGGCACCTGGCAGGGAATTTATTTCTGCGAGTTTGACGGCCCGCGGCGCCGAACGGTATATGTGAAAATTCTGCCGGGGTGAACGAAATGTTTGTCCGTCTTATTACGGTGAAACTGTATGCCCCATGGGTTCATACGCTCAAAGAAAAACGCGCGGTTGTGAAAAGCCTCTGCGAGAAACTCCGCCGCCGGTTTAACGCCTCCGTGGCGGAAAGCGGCAGGCAGGACACCCACCAAACAGCCGTTATAACGGTCGCTTATCTTGCCGGCGACGCGGCCGCAGCCGATAAAACCCAGGAAGCGATTGTCCGTTTCATTGAAAACAGCACGGACGCGCAGATTGCCGGCATATCAACCGAAGAGCGATAAAAACCGCCGCGATTCGCGGCGCAAAGTCTGTAAAGGCGACCGCCTTGCCATCCGGCAAGGCGGTCGTTTCTATGTTCCGTCGAGATCAATGATCGTGATGATCGTGCTCGGCGTCGCGCTTGGTGACATGCACCGTGCCGTGCGGATGCTGAGGAGGAGCGTAGATGGAATAGAGTTTGAGCGGCACGCGCCCGGTGTTGACGATATTGTGCCATGTACCCGCGGGGATAATAATCGCAAAGCCGTCATAAACCCTTTGCCGGTACCGCAAGTCGTCCTTGGTACTGCCCATCATAACCACACCCTGGCCTTGTTCAACGCGAAAGAACTGTTCGAGATTGTGGTGTATCTCCAACCCGATATCATCGCCCGGTTCGATGCACATCAGAGTCAACTGCATATGGCAACCGGTCCAAACAGTCGTTCGGAAATTATCATTGCGTACGGTTGCCTTGTCGATATCGATGACGAACGGGTCGGGCCCGCTGTCATAGGACCGGCTCGGCCTGTCACAATTACCGCGGCAATCCTCAGGATACCTGTCATCGTTCGGAAATCTCGGCCTGTTGTCATTGTACATACTGCTCATTCCTTTCACGGTTTTGTTACTAACAGTATATGACGCCGGGGCACGTCGGTGATAAACGGGTATATGCCCAAAACCTTTGAATCACGCAAGGAAAAATGGCAATAATAACCGCAAAGGAGCGTGATTGCCATGGATAAACGAAGCGGAAGCCGCCCGAAGCCCAAAGCCGGCAAGAACAAAAAGGACGCCGGCAACAACCAGTGGACGAACAAAAACGCCGAACTCAGCCCCGATACCCGCGAACGCCGCGACGGACCGGGCGGAGAAAACGCGAAATAATCGAACCGGACGGAGCCTTCGCAACGAGGGCTCTTTTTTTTGCGCCACCTTCTCACACAAAAAGAAAACGCCGGGAATAGGATGGCATGAGATAAATCGGGAGGGGGATGCCTTATGCCGGCGCTTGCTATCGAACAGTTCAGTCCGGTTTCACTTTTCTGCTTTTTATTTTTTGCCGCCCTCGG
>DAITOC010000072.1:0-8115 GCA_036834305.1 Clostridiales bacterium
TTTGAGCATTTTCATGGCAGACGTGATAACCGTAGCGGATTCCGCCGACTGGTCGACGTCGACACCGATAACCTTTTTGCCGGCTTTTTCGGCCGCCGCCATGACGGAGTTGCCGACAGCGCCGCCGCAGCCGAAGATAACATCCGTGCCCGACGCATACCAGCCCGCCGACATCGTTTCAATTTCCGGTGTGGCTTTGAAGTCCCCCGTGTAATAATACTTGACCGTTACGGCTTTCGCGCCGAGGTTCATTTCTTTCGCGGCCGCGTTCGCGCCTTGAATATAACCGTAACCGAAACGGATGACGGCGGGAACGGCCATACCGCCCATAAAGCCGAGGTTCTTCAAGCCGTCTTTGACGGCGGCATACCCGGCGAGGAAGCCGGCTTGTTCTTCGGCATAGAAAAGGGAAGCCGTATTCTTCTCGGTCTTATAGACTCTTTTGGCAAAGTCCGGGTTGCCGTCATTCGGCGCGCCGTCGAGAATGATGAAATTGACATTCGGGTACTTTGTTTGGGCATTGTATACAGCCGGCTCAAACAGGTAGCCCGGGCAAACGACGATTTTCGCTCCGCCTTTGATGGCGAGGTCAATGGAGGCGATATACGCGTCGTTTGTCGCTTCGGTCGGTTTGTAATATTTGTGCGTTTTATTGTTCTCGGTCGCGTACTGGACGACGCCTTCCCAGGCGCCCTGGTTAAAGGATTTGTCGTCGATGGTGCCTTTGTCGGTGATGAGCGCAATCTCGAAATTTGTCGGTGCTGCAGTGGTGTTTTGTTTTGTTGTAATCGTACCGTCATCGCCGTTATTGCAGGATGTCAACATAAAGACTGCGGAAACGGCAAGAAGAAAGGTCAGAATAACAATGAATGACTTTTTCATAAAGCTCCTCCGGATTAATAAATTTACCTTTTTGAAGTAAAAATATTGTCTGCTGTTTCGCTGTTTTTATACATTAACAAGGGAATGTATAAGCAAGGGCTTCTTTTGAATTTTCAAAAGAAGCCCTTGCTTATACAAACACGATCCAATTTATTTTTTCTTCAGGTTGTCCGGCCCAAAACTTAGCGGCAACAGCTCGCCAAGGGTGTTGACGGAATAGTCTCTTTCCGATTTTGCTAAGATTATTACAAATTCCCCGGGGCTGCAAAATTCGGCCATGAACTGCCGGCACACGCCGCATGGCGGGCAGATATCAAGGCTTTCCGTGCTTTCCGGCCCGCCGACAACCGCGATGGCCGTGAAGCGGCGGACACCTTGCGAGACCGCGTTGGCAAAAGCCGTCCTTTCGGCGCAGATGGTCGGCGTGAAAGTCGCGGACTCGATGTTGCAGCCCGTGTACACCTTGCCGTCTTCCCCGAGCAGCGCCGCGCCGACCCGGAAGTTTGAATACGGGGTATACGCCTTTTCCCTCGCTTCAAAGGCTTGTTTTATGAGCTGCTTATAATCGATCATCACCCGAGCTCCCTTCCCGCTTCATCTTACGATTGCCGGCGACCCGCGACGCGGGACGGATGACCCGTCCCTACAGTTCGTTGGCCGGCGCAACATCCGATTGCCGTACCTGCGGCAGAAAGCTTTCGCCTTCGAGCGTGTCTTCTATGCCGAAAATATCAAGCACCGTCGCGGCGATATCCGAAAAGCTCTTTCTCGTTCCGAGGTTGATGCCCGGTTTTATGGGCTTGCCCGTTACTAGCATCGGCGTGTATTCCCTGGAATGGTCCGTACTCGGCGTGGACGGGTCACAGCCGTGGTCGGATGTGATTATCAAAACATCCTCGTCTTTCATTATTCCCAAAAATTCACCGAGTTGCCTGTCAAAATCAGACACAGCCGCCGCGTAGCCGTCCGCATCGTTGCGGTGGCCGTAAAGCATGTCAAAATCGACCAGATTGACAAAGCACAAGCCGCGGAAATCCTCGTTTAAAAGCGCGATTGTTTTGTTCATACCGTCGATATTATTTATTGTTCTTTCCGCAAAAGTAACACCCCTGCCCGCGAAAATGTCGTTGATTTTGCCCACGGCGAGGGTATCGAATCCTTTTTCGGCAAGCAGGTCGAGCATAGTCTGGCGCGGCGGGGCGAGCGAGAAATCATGGCGATTAGCCGTTCGCCGGAACAGCGGGTACTCGCCGGTGAATGGCCGGGCGATAACCCGGCCGACGGCGTGCCGGCCTGTTAATATCCCCCTGGCCGCGCGGCAATATTCATAAAGAAGCTCCGGCGTGACGACATCCTCATGGGCCGCGATTTGAAAGACGCTGTCCGCCGAAGTGTAGACAATCAGGGCTCCGGTTTCCATGTGCCTCACGCCATAGTCTTCAATGACTTTCGTGCCCGAATACGGCCGGTTGCACAGCGTTTTTCGCCCGGTCGCCTGTTCGAATCGTTCAATAATTTCCCTCGGGAAGCCTCCGGGATAAGTCGGCAGGGGTTCAGGTGAAACCAGGCCGGCGATTTCCCAGTGGCCGATGGTGGTGTCCTTGCCTTTCGAGCGTTCCCCAAGGCGCGCGAAACTCCCCTCAGCCTTGGGCGCCGGTTCGCCGGCAGAAACACCGTCGATATGAAAAAGGCCGAGACGGCGCAGGTTCGGCGCCGAAAATCGGCTTGAACGCGCGATGGCGGCGAGCGTATCGCTGCCCGCGTCGCCGTATTCCCCGGCGTCGGGCAAGGCGCCGATGCCGAAACTGTCCAGAACAATGAGGAAAACGCGGTTAATCATAGGTTTTCACCTCATTGGCATTGAGAAAAAAGGTCATAACCACTGTCAATACCCTGTTGTCTGCTCGTTTTTTACAATTTTGACGATGGAACTGGTCCCGAGGCGCGAGGCGCCGAGGTCGAGAAAATCCCGCGCGTCATCGAGGCTCTTTATGCCGCCGGCAGCCTTGATTTTAACCGCGGGCCCGACATGTGCGGCAAACATAGAGATATCCTCCCTCGTCGCCCCGCCGGCCGAGAAACCGGTGGAGGTCTTGATGAAATCGGCGCCCGCTTCGGTTACGATTTCGCAAATTTTCACTTTTTCCTCTTCAGTCAGCAGGCAGGTTTCTACAATCACTTTGAGTATTTTATCCCCGCACGCTTCTTTTATAGCCTTAATTTCGTCGAGTATATAGCCGTACCGTTGGTCCTTCAGCGCGCCGATGTTGATGACCATGTCAATTTCATCCGCGCCGCTTTCCACCGCGTCACGGGTTTCAAACACTTTCGCCCTTGTCGTATTGTAACCGTTCGGGAAGCCGATGACGGTGCAGACCGCGATTTGACCTTCCGTGTACGCCTTGGCCCGCGCGACATACGCGGGCGGAATGCATACGGAGGCTGTTCGGTACTTGACGCCGTCGTCGCAGATGCTTTTAATGTCTTCCCAGGTACTCGCCGGCGCGAGCAGTGTATGGTCAACGGCCGCCAATATACTATCAATACTCATAAAAATCCCTTCCTTATGTCAGAATTTTCCTGCTGCTGTACTATTTTACATCCAAAACCGGAGTATGTACACCCCTTTTGCGATTTGAACGGCTTGTATTAACATTTCCGGACTCGACTCATATTATGTTAAGGAGGCATGGCCTTAATTCTGTAAAAAGGAGAAATGTGCGTTCTATGATGGATTCATCGAAAAGCTGCTACCCCGGACTGAACAGGTACGACACATATGACCGCGTTAGCCCAAGCCACATAATGACTCCCCTGCCGGATGACGCTACCGTGACGATGGCTTATGTGCCCTTTCAGTTGGACACCGAAATCTATGACGACATGAAGGCGCTTGAGGAAGGAACGCTGTTCCCCATCCTCAATAAACCCTTCTTAGGGTCGGGGATGAGAAGATGACACCGAGAGAAGTGCTGATGAGAAAAGTAGCCGCAGCGGATTTCGCCTTGTTTGACCTGCATCTTTATCTTGATACCCACGCGTTTGACCGGCAGGCAATGGAAATTTTTGAGCGGTACCGTACAAAAGCCGAAATGCTCAGGCGTGAATACGAAGAGAGTTACGGACCGATAAGTCTCGGCACCGCGGCCGGCGCGGAGTGGCTGAAAGACCCGTGGCCTTGGGATACGGAAGGGAGTTATCGCAATGTTTAGTTATGAGAAAAAATTACAGTACCCGGTCAACATAAAAAACCCGGACGCGAAAGCCGCGCAGGTTATTATCACACAATACGGCGGGCCGGACGGAGAATTAGCGGCCTCTTTGCGTTACCTTAGCCAACGGTATTCCATGCCTTATGAGGAACTCAAGGGCCTTTTGACGGATATCGGCGTTGAGGAACTCGGGCATTTCGAGATGATAGGAGCGATTGTATACCAGTTAACCCGCAACTTATCGATTGACGAAATCAAGAAAAGCGGCTTTGACACCTATTTTGTCGACCATACGACGGGCATATACCCCGTTTCGGCCAGCGGCGCTCCGTTTACCGCGGCGTACATCCAGAGCAAAGGCGACGTTATCACCGACATGACCGAAAACCTCGCGGCCGAGCAAAAGGCGCGAACCGTCTATGACAACATCCTTCGCCTCGTTGACGACCCGGACGTCCGCGACCCTATCAAGTTCCTGCGCGAGCGCGAAGTCGTCCACTTTCAGCGTTTCGGTGAGGGCTTACGCCTCGCGACCGACAGGCTCGATTCCAACAATTACTACATGTATAACCCGAGTTTTGATAAACCGAAACGGTAACAGTAACCGCTCATCATTCGCATCCCGTTTTCTGCCCGGGGTGCGAATGCCTTTTTTATAACCTCAACGGCGAAGAGTTGAACTTTAGCCCGCCTTATGCTATATTGGCATAAGAACACAGTAAAAAACCGGAGAGTAAAAGCCCATGCAAAAAAGAATCGCCGCCATACACGATATATCCGGCTTCGGCAAATGTTCGCTGACCGTCGCGCTGCCGATTCTATCGGCGGCGGGAATTGAGACGGCGGTCATCCCCACTGCCATGCTTTCCACGCATACGGGAGGCTTTGAGGGATTTACCTACCGGGATTTAACGGACGATATGCGCCCGATTGCCGGGCACTGGAAAAGCCTCGGCCTGGAATTTGACGCGATATACAGCGGCTTTTTGGGTAATGTCAGGCAAATTGACATTGTAAAGGATTTTATCGGCACCTTTCGACGGAGAAACACCGTTGTTTTGGCGGACCCCGCGATGGCCGACAACGGTAAGCTGTATTCGGTCTTTGACCGCAATTTCGCGAAAGAAATGGCCGGACTTTGCGCGATGGCGGATATCATCGCGCCGAATATGACCGAAGCGGCGCTTCTGCTCGGGGAGGAATACATCGAAGGGCCGTACACACAACGCTTTATTGAAGAGCGATTGAAAAGGCTTGGGGGCACCGGGCCTTCCAAAGTCGTTTTGACAGGCGTGAGTTTTGACCCGGGCAAACTCGGCGCGGCGGCTTACGACAGGGAAACCGGGATAATTTCGTACGCTTTTTCGGGCGCCGTGGAGGGGATTTTTCACGGGACGGGCGATATATTCGCCAGCGCCATGTTCGCGGCGTATCTAAACGGGCATCCGCTCGCCTCATCCGTCCAAATCGCCGTCGATTTCACCAACGGCAGCATCATGAGAACGAAGCAAGCCGGCACGGACCCGCGGTATGGGGTGAATTTTGAGGCCGGAATACCGGAGTTTATCCGGAGTTTGGAGAGCGGAGTTTGAAGTGTGGAGAGTTGAGCGCGGAGTGTGCGGATTGTGAGAATTCTGATTGACGCGGACGGGTGCCCCGTCGTCGATATCGCGGTGAAATGCGCCGCGCGCAACGGCCTCGAATGCGTTGTCGTGTGCGATACGGCGCATGTGTTTGAAAAAGAGGGCGCCCGGACCGTCACCGTTTCACAGGGTACGGACAGCGCGGATTTCGCGTTGGCGAACATGGCCGCCAAGGATGACATCGTCGTGACGCAGGATTACGGCCTGGCGGCGATGTGCCTGGCCCGCGGCGCGCGGGCTCTCAATCAGGACGGACGGGTTTATGACGCGGCGAACATTGACGCGCTGCTGTTTTCGCGGCACGCGGCGAAAAAAGTACGACGCGCGGGAGGACGGCTGAAAGGGCCCGCCAAAAGAGAACGTTGGCAGGACGAAAACTTTGAACGAGCACTGCGGAAAATGACAGAGGCGAGCGTATGAAAACGGCCGTTGTCCGGAAACCCGGGAACGGCCGTCTTTTTCCGCTCAATCATATGGCGTAATTTTTGATGAAATCCATAATTTCCTTTTCCGTTTTTATACCCGTCGAAGCGCCTTTCGCCATGACGCAGTGGGTGCCGACGGCATTGGCGAAAACACCGCACTCATAAAGGTTCTTGCCTTTGAGAAGCGCCGATAAAAACCCCGCGCAGAAGGCATCCCCCGCTCCGGTTGTATCCACGGGTTTTATCTTTTCAAAAGTAGGAATGCTGTATTGTTCGCCTTCTTTCGTTTTGATGAAACAGCCGTCTTTGCCGAGTTTTATGACGACCGTTTTCGGGCCCATCGCCAGAAAAACATCCGCTATATCCGCCGGGTCCGTCTTGCCGGAAAGTTCGACGGCTTCTTCATAACTTGGCAGGAAATAATCAACAAACGGCAGACATGGACGCATGGCCTGCATCCAGCGGCCAGTGGAGTCCCAAGCGGTGTCGAGGGCGGTGATTTTACCCATCTCTTTGCATTTTTTCAGGAATTTCGCGCACTCGCCGCCGTCGAACTTCGGCATCAGGTTAAATCCGGCCACAAACACGATTTCGGCTTTTTCCGCAACCGCGTAATCGATGTCGCTTTCGACGAGCGTGCCGTTTTCACCGGTGCAGTGAATAAACGAGCGCTCGCCGTCCTCGGTGACGATAACAAGCGACGCGGAAGTCGAGCCGTTTTTGCTGACGATGAGCCCGTCGGTATTCACACCGTTTTCCCGCAAGGCGCTCAGCATAAATTTTCCGAACCCGTCGTCGCCGATTTTGCCGACAAGGGCGACGTCCGTTCCGAGTTTCGCCATATCAATCGAGGCGCTCGCCGCGCAGCCGCCCGTATAAAGCTCGAGCGTGTCGACAAGCTCCAATTTGCCTTTGGCGGGTATAACCCTGACGGGTTTCGCGATGGCGTCCGCGACGATGACGCCCACGCACACAATACCGCTCATGAAAACACCTCCGCTGTTTCTTGAAAACTTTCGGCCAGATTCAAAATATCCTCCGGGTTCGCGCCGTTGAGCATGGCAGACAAATACCGTTTGATCAGGCCGTTGTCGCCTTCGAGGCCGCAGGTTTCTTTCAGCACCGCGTCCGGCCCGGCAACTTTCAGCCTTTCTTTCAGCCCGGTATTTTCGAAACTGTTGCCCGGTTCAAACAGCAGACCGGCGGCTAAACCTGCCGGAATATACACGGGATTGACGCCGTTTTCACGGCAGAAGGTGATGGCTCCGGCGAAGCGGTCGTTGGCGGCAAGTTTTCTTAAAACATCACGGCCGACCCTTTCCACCGTGTCGCCGAGCGCTTTGTTGGCGAAGCGTTCCAGCAAGTCGCCGATATGCTCCTCCAACTCCCGGCCGGGAACACTGAATTTGGCGGCAAGGGCCCGGGCCGATTCGTTCATAGCCCGCCGGGCTGTTTGTTTTATAGCCGGTATTTCCACCGCCTGCCAAATATAACGGCAACCCGTGAGGTTTCCCAAATACGCGATGAGAGTGTGCCCCATGTTGTGGACGAATAATTTTCTATTTATGTAATACTCAAACGGCGAGAAGGGCTTGAGTTCCGTCACGGCGGGGAGTTCTCCCCTGAAAGCCGCTTTGTCGACGGGCAGCTCACAGTAGCTTTCAACGCACACCCTCAGCGGGTTGCCCTCTTTCATCTCTTCGGTCATGACCGGAACCATTCGGCCGACCGAGGCCTCCACGAGGCCTACGGTCCGCGAAAACATCTCTTTTTCTTCCGCGTCAAGCCATTCCGCGACAAGTTGAAACAGGCGTTTGTCCACGTCGATGAGATTTTCGCACACAAGAATATCGAGCGGCCTGCCGGGATTTTTAAGGTTTCTCAGCTTAAAGCCTTCCGCGATATTCCGGGCAATTTTCGGCAGCGCGCTGACGCCGACCGCAACCGGCCAGA
>DAITOC010000073.1:0-8096 GCA_036834305.1 Clostridiales bacterium
GCGAGGAACAGGAAACCGGCCCCCGCGGTAAACATACACAGGATAAACCAGCCCAAAAAACTAAGGTTCAACACAAAAATATCCCACTTCCGGCCGTCGGTCATCCGGCGGGAAAGCTCCAGCGCTCTTTTCGGGTCAATACCCGGGTTTTCCGCCAGGATATACTCCACGGCGAAATACTCGTAACTTTTGACAATGCCGGGGATGACGAGCAGCAGGCTCCACAGGAATATATACAAGCCTTTGAAAAACATAGTTTTTACAATATTCATATACTGCGGGCCGAACGAGGAAAACAACCGCAGGATTTCCGGCTTTTGATACCGGTTTTCCAGATAATACCGGCTTTGGCCAACCCGTATCGGGTTGGAGACGAATAAACCGAAAGCGATGCCGAAGAACACAGCGACAGGAATCAGAACGGCGGCGGCAATTAAAACCGGAATCAAAAACTCTTTGTATTGCTCAAACAATTCCCTGAATCGGCCTGCTTCCCGAAACTCAAAACGGGCATCCCTGCCGACGCTGTTAAAGGAATACGTGCCGATTCCCGGTGAGCCGCCGGCAAGAAAGGCCACGATGAAACTGATGAGAAAAGCCTGCCAATAACGCCCCCGCAGCGCGTTTTTGGCGTTGGTTTTCAGTAAAGCGCTGTCCCACATAAATCCTGCCTCCCAAACCTTCTTTATGGTTCCGTCAAAAAGCATCTCACCCCGGGCTGTATTCCGAACAACGATAAAAACGCGAGAAGAGCCGAGACGACAAACGATACGATCCGGTTCATATACACCGCCTCCTGCCGTTACCCAAATTATTTCACAAAGAAAGCGCTGTTGCAAGAGATAAAACACATTTTCGAAAAAATATCGGGCATCCGGCGGTCACCGGACCCGCAATCCGCATTGCATAAAAATTTCAGTGTGATAAAATAGTATACATGCAGGGAAAGGAGTTGCGTGCTATGCGAACAAACAGGAACCGGGGGAGAGCGGAGTCTTCGGGGTTAAAAAAGGTTCTGCTTGTTCTCGCGGTCGCGATCGTCCTGGCGTCAGCCGTATTCGCCATTTTCTTGACACAAAGGTATCTGCCGGCACGCGGGGGAACAACCTCGAACACGGCAGCAACAACTCAAGCCGTCAAACCGCCGGATGTCGTCACCTATTATCAACTCAAGGAAAGCGAGTACGGCAACGAAATCACGTTCGATGTTGAACTGCCGAAAATCGATTCCGAAAAACCGGGCGCGGTTAAAGTCAACGGCGCGATTGACAAGTTGCGGGCGATGATTGAGTCGGTTAAAAACCAAAAAGACAAAATATATTCCATCGACTACAAGATGACTTATGAAACGCATACTTACAAAAATATATTGTTCCTGCGCGTCGGGTATATCACCGCGCCGCGCGCGAGCGAATACGACGAGTCGGCCTATTATTTCGCCTATGACTATGCCGGCGACAAAATGCTCGGCAACGGCGACCTCGCCGAAATGTTCGGCCAGACGCTCAAAGACATAACGGATAAGGTCAACCGGATTCTCACGGAGAACGGGTATTACTCCCTGTCAGCGGAGAACCCGCTGTACCTTTACGCGGATAAGCAAGGGAAACCGGCAGCCTGCGCCGTCACAAAAGAAATTGAGACCGACTTTTCCGCTGTGGTTATTATTGAAAATACAAGCGGCGGCGTATGGAAAATCAAGGACAATTTCAAAAATATAGTGAACGGCTATTCCAAGTTCATCGTTACCACCAAAGGCGCCCCGTTGAACCTGCGCGACGGCCCCGGCCGGGACTATATGGTGATCACCACAATCCCCAATAAAGCCGAAGTTCTGGTTAGTGTCGCGACAGAGGAAGGCTGGGCTTATGTGGTGTACGGCAACTATCGCGGCTGGGTGTCAAGAGAATTTATCAAACCGGCAAGCTGACCGGCCCTCACGGCAATAAAAAGGCGGACGATGGACGCCGCGCCGGACGCTTTCGGCGTGACGGTGCTGAAAATCAGCGCGCCGTAACGGCTACCGATAAACGCTTTTGGCGGCAATGGATAAAATTGCCGCCAAAAAATTTTCATCAAGCTTGAGATTCATGTTCAATTGTGCCGAACTTTTCGCCAACGGCCGGAAACTTCCTTGTTTTACCAAAAACGGATTATGATTTTAACGGTTCATACTATACTTATGCAAGTTAAGGTAAAACCGAAAACAGCGCGGATACAGGCAAAACTAACGGTGTTGCCGCGCAAATGCAATAAACTGAAGGATGATTGCCATGGACGAAAAAACGCCATTCAAAGAAGGCGCCTGGTCGACGCAAATTAGCGTCTCCGACTTTATCCGGCTCAATGTCACGCCGTACGAAGGGGACGAGAGTTTTTTAAAAGGCCCCACGGCTGTGACGGCCGGACTTTGGGAAAAAGTCAGCGCCCTGTTAAAGGTTGAGAGGGAGCGCGGCGGTGTCTTCGACATCGACACGAAAACCATTTCAACGATCAATTCGCACAAGCCCGGGTATATCGACAAAGACCTTGAAAAGATTGTCGGCCTGCAGACCGACGAGCCGCTGAAAAGGGCGATTATCCCGTTCGGCGGCATCCGCATGGTGGTCAAAGGCTGCGAGGCCTACGGAAAGAAAATCGACCCCGAAGTGTTGAAGATATTCGAGGATTACCGCAAGACCCACAACGATGGCGTTTACGATGTGTATACCCCCGAAATGAAGCGGGCCAAAAAAGCGGCGATTATCACCGGTCTGCCCGACGCTTACGGCCGGGGGCGCATCATCGGCGACTACCGCCGCGTGCCGCTTTACGGCATCGACCGGCTCGTCGAACACAAACAGTATGAGTTGAACCTGCTCGATTTCGACTACATCGACCATGTCGCCGCGAGGGCGCGCGAGGAAATCAGCGAGCAGATCAAAGCCCTCGGGGAACTCAAAAAAATGGCCGCCGCATACGGCTTCGATATCTCGAAGCCCGCCCAAAACGCCAAAGAGGCCGTCCAGTGGCTGTATTTCGCGTATTTGGCCGCCGTCAAGGAACAAAACGGCGCGGCCATGAGCCTGGGCAGAGTGTCGACCTTTTTGGACATCTATTTTGAGAAAGACCTGCGCGAGGGCGTCCTGACCGAGGAGGAGGCGCAGGAACTCGTCGACCACTTCGTGATGAAGCTGAGAATCGTCCGGTTTTTGAGAACGCCGGAATACGACAACCTGTTCAGCGGCGACCCGACCTGGGTCACCGAAAGCATCGGCGGCATGGGCCTCGACGGCCGGACGCTCGTGACAAAAACCTCGTTCCGCGTTCTTCAGACGCTGTTCAACCTCGGCCCCGCGCCCGAGCCGAATATCACCGTCCTGTGGTCCGCCCGCCTGCCCGACGGGTTCAAGCGGTTCTGCGCGAAGGTGTCCATCCAAACGAGTTCCATCCAATACGAAAGCGACGACATCATGCGGCGCCATTGGGGCGACGACTACGGCATCGCCTGCTGTGTGTCGGCGATGCGCCTGGGCAAGCAGATGCAATTCTTCGGCGCCCGCTGCAACCTCGCGAAGGCGCTTCTTTACGCCATAAACGGCGGTGTTGACGAAATTTCCGGCGTGCAGGTGACGCCGCGCTTTTCACGCGTCGAATCGGAATACCTCGACTACGACGATGTCATGGAACGGTTCAACGCCATCCTTGACTGGGTCGCCCGCATCTATATCAACATGCTCAATGTCATACACTTTATGCACGACAAGTATTCCTACGAGCGCGTCCAGATGGCGCTGCACGACAAGGATGTTTACCGCACGATGGCCTGCGGTATCGCGGGGCTTTCGGTGGTGGCCGATTCGTTTAGCGCGATGAAATACGCGAAGGTGAAAATCATCCGGGATGAAAACAACCTCGCGGCGGACTTTGAAATTGACGGGCCGTACCCGAAATTCGGCAACAACGACGACCGCGTCGACACCATCGCGACCGGCATCGTCAAACTGTTCGCCGAAAAGATAAAAAAGCAGAGGACTTACCGCAGTTCGGTGCCGACGCTCTCGGTTCTGACCATCACCTCCAATGTCGTCTACGGCGAAAAAACAGGCAGCACGCCCGACGGGCGCAAGAAGGGGGAACCCTTCGCCCCCGGCGCGAACCCGATGCACGGCCGCGACATCAACGGCGCGCTCGCGGTGCTCGGCTCGATTGCCAAGCTCCCGTATGATTACGCCGAGGACGGCATCTCCTTCACCTTCTCGATCGTTGCCAAGGCGCTCGGCCGCGACGACGACTCGAGAATCAACAATGTCAAGGCGCTGCTCGACGGGTATTTCCTCGACGGCGGCCACCATATCAACGTCAATGTTTTCGACAGGGAGACGCTCATCGACGCGATGGAGCACCCCGAAAAATACCCCCAGCTGACCATCCGCGTTTCCGGCTACGCGGTCAATTTCATCAAACTGACCAAAGCCCAGCAGCTTGACGTCATCAACCGGACCATTCATGAGACTTTCTAAAAGGCGGTAGTGTTCTTGCCGGTCAAAGGCGCCATCCATTCTTTTGAGTCGTTCGGCACGGTCGACGGCCCGGGCATACGCTTCGTGGTGTTTATGCAGGGCTGCCCGCTGCGTTGCGTTTACTGCCACAACCGCGATATGTGGGCCGCGGCCGGCGGCAGGGAATACACGGCGGACGAAGTCGTGACAAAGCTGAAAAAATACATCGGCTACATCAAACTTTCCGGCGGCGGCATCACCGTCACCGGCGGGGAGCCGACCCTCCGGGCGGAGTTTGTCACAGAGGTTTTCAAGAAGTGCAAAACGCTCGGGGTTCACACCGCGCTTGACACCTCGGGCTTTGTGAAACTCGAGCGGGTCAAAGAACTTTTGAAATACACCGACCTTGTCCTCATGGACATCAAGCACGCCCGCGAAGAGCAGCATAAAAAAATCACCGGCGCCGGCGGCCGGCTGCCAAGGGAATTCGCGCGGTATGTGTCGGACCAAAACATCCCGATGTGGATACGCTATGTGTTGGTGCCCGGCCTGACCGACGCGGAGGAAGACTTGCAAGCGGCCGCGGAAATTATCGGCAGCCTGAAAACCGTCGAAAAGGTCGACGTCCTGCCCTACCACAGCATGGGCTCGTTCAAATGGGAAAAGTTAGGGCAGGCTTATCCCCTCGTGGGCGTCAAGCCCCCGGCGGAGGAAGAGGTCAAAAAGGCCCGGGAGATACTGAAAAGCAAACTGCGCCCGGTCGAATCAACATAAAAAGAACAGCCTTCCGCCGCTTGGGGGAAGGCTGATTTTTTAAGACGCGCGCTTCAGTTGCCGCATTCGATACTGATTTCGTTGAACTTGGCAAGCAGGTTATCAATGCTGATGGCTTGCTTGTCTTCGCCCGCGGCGTCCATAACCGTTTTGCCTTCATGCATCATCACAAGGCGGTCGCCATACGTGAGCGCGTAACGCAGGTTGTGGGTCACCATCAGGGTGGTCACCCGCTTTTCGCTGACGAGCTTATCGGTCAGGCTCATGATCGTCTCCGACGATTTCGGGTCAAGGGCGGCCGTGTGCTCGTCCAAAATCAGCAGGTCGATGTCGGTCATGTTGGCGATAATCATCGCGAGCGCCTGGCGCTGCCCGCCCGAGAGGGTGCCTGTTTGGGTATTCAGGCGGTTTTCCAGGCCCATGCCGCAAAACTCAAGCAGCGTGCGGTATTCGTCAATTCGCCGGCGGTTGACCGCGGCGGAAAGGCCGTACGCGCCTTGCTTGTTCGCGGCGAGCGACATATTCTCGAGAATCGTCAAATCCGAGCAGGTGCCTTTTTGAGGGTCCTGAAACACGCGGCCGATGAGCGCGGCGCGCTGGTGCTCGCTCATTTTGGTGATGTCCTTGCCGTTGACGCGGACCTTGCCGCCGTCGACGGGCACGGTGCCGCACAAAATGTTCAGCAGCGTGGTTTTGCCCGAACCGTTTGAGCCGATGATCGACACAAACGCGCCTTTCGCGACCCGAAAGTCAAAACGGTCAAA
Organism: Clostridiales bacterium; assembly: GCA_036834305.1. GTDB lineage: Bacteria > Bacillota > Clostridia > Oscillospirales > Acutalibacteraceae > UBA1447. Next base: position 6,020 of record DAITOC010000073.1, read on the forward strand.
CAAGACCAGCTCGTCCGGCGTGCCCGCGTTGTAGCGCTTGACGATGTTTTCAAACTCAATCACGGATTTTCGCCCTCCCTTTGTCAAGCATGTTGCCCGACAGCAGCGCCGCGACAAACAGCACGGCCATCAGCAGCTTCAGGTATTCCGTGGGGAGGCCGAGCGCGAGGGCAACCGAAAGGCAGGCCTTGTAGATGACAGACCCGGCGATGACCTTCGTGGTGGCCTTCATGAAACGGACTTTCCGCAGCAGGCTGATGCCGATGATGACGGAGGCCAGGCCGATGACCACCATGCCGGTGCCCATCTGCAGGTCGGCGGAGCCCTTCTGTTGGGCGATGACCGAGCCCGCGAGCGCCGCGAACCCGTTGCCGATGGACAAGCCGAGAATTCGGAAGGTACCCGGGTCGCGCGCGAGCATGGTGACAAACTGCGCGTTGTTGCCCGCCGCCCGCAGCAGCAGCCCCGATTTTGTCGTTAAGTACCAGTCGAGCGCGAGCTTGCACACGACGGCAATGAACAAAGCCACAATCAGCGGCCTGAGCCGGTACCCGCCGATGTCCTGGGGGATGGCGGAGGCAGGCGCCGCCGAAAAGATCGTCGGCAGGTCGAAGAAAGACGCGATGGAAAAGCCACCGGTCCCTTTGATAATGAACACGAGGTTAACGGATAACAGCCCGGTCATCACCAAAATCCCGCACAGAAGCGGACGGATTTTCAGCTTGACATTGAGAAGCCCCGTCACACTGCCGGCGGCCGCGCCCGCCGCGAAGGCGGCCAGGCAGCAAAACCACGGGTTGACCCCGGCCCGGATGAGCACGCCGCTTAGCACGGCGCCGAGGGGCAGCGTGCCGTCGACGGACAGGTCCGGAAAATCGAGGATGCTGTAAGTAATATACACTCCGAAGGCCAGCAGCGCGTACATCAGACCCTCTTCAAGCGTGACTGTCAAAACAGTGAGCAGTTCGGTCATGGTGAAACACTTTCTTTTCGGCGCGTTGCCGCCTTGTTATTTGGTCACTTTCTCGGCGCCGGCGTAGGCGTCCGGAAGCGTAATTTTGAATGCCGCCATAACATCGGGGTTGATGACGGGCTTGCTGTCTTTAATCAGAGCCACCGGCATATCCGCGGCTTTCTCGCCGTTGAGGATTTTCGCGGCCATCGCGCCGGTTTGTTTACCGAGTTCAATGTAATCGAGGCTTTCCGAAGCGATGCAGCCGTTTTTGACCTGCTCGATTTCCGAGCCGTAAACGGGCACGCCCGCCGCGTTCGCCTTCGCGAGAACATCGGCTAAGTTGTTGACGACATTGTTGTCGGTGAAGTTGGTGATACAGTCGACCTTCTGCGCGAGGACGGTGATGGCCTGCGGGATGTCCGCGCTGCTTTGCACGCCCTGCGCGACGACCTCGAAATTGTACTTCGGGGCAATCTCTTTGAGTTCCTCCAAATGGGTGACGGAGTTGACCTCGCTGGTGGTGTACAGCACGCCGAGTTTAACCGCGTCCGGCTGGAAAGCGCGAATCATCTTGACCTGCGCGTCGAGGTTGAGGAGGTCCGATGTGCCCGTGCAGTTGACACCGGGCTTTTCGAGCGTTTTGACGAGCTCCGCCGCGACCGGGTCGGAAACAGCGCAGAAGACGACCGGGATATCGGTGCCGCGGGCGGCGGCGTAGGCGGCCATGGCGGCGGGCGTCGCGATGCCGATGAGCAGGTCGCATTTCTTCGCGGCCAGGTTTTTCGCCTGCTGCTCCGCCGTTTCGGGGAGGCCGAGGGCGTTTTGGAAGTCGATTTCGATGTTGTCGCCGTCGACAAAACCGGCATCCTTCAACCCGGCGACGAGGCCTTCATAACAATTGTCCAACGACGGGTGAGAAACGAGCTGAATCACGCCGACGGTAAGTTTTTCGGTTTTGGCCGGCTCCTTTTCGGCGCAGGCGGCAAGGACGGTTGCGCACAGCGCCGCGCACAACGCGGCAGCAAACAATCTTTTCAACGTTTTCATGACAGTTCTCCTTTTAAATATGTATTTCGGCCGCTTTTCCGGGAGGCGGCACTCCTTCAAAGGCCGCCGAAAATC
>DAITOC010000074.1:0-8047 GCA_036834305.1 Clostridiales bacterium
CCGGCAACCCGGCGACGGTGGAATACCGGGAAAGTATTTATGTCGGCTACCGCTACTATGATAAAATCGGCAAGCCGGTCTGCTTCCCGTTCGGCTTCGGCCTCTCCTACACGAGTTTCGAGTATTCCGGACTGAGTCTGAATAAAAACTCGATAAAAGACAATGAGGAACTGGTCGTTTCGTTTAAAGTGAAAAACACCGGCGGCGTCGACGGCGCCGAAACGGTTCAGTGCTATGTCGCGGACAAAGAAAGCACCGTATTCCGCGCCGCGAAAGACCTCAAAGGGTTCGAAAAGGTGTTTCTGAAGGCGGGAGAAGAAAAAGAGGTTTCCATCAGCCTTTCCAAAAGGGCGTTTGCCTATTACAATACGCTGATTCACGACTGGCATGTCGAGAGCGGCGAGTTTGACATCCTCATAGGCGCGTCGTCAGCCGACATCCGGCTTGCGGGAACGGTCGAGGTTCTTTCCACAAATCCCGGCGCGCCTGTGCCCAATTACCGCGAGAAAGCGCCGTCGTATTACACCGGCGATATCGCCGAGGTACCCGACTCGCAGTTTGAGGCGCTGCTCGGCAGCCCCTTGCCGCCCGCGTTCCGGGATCAAAGCATACCTATCGGCCTGACGGATAATCTCGAGAACAGCGCCCACACAAAATGGGGCGGCCGGCTCAACCGTTTCGTGCTGTTCCTGATGCGCCGGTTTAACAAAGGTCCCAACGCGGGGATGATGAACGCCGTGGCGATACAGACGCCGTTCCGTTGTATGATGGCTATGAGCGGCGGTCTCTTAAGCCCGCGCATGGCTGAAGGGCTTTTGCGCATACTCAACGGCAACAAAGCGTTTAAAGGGCTATGCATGGTTTTGGGCGGTGTTCCCCGCGCGCTGATTCATTTAAAAAGCTTTCTGAAAACAATATAATTTCAACGGAGGTTCAAACGACATGGCATTCCACCGCAGATTCTCAAAAATCACGGCATTGGCGCTCGCTATGGTTTTTCTTCTTTCGGCTTTGCCGGCCGGCGTTGTCAACGCTTTGGGCAGCGTTCAAAAGGCGCCGGTCCAGCTCGCGGTTCTGTCGGATATTCACTATTATCCGCAAAGCCTTATGGGCGATAAGGGCGAAGCCTGGCAAACCTATTGTGAAAAAAACGCGCGGCAGTTCACGCAGGGGAGCGCGATCATCGACGCCGCGCTCGGCGCCATTGACCTTCACGCGGAGAAAAATGGCTGCAAATATCTGCTCATACCGGGCGACATGACGAAGGACGGCGAATACGAGGGCCATACCGAACTTGCCGCAAGGCTTGAACGCTTTGAAAACGAAACCGGTATTCAGGTTTTAGTCATCAACGGCAACCACGATATCAATAACCGCAATACCACAAGCTTTAAAAGAGGTGTGCAAGAAGCCTGCAGGCAAACCCGCCCTGCGGAATTCCGCAGCATTTATAAAAACCTTGGTTACGACCTGGCGTATCATACATATACCCCCCCTGCCGGCGAACAAGCGGGGATGCTTTCGTATTCCGTCCGCCTCGACGGCGGATACCGGCTGCTGGCGCTTGACGTGTGCAAGTACACCGGTGACGCGACCTCTGACGGCGAGGATCAGCACGAGACCGGCGGATCCATTTCGGAAAGTTTGATGGCCTGGGCGCTTGAAGAAATCGCCGAAGCGCAAAGCGCCGGGGAAACGGTCATCGGCATGATGCACCATAACCTCGTCAACCAGTTCGAAATCGAACAGTCCATGTTCCAGAGTTTTGTTGTGGACAACTGGATGCAGGCCGCCGAAAAGCTTGCCGACGCGGGAATGCACTTCAACTTTTCCGGGCATATGCACGGCAATAACATCGCCTCGCATATATCGGACAACGGGCAGGTCATGTATGATTGCCTGTCGGCTTCCCTGACGGGGTACCCGAACACATTCCGTGAAGTTCGCTTCGACAACACCGGTGACACGATAAAAGCGACTTACGAAATTTTTGACGCGGACTGTGAAACACCGATCGAGGCCGAAGGCGTTGTTTACGGCCGGCCCTACAAAAACACCTATTCTTTCGGAAAAACATACGGGCAGAACGGGCTGGCTAAATTCGGCGTCGATATGGCGGACACATACCTAACCAAAACGCTGCGGAGTATTGAGGAGCAAGGCGGCTTGTATGAGTTCCTGATGAACTCCGAATTGGATTTGGAGGCAAAGGTCGACAATCTTATCAACGGCGGCTTAACCATAGGCGATTACGAGGTGTTTACCTCCAAAAACCTTTTAAGTTTCATTGAGGACCTCGCGGGGCAACTCGACGAGGTATACATCAGCCAGCCGCAAAAACTGCTTGATGTACTGTACGCGGCGGCGTTGAAACTGACGAGTTTCCCGGTTTCGGACTACCCCTGTACCAAGTTCATCGACACACTCGGATTCGGCGACGCGACGAAGCCCGGAACGCTTGAAGACGCCGCTTACAGCGTGCTGTCTTACCAGTTTTCGGGGGACGAAGATATCAGCGGCGACCTGTTTATTCAAGACACCATCGATTACTTCCGCAACCGCGGCGGCGCCGAGGCATTTTACCATGTTCTCAAAGATGTCGTCATCAATGATATACTTGAAGACAGCATCTTGGGCGTGCTTGATTTTAACCCGGGCACTCTGCTTCCGAAAGATACGGCGCTGTATGTTGTCGGTGTGTTTCTTGACCTGCTTGTTGAAGCGGTATTTCCGCACGACAGCAGTTACCTGAACATCATCAACACCATCCTCGGGATAATGCCCGATAACCTCGACAGCATCAGCGATATTGTCGATTACGCGGCGGGAGAATATTTGACGCAAAGCCAGTTCGATTCGCTCGGTTACACCATCGCCGGCATTGTCAACTGTCTTGTGGAGGATCATGACCCGGCTTTCCGCTCCGACCTGAATGTGACCCTTACTTACTCCGGACGCGTTCCGGTTGTGCCGACAGCCGCCGATTATCGGCTCCCGTCTCATATCGCGGTTACTTTCGGCGACGACGCCGGCACAACGCGCAATATTCGCTGGTTCACAAAATACAGCGTAACGGGCAGCGACATTGAACTTGTGCCGTTCAGCGAAAACCCGGTGTTCACGGGCAGCCCGACTACCGGGCCCGGTATCGCCTGCGCCGGCGAAAAAGTGATCAAGGGTTACCCCGGCGCCGATTTCGGCATCGCGGGGTTCCTGAATTACACTTTCACGCTCGTACGGCACAGCGTCAGCCTGACAGGGCTTGAGCCGGGTAAAAAATACGCCTACCGTGTCGGCGACGCGGCCAGAGGCTGGTGGAGCGACACCGGCGTTATCGAGACGGCGAACGGCTCGGACTCGTTCACTTTCTTCCACATGACCGATGAGCAATCTCAAAACGACAGGCAGTACGCGACTTGGGCGAACACGGTCAACGCCGCGTTCGAACTGTTTCCGCAAAGCAAATTCATACTCAGCAGCGGTGACCAAACCGACAATCCGGCGAATATCCGGCAGTGGAAATGGCTGTTTGACTCGGCTGCCGGGGATTTAATGAACACGGCGTTTATGCCGACGGCGGGCAATCACGAGGACGAGGGTTTTGTGCTTGACGAGAACTTCCTGTTGCCCGCGGCGCCCGACCAGGACAGGGAAACGGGCGTATATTATTCCTTTGACTACAACAACGCGCACTTTATGGTTCTCAACACCAACGACGCCGGCCCCGGCGGCGCTTTGGGCGACGCGCAGCTTGAGTGGCTCAAGAATGACGCCGCGCAAAGCAACGCGCAATGGAAGATCGTTTCGCTGCACAAAGCGATGTATTCGAACGGTTCGCACTACGATGACAGCGATGTCAAAGCGCTGCGCAAACAACTCGGCTCGCTGATGCCCGATCTCGGCATCGACCTCGTTCTTCAGGGGCACGACCATGTCTACCTGCGAACCGACGCCATGGACGGCAATAAAATCGTGAAAAGCGCCTCGAAAAACATTTCGTTTGACGGCAGGGATTATGAAGCGAAAATCGAGCCGGCAGGCAGCATCTATGTTATCAGCGCCTGCGCCGGCGTGAAAAACTATAAGGTGAAAAACGCCGCCTCGACGGACCTGTTGTTCCCAAGGGCTCAAAGCATTGTCGAAGTCGACAGCCCGGTGTTTTCCGCTATTCGGATTGACGGAAGTTCTATGTATTTCGACGCGTTTTCCGTCGACGGCGGCGACACCCGGCGCATCGACAGTTTTGCCGTTGAAAAAGCAGACACCGCGGTGAACCCCTTGGAGCCGCGCACACTGAGCGGTGAAACAGACAACGGTGATGCCGAACCGTCCGGAACGGACAATGCCGGTGAATCCACCGTCGCGCCTCTCACGGTCGATTCCGCGTCTGAAACGGATACAATCGCGGAGGCAGTGACTCCGCCCGACACAGGAAACACCGGTTCTCGAATTTACGCCTATGTTTTCCTGACCGGAATGGTTTGTTTCGTATTCGCGGTTGCATTTAAAAAGAAAAGCCGGGGGATTCCCGCCGGATAATATGATCCATGCAAAGCTTTCATGAATAACCGATGAAAGGAAGACTGACAATGAAAAAAGATTGTGCCGTGATACTCGCGGCGGGCGAAGGCGTACGCATGAAGTCCGCCAAGCCAAAGGTTCTCGCAGAGGTTCTGTTTAAGCCGATGATTGACTGGGTCATTGACCGGGTCAGGCAAAGCGGTATCGAGGACATTTGCGTGGTCACCGGCCATATGAGCGAGGCAGTCCGCGGGCATTTGGAAGACGGCATTGAAACAGCGCTTCAGTCCGAAAGGCTGGGTACCGGGCACGCGGTCATGCAGGCAAAGGATTTTATCAGCCGCCACGGCTCCTCGAACGTCCTCATACTAAACGGCGACGCTCCCCTCATCGACGCGGAAACCATCAGCACGGCGCTGAAATTCCATGTCCGTTCTGAGAACTCTGCCACCGTCATTTCGGCTAAAGTGAAAAATCCTTTCGGCTACGGAAGAATTGTCAGGAACACACACGGAGCCCTCACGCGGATTGTCGAGGAACGCGAGGCCAATGAAAGTGAAAAAGCCATTGATGAGGTCAACTCGGGTGTTTTCTGGTTCGGCTCCCAAGCGCTGCTGAGTGCGTTGGAGCGGCTTCAATCCTACCGGAATTTGTCAGCCGACAACAAAACCAAAGAATTCTACCTGACCGACGCGCTCGAAATCGTTTTGAGCCTGAATTTGAAAGCCTCCGCCTTTAACGCCCGTTCGGCGGACGTGGTGCTCGGCGCGAACGACAGGGTCCAGTTGCTCGAACTCAATGAAATCGCCCGAAAAGCGGAACTTAACCGCCTGATGCTCGGCGGCGTATCGATTCCGTGCGCGGACGGCATCCTTATCGGGCCGGATGTCGAAGTCGGAGCGGACACGGTGATATTGCCGGGCACGATTATCAAAGGGCGGTCAACGATCGGCAAAAACTGTGTTCTCGGGCCCAATACGCTGATTGAAAACAGCGTCATCGGGGACGGCGCGGTATTAAACAGCGTACAGTGCTATGACTCGCATGTGGAAAGCCTTGCCCAAATCGGGCCTTTCGTACGCATCCGGCCGGGCAGCAAAATCGGCCCCGATGTTAAAATAGGCAATTTCGTTGAGATTAAGAACGCCGCTATCGGCGGCGAGACCAAAATTTCTCACCTGTCTTATATCGGCGATGCGGATGTCGGCCGGGATGTCAACATCGGCTCCGGCTGCGCGACGGTCAACTTCACCGGCAGGGATAAATACCGCACGGTTATCAAAGACGGTGCCTTTATCGGCTGCGACAACAGCCTTATCGCGCCGGTGACAATCGGCAAAAACGCGTATACGGCGGCAGGTTCGACAATCACCGACGACGTGCCGGACAATTCCCTGGCGGTGGCCAGGGCGAGGCAGGTGAACAAAAAGGATTGGGTGAACAAAAAGAAGCCCTTTAAGAGACAGAATAGCACGGAGGAAACGAAATGAAAAAGAGCAAGAAGAATCGTATTCTTCTGCTGGCCGGTTTGACTGTCGCCGTTGTGGCCGTCGTCACGCTGACCATCGCCGCGGTTGTCCGGATGGTAGACGGGAAAAAGCCCGAAGCGACCATACACGAGGTTATTCCTTACAACGACCTTTTAGAATCTTATCGCCAGGAAAAGTTCGCCGAGCATTACAAAAAAAGTCTGTCGAAAATGTATGGCTTCAACTCAAAAACGGCTGATTCTGTCCTTACAAACAAAAAAGCCTGGAAATCCTACAGTATCGGCATTACCGTCGATAATAAAACGGACGAGGATATCACCATTTACTCGCTTGAAATCGAAGGCAACGGAAAAAACGGCATTTGGATCTGCCAATATACCGACGGCGAGATCGGGATACCGAAAGGCATGAAAGATGCTAACATGGTCTATGTTTCAGTTTTGGTTCAAAATAATAATCTAACGGCTGAAAATATCGAGAAGGCGGTTAAAGATACCAATATTCGCCTTGTCTACTCGAAAACGCCCGTCGAAGAAAACGGAGAGGAAAACACCGAGGTGACAAAAACGATCGCAGTCAGTTAACTGAAACACACAACAAGGTGGCTATGATATGTTCCCTTTCCGCAGGCGCTCCGTTGAGCCCGCCGGAGCGCCGGAATTTCTGATAGCGGGGCTTGGCAACCCCGGGAAAAAATACGAATTCACACGGCACAACGCCGGGTTTCTCTTCATAGATGTTCTGGCCGGCAACCTCGATGTGAAAGTGAACCGGCTGAAGTTCAAATCATTGCTCGGGGATGCGGTTATCGGTTCACGCCGCTGCCTGCTGCTGAAGCCGCAGACATTTATGAACAACAGCGGTGAGGCCGTGCGTGACGCCGCCGCCTTTTATAAAATCAAGCCGGAAAACATCATCGTCGTCTTTGATGACACCTCCCTTCCCTGCGGCAGCCTGCGGATTCGGCGCAAAGGGTCCGACGGCGGGCACAACGGGTTAAAAAGCATCATCTATCATTTAAACAGCGACAATTTCCCGCGAATAAAACTTGGCATCGGCGAAAAGAAGATTGCGGAAATGGCGCTTGCCGACTGGGTTCTATCCCCTTTTAACAAGGACGAACTCAAGGAACTTCGAAGCGTTGTCGACAGCGCCTGCAAAGCCCTTGAGCTCATGGTCGAAGGGGAAACAGAAAAAGCGATGGGGCTTTACAACTGACCCCGGGCACTTCATAAACTACTTATTTGATCATATACTGAATGTTATCGAGAACCTCACCGATGGTCTTCATCACTTTCGCTGTGTTTTTTTTGGTCAAGCGTTTCGCGGGCCTGCTCATCAGGGAATTGCTTAACAGCGCCGCGGTCCCGCCGACGGCCATACCGATACCGACGCCTTTGAGAATCGTTGCTTTTTGATTGCCCTTTTTCATATGACTGATACTCCTTATCCGTTATTTAACGCAGAGATGGATTGAATGATTCAAACCGGTCCCTTTCCTGTTTATTTTAACCTTCGCGGGTAAAAAAAAACGGATGTAATTTTTTCTAAATCAAAGAGGTCCGCATGCCTGTTTTAAACATCGTACTGGTTGAACCGCAAATACCGCAAAACACGGGAAATATCGCGAGAACCTGCGCCGCGACCGGCGCGAGGCTCCATCTTGTCGAACCGATGGGCTTTAAAATAAGCGACGCGAAGCTGAAAAGGGCCGGCCTGGATTACTGGAATCTGTTGGATGTTCGCTATTACGCGAGCCTCGCCGCGTTTTTTCATGAAAACAAAGGCCCGTTTTTTTATTTCTCGACAAAAGCGAAAGCGGTGTATTCGGATATCCGATACCCCGCCGGCTCCTATTTGGTGTTCGGGAAGGAAACGGCCGGCCTGCCCGAAGAGCTTTTGGCAAATAACCCCGGACGGTGCGTGCGGCTGCCGATGGCGAATCCGGCGAGAAGCTTGAATCTTTCGAACACCGTCGCTGTCGGCGTTTACGAGGTTTTGAGGCAGTGGGGTTTCCCGGGCCTTGGTCTTGCCGG
>DAITOC010000075.1:0-7839 GCA_036834305.1 Clostridiales bacterium
CGAAGGGAACCCCGTTCTCGTCGCCCTCGTCGTGCCCGACGAAGAACGGACCGAGGGAATGGCGGACGAAGAAATCTATAACAAAATCAAAGAGGAAGTCGATTATGTCAACAGCCTGCTTCCTTCTTACAAATTTATTTATGACATTGAGTTGCGGCATGAAAAATTTGAGCGCAACACTTCAAGGAAAATCATGAGGCACAAAGTGCGATAGGTGTCCAGCGTACGCTGAAGCCAAAAGCATTCATAAAAACGCCAACCCGGCTGATTGTCATCAGGCCGGGTTGTTTCATTTCACCGTGAACGCTCAGAGATTTTTGCTTTTGTTTTTCTCACCGATTTCCATCTGCTCGGCGGCTATTTGTTCCATCGTTTCGGCGTCGGCCGCGGAAGCGCTTTTTGATATATTCGAACGGCGTTCGAGCAGTTCCGCGTACATGGTTTCGCGCTTCTTGCCGGATAAATCATAGAACAGCATCGGGATGATGCCGGGAAAACCGGTCAACAGCGGAAATACGGAATACGTCGCGAACAGCCAGTATTTTGTGCTGTCGTTTTGTTTGGCGCCCCGGGCATACGCGGTCTGGTCATATTTTATCCAACGCTTTATTTGAAGAGACAGCAGGTTGGTGTAGATCCCGGCCAGCTTGCTCGCGAGGCCTTTCGCGACGGAGGTCATCGCCTCGGTGCGGTAGCCGTTTTTCCATTCGCAGTAATCCATCGTTTCGTTGTACATCTCGGTGGGGATGACCTTTCGGACGCCGTAGAAAAACGCGATGAGCGTCTCATAAACCGTCAGGGCGGAGGCCATGACGATTTTATTTTTATACAGCCCGTTTTTCTTCCCGCCGATGGAACCGATAAGGAACACCGGCACCATCAACACCTGCCCCATATAACCGCTGACCAAATACAGTGTCCGGCTTTGGAAATGGCGGCGGCACCACGGCACAATCATAAAGGGAAGCGGCCCGAGAAGTCCGCCGGGGATGCCTGTCAGGTAGCCTAAAGTGGCAAAGTTGAGAACATCTATGAAATAATCCGATTTGCTGCCGCCGACGGAAAAAGAACTGAGAATTTGCGAAAGCGTCATCAGCAAAACGGGTTTGTTGTTCAAGATGGATTTGATGCCCTGAACAATGCTCGGCGTTTTGATGGACTGAACGACCCGTTCCCTCATGATGGTGTTAAACCAGAGAGACACAAGGCCCCCCACAATGCTGGTGAATGTCCCCATCCCCACAAACAGCTTTAAGTATAAACCGCTGACGGGACCTTTCTTCGGCTTTATAACATTGTTGCCGATAAGGTCGATCAGGATGGTCATTATCTGCTCCGGCAGCTTTTCGCCGAACAGCCCGGAGAAAAAATTGGCGATGGTCAGCATACGGGTCCGTTCCACGGGGTGAGGCGTGATGGTCGTGATAATACCGCCCTGGGCGATGCCCAGAAATGTGCCGATGCCCTCGCGGACAATCGCGAGAACGGAATACGCGATGAACTTGTTCATATCGTCCGGCAGCGCGCCCTTAAAGAAAAGCGGCAGAAGCCAGAAAAGGCAGGTGCCGATGGTGCCGGGGATAGCCAGGAACACCAAATACGGCTTGAATTTACCCCAGCGCGTTCTGGTTTTATCCACAATCGCGGCCGTGAAAATATCGTTGATGATGTCCCAAATCCCATTGATAACGGATAAAATCTGCTGGTTTCTGAAGCTGACCTGCAGAATGGTGTTGACAAACCGTCCGGAGTAGGTGTTGATGTTGAAACTCTGCGCCATATCCCACAGCACATAGCCGGCGACCTCTTTGGTGCCGACATACCGGCGGTTCTGATAGACGTAATCCACCTGTTTCTGTGTCGGCCCTGCCCCGGGCTGCCCGGCTGCCTCGGATTTAGCGGACCCGCTCAAAGTACCACACCTTTCGTTTTATGGAGGCGTGCGTGCCGCCAGCCGGAATACCCTGCGAGCAACCGCAAACAAAGCAGCAATCGGACTGCTTAAAACCAATTTTATATCATATGATTAGAATATGCAACAAAGTAGCGGCGATAAAGTTAATTAAAAGGGGGAATTATCAATGCGCACCGCTATCGTAGGCGCGGGGTCCATGGGATTGGTCTTGGGCGCTTATCTGTCCAAGGCGAAGGAACAGGTTGATCTCATCGACATCAACAAAGAGCACATCGACGCGCTCAAAGCCAACGGCGCCACCATCATCGGCACGGTTAAAATGGAAGTGCCGGTCAGCGCGATGACCTATGACGAGATTACCGGCAAGTACGACCTGATTTTCCTGATGACCAAACAAATGAACAACAAAAGCATCGTGGAAAATCTGGTGCAGTACATGAACGACGACGCGGTTATCTGCACGATGCAAAACGGCATGCCGGAGCCTTCGGTCGCCCAGGTCATCGGAGATGACAGGGTGGTCGGCTGCACCATCGCGTGGGGCGCGACATACACCGGCCCGGGTGTTACCGAACTGACTTCGGAACCCGACGCGCTGACGTACGACATCGGCACCATGACCGGCAGACCGAACCCGAAAATGAGCGAGATCAAGCGGCTGCTCAGCATCATGGGCGAAACGATCGTCGTGGACAACTTCGCCGGTGCCCGCTGGGCAAAACTGATTATCAACGCCTCCTTCAGCGGGATGTCCGCGGTCATGGGATGCACCTTCGGCGAAGCGGCGGAAAACAAACAATCACGCAAGTGCATCCTGCGCATCATCAAGGAGTGCATCGAAGTCACCAAAGCGCTCGGTATTAAGATCGAGCCCATTCAGGGCCAGGATGTCGTGAAACTCATCGATTACAAAGACAAGATCACCGAGATGAAGTCTCTGTTCATCATCCCCATTGTTATCAAAAAGCATAGAATGCTCAAAGCCAGCATGCTCCAGGACCTTGAGCATGGCAACAAGACCGAAGTGGACTCGATGAACGGCGCCGTTTCGTATTACGGGAAACAAGCCGGCGTACCCACCCCGTACAACGATTTGGTCACAAAAATCATCCATGAGATTGAGGACGGCGTCAGGACCTATTCCTATGACAACCTTGAGTTGTTCCAAGGGCTTAATTAACAACACACGGTATCATAGCACAGGCCGATTGATAAAAACACTACAGACAGAAGGTGGTTGTATATGGGTAAGCTGATGACTCTCCTGGAGGCGATCGCCCCGATTAAGGACGGAGATACGATCCTGGTCGGCGGTTTCGGGCCGATGGGTTACCCCGGGCGCGTGATGCGGACAATCCTCAAGCAGTCCGATCTAAAAGACCTGTTATTTGTGGCGAACGCGGCCAATTCGAACTATTTACCCGCGCTGGAAAAAATGCTCATGACCCGCGCCAGGGGCATGATCGCGACCTTCACCCGCCCGAGCAAGGCGGCCGAAAAACTCTATGACGAGGGCAAACTCGAACTGATTCCCCAGGGCACTTTTTCCGAAAGAATCCGCGCGGGCGGCGCGGGTATTCCGGCGTTCTATACGCCGGTGGGCTTCGGCACCGCCGTGGAGGAAGGCAAACCGACCATTGAGATTGACGGCAAAAAGTACCTGATGGAAAAGGCCATCACAGCCGACGTCGCCCTGATTAAAGCGGCGAAAGTCGACCTCGATGGCAACTGTTTCATGACCGGCTGCACGAAAAACTTCGGCGCTTTGATGCCGGCGGCCGCGAAATACACCGTCGTGGAAGCCGAGCAGCTCGTCAAAGTCGGCAAAATCGACCCGGAACTTGTCACGGTGCCGGGGATTCTGGTTGACGCCATTGTAAAGGTAGGTGCTTGAGATGGCTTTGGATTGGAGAAATTTTGTGGCAAGGCGGGTCGCGATGATGTTTAAGGACGGCGACGTCATCAACCTGGGCATCGGCCTGCCGACAATCATCCCGAACCACATTCCCCCGGGGATGAAGATCACCCTGCAGGGTGAAAACGGCGTGCTGGGCCTGGGGCCCGCACCGCCACTGCATGAGATCAACAAGGATGTTTTCGACGCGGGCGGCGGCTGGGCGACGCTGCACCCGGGCGGTTCGTTCTTTGACAGCGCGGTATCCTTCGCGCTCATCCGCGGCGGCCACGTCGATATCACGGTGCTCGGCGCCCTGCAGGTCGACGCGGAAGGCAATCTCGCCAACTGGATGGTTCCCGGCAAACTGATGGCCGGTTACGGCGGCGCGATGGACCTGATCACCTGCGCGAAAAAAGTGATCGTCGCCATGGAACATACCAACAAAGGGGACCCCAAAATTTTTAACAAATGCAACTTCCCACTGACCGGCGCTCACTGCGTGGACGTCATCGTCACCAATATGGCGCTCATCGAGGTCACGCCCGAGGGGCTTCTGGTCAAAGAAATCGCGCCGAATGTAACGGTGGACGATCTCAAAAACGCGACCGAGGCGGATTTGATCATCCCCGATGACGTCGCGGTTATGACCGTCTATGAATAAGGAGGAGTGAACACGATGAAAACTTTAAAAGATGCCGTTATTGTCGCTTACGGGAGGTCGCCCATCGGCAGAGCGACGAAAGGCACCCTGGTCAACGAATATCCCGTCAAACTGGCAACAGAAGTCCTGTTGGGCGTGCTCGATAAGGTGCCGAACCTGCCGCTCAACGAAATCGACGACGTCATCGTCGGCTGCTCGACGCCCGAGGATGTGCAGGGCTTGAACATGGCGAGAATCATCGTCATCCGCGCCGGTCTTGAACGCCCCGAACTGACCGACGAGGTGTGCGGCGTGACGGTCAGCCGTTTCTGCTCCTCCGGCTTGCAGAGCATCGCCTTCGCGGCCAATGAGATTATGGCCGACCAGGCGGACATCATCGTCGCCGGGGGCGTCGAGTCGATGTCCATGTGCCCCATGACGGTGCTTGACCTGACGGCGCTCGACCCGAAGATCTTCAAAGAGAGGGCCGCCTGTTACCTGGCGATGGGCACGACGGCCGAAGTTCTGACGGATATGTTCGACGTCAAACGCGAGGATATGGACAAATTCGCCCTCGACAGCCATCAAAAGGCCTCGAAAGCGCAAAAGGAAGGGGCTTTCAAGAAAGAGATTGTCCCCGTCACCTATACCGATAAAGACGGCGCCATTGATATTATGAAAGAGGACGAGTGCATTAAACACGATGCCACTTATGAGGATATGGCCAAACTGCCCGCCGCTTTCAAGGAAAACGGCGCGGTTACCGCGGGCAATTCCTCGCCGATGAACGACGGCGTGGGTTTTGTCGTGATGATGTCCGCCGATAAGGCCGCCGAGCTCGGCATCAAACCCATCGCGAAGTTCCTGGGTTACGCGGTCGCGGGTGTGTCGCCGGAGATGATGGGCATCGGCCCCGTCTACGCGGTGCCGAAACTTCTTAACAGAATCGGTATGGAACTCGACCAATTCGATGTCATCGAACTCAACGAGGCTTTTGCGGTTCAGTCGCTCATCTGCGTCGATCAACTGGGCATTGACCCCGCAAAACTCAATCCGCGCGGAGGCGCCATCGCGATGGGTCATCCGCTGGGCGCCACCGGCGCCATTCTGACCTGCAAAGCGCTATCCTACCTGGAAGACACGGGCGGCAAGTACGGCCTGATCACCATGTGCATCGGCGCCGGTATGGGCGCGGCCGGGGCCATTGAGATGCTGTAATCGAGAGGTCAAAGGAAGCCGTCCCGGCACATAGCTGCAAAGGGGCTGTATGAAAACGCGGCGGGAACGGTGCGCGGATACAGCCCCTTTTTCGGTACGGTCGTTTTTCCGTCCACGCTGCGGAGCATCGGGGACTTCGCTTTCAGCAAGGACGCGAAAATCAGCGGCTTTACTTTCAACATGACCAGAGAGGAGTACGAGGCCCGAGGCGTCACGGCCAACGCCTACCGCTGGAATTACCGGACGGGGGCTGCGGACGACAGCAGGCTGAAGTTCCGGCCCGGTTAATATAGAAGAGAACAATAAGAAAAATCGCTGAAACGGAAATGTTTCGGCATTATTTTATTGAATCGGATTACATCAAAAAATGCGAAAATAAGTTATATAGCAAAAATCGATAAGAAGAATGGCAATTTGGCAAAATATTTATTGACATATATTTATTACCATGATATATTTTATATTACAAATACCCAGGCTCAATTAAAGAAGACTTTCGAGCTTTTACAGAAGAGGTGATGCATGGCTTCGGTTGATGCGGCAAAGGCAAGGATATTAAAAAATATTTCAATAGAAAGAGGTGCCAGGTATGAAGAAACATATTACCAAGTTGTGTGGGATTATTTTGGTGTGCCTGCTTGTGGCAGGCGCTCTGCCGTTTGGCGTATACGCGGCGGATTATGAAATCACGCTCAACAATGCGGAAGAAAGCGACTGTACAGTCAACATATTGCTGCCTGATATGCCGCTCAAAGCCGATGTGGTGTTCGCGTTCGATCTCACGGCGGATGACGCGCTTATTAGCGCTATGAAAACCAACGTGAGTGACATCATACAGCAACTCAACGCGCTCAGCGGTGATATTCATTTCGGTGTCATAACCTATATGGATTATACCGACTATTATTCGAGTTATGACTATGAATATCAGTACAGCGATGGGACTTCCGATTATCCGTACAGGATGGATTGCGCGCTGACCGGCGATACCGAAGTGGTTTCTTCCAAGATCGATTCGTTGGCACGGGGTGACGGCGGTGACGGCGGAGACGTTCCGGCATCCGTTACAAGAATGTTCTATGAAAGCTACGCGGATGATGAGATCGGATGGAGAGACGGTTCAAGCAAAATACTGGTGCATTTCGGCGCCAGTGTACCTCATGACGACAATATCAATGAAGGCCTCGGCGGAGATGTCTATTCAACCGGAGGGGACCCGGGCCCCGACGCCGTTATGTTTACAGACGACGACCTTGATTTTCAGACAGTGCTGGCCGGCATGGCTGAAAACAATATCCATCTGTTGAATTGCCTGTCGCACGGAACCGACAACGAATTTTGGGTTAATTGGGTCCATTGGACCGACTTGGCAGGCGGCAAATGCTTCGGTTTTCAAGAATACGGAGATGCGCTGCCTGCGCAAGTTGTAGGGGAAATCACATCAATCCTGGGCACGCCGACCGTTGAGGGGTTGACGCTTGTGGCTGAGAAAGCGGAATTTGAACCCTGGATAGCGAAAGTCTCTCAACCGTATACGGGACCCTTCGGCGAGGAGGTTCCCTTAATTGTGACATTCAAACGACCCGACGATATACCGGCCGGAACATATACATTTAACATGAACGCTGTGGATGCCGACGACGTCCAGTACGGGAGTTATGAATTTGTTTTAACCTGCAACGACATCATTGAAATGTATACTATCGTTTTTGACGCCAACGGCGGGACGGGCGGCGATACGATCGATGTGGCTCAAGGCGAAACGCCGGTGCCGCCGGATGTCGCAAAAGAAGGTTTTGAATTCATCAGGTGGGAGCCGGCAGTGGTGCCCGCGGCCGGTGACGCGACATATACCGCTCAATGGAAAGCGGTTGTGCCAAAGACTTGGAAAATCACGTTTGACGCGGCCGGCGGGACGGGCAGCGGAACGATCGAAGTGGCGGATGGCGCGATGCCGGTGCCGCCAACTGTTATGAAAGAAGGTTACGACTTCGCGGGCTGGAAGCCGGAAGTGGTGCCCGCGGCCGGTGACGCGACATATACCGCCCAATGGCAAGAGACGGCTCCGGCCGTGACATGGCAAATCACGTTTGACGCCGCCGGCGGAACGGGCAGCGGAACGATCGAAGTGGCGGACGGCGAAACGCCGGTGCCGCCCGCTGTCGAGAA
>DAITOC010000076.1:0-7731 GCA_036834305.1 Clostridiales bacterium
GCGATGGCAACCGTATAGTTGCTTTCAAAAATGCCGATGAGTTTGAAAAGGTTCAGCCCGATGAGCATTTCAACAAATGTGATCGCCATGAGTATCAGGTAGGCTTTGCCGAGTTTTTTCATCGAGGCCAGCACAATCTTTTTTAAAAACGAAAGGGACCGCTTTTTATCCTCCGGCAGCTGGCGCTTGGCGAACTTGATGATGCGGTCATAATCGGCTGACATAAAAAAGCAGGAAATGATGGTAATGACCACCGCAATGAGTACGGCGGGTATCAGTTTCGCCGTGTTCCAGACACCGGTCAGAGGCGTTGACAGCATGGAGAAATCGAGGCCGAAACTTTTCAAGCCCGCGTCGGCGAACCCCGAACCGTCCTTGGCCAGAAGCCTGTCAAACCATTCCGTTACCGACTGCGCGGCCGAGTCTTCGAGAGACCGCGGAAGAATACCCACCGCTTTTAAAATAAGATCCTCGGCGTTGTTCATCAAATCGTTGAAATTCAATGCTTTCAGGTATTCGAAGAGCCCTTTGACTTCCTTCGCTATGCGGGCGCCGATGAGCGAAACAATGGCGGCTATGAAGCATAGAACAAAGAAAACACAAATTGCCGAGGCCGCTCTTTGGCTGAGTTTCGTCCTTTTCACCATCCGGTTTATCGGTTTTTGGAGCAGGACAGCAATAAATAAGGCGATGAAGAAGGGAAAAAACATCCAAAAAGCGTATTTTATAAAAACATAGTAAGCCGCGATAAGCAGCGTCACATAGGCGAAGTTGATTAAAAATTGTTTTCTCTTCTCGACCTCGTTCATTGTCTTTCAGACATTCCTTTCACGGGAAATACGCGGCGTGTCCGCTTCCTTCATCAATATAATATACCACTTTTTTATAAAAAACAATATAAACCGGGCCGTATCGGGCGTGTTTCTATATTTTTTTTAATATACCCTTTATTAAAACGGTTCTTTGTGTTAGAATTATTCACAATATTTGCGGGGAGAGTTGCGGGATGTATGTGGCGATTATGGGTTACGGAGTGGTCGGTTCCGGCGTCGCCGAGCTGTTCACAAAGAACCATGAAAGCATCGTGAAAAGAAGCACGCAGGAACAGCTTGAGCTGAAATATATTCTGGACTTACGGCCTTTTCCCGGGGACCCGAACGAGCCGCTCTTTGTTGAAAGCTTCGACACGATTCTCGGCGACCCCGAAGTCGGTATCGTCATTGAAACCATGGGAGGCCTGCACCCCGCCTTCGAGTATACCATGGCTTGCCTGAAAGTGGGAAAGAGCGTCGTGACATCGAACAAGGAGCTTGTCGCCACGAAAGGGTATGAGCTTTTAAAAACGGCCGACGCCATGAATGTCAACTATCTGTTTGAGGCCAGTGTCGGTGGCGGCATTCCGATTATCCGCCCGATTACTCAGTGCCTTGCCGCCAACGATATCAATGAAATAGCCGGCATTCTCAACGGAACGACGAATTTCATCTTAACGCGCATGATCAAGGACTCCATGAGTTTTGAGCAGGCGCTGAGCCTCGCGCAGGAAAACGGCTACGCCGAAAAGGACCCGACCGCCGACGTCGAAGGCCATGACGCCTGCCGAAAGATTTGCATTCTCGCCTCGCTCTGCTTCGGGCGGCATGTCTACCCCGCCGATATTCATACCGAGGGAATCACCGGCATCCGTTCGGCGGATGTCGAATACGCCCGTTGCTGGGGCGGAGCGATTAAACTCATCGGTAAAGCGGCGAAAGTCGGTTTCGGCCACATTTCCGGGCTGGTCAGCCCGGCGTTTGTGCGAAACAGCTGCCAGCTCGCTGGGGTCGACGACGTTTACAACGCCATCCTCGTGCGCGGCGACGCCATCGGCGACGTTGTGTTTTACGGCAGAGGGGCCGGGAAAATGCCGACGGCGAGCGCCGTCGTAGCGGATGTCATTGACTGCGCGAAGCATGTGCTGAAGAAAAAGAATTTCGGCTGGGACGACAGCGGGCCGGATTATGTGATTGATTACCTTGACGCCGAAACCGCTCTGTATGTCCGCGCGTATGCCCCGTTGCCCGTTGAGGCTCTCGAAGCCGCCGGGAGGACATTTGAGGAGATACAGGTATTATCGCGCAAAGACGCCCCCGATAATGAAATCGCGTTTGTGACACCGCGCGCGACCGAAAGGGAATTGCGCACGAAGCTTGAAACGCTTCACGGGTTGGATATACAATCGGTCATCCGGGTTACGGATTACTAAGTTTAACCGGAGGTTATACCATGGCGCTTATTGTTCAGAAATTCGGCGGCAGCTCGGTCGCCGACGCCGCGCGCGTGATGAATGTCGCGCGCATCGTTACCGACACCTACAAGGCAGGCAACGAGGTGGTGGTGGTGGTTTCGGCGCAGGGCGACACCACCGACGACCTGATTGAAAAAGCGAAGGAAATCAGCGCGAAGCCCTCCCCGCGGGAAATGGATGTCCTGCTTTCGGCCGGCGAGCAAATCTCCATCGCGCTGCTCGCCATGGCGATTGAAACGCTCGACTACCCGGTCGTGTCCCTTTTGGGCTGGCAGGCTGGCTTTGAAACGAGTTCCCTGTACGGAAGCGCCCGGATTAAGACCGTCCGGACGGACCGCCTGCGCATGGAACTTGACAAACGCAACATCGTCATCGTCGCGGGTTTTCAGGGTATCTGCAAATACGACGACATCACCACCCTCGGCAGAGGCGGGTCGGACACGAGCGCCGTCGCCATCGCCGCGGCCCTCAGCGCCGACCGCTGCCAGATTTTCACCGATGTCGAGGGCATCTACACCGCCGACCCGCGCAAGGTGAAAGACGCGAGGAAGTTAGAAGAAATTACTTACGACGAGATGCTTGAGCTCGCAACGCTCGGCGCCCAGGTACTCAACAACCGCTCGGTCGAAATGGCCAAAAAATACAATGTGGAATTAGAGGTGCTGTCGAGCCTCAACAGAGTTCCCGGAACAAAAGTCAAGGAGGTCGCTACTGTGGAAAAAATGCTGGTCAGAGGCGTCACGAAAGATGTGAATGTCGCGAGGATTTCAATACTCGGCGCGCCCGATGTGCCCGGTGTGGCGTTTAAAATATTCGGCAAACTCGCCGCGAAAAATATCAATGTGGATATTATCCTGCAATCCACCGGACGCGACGGCACAAAGGACATCGCTTTCACCGTCAACCGTGAGAAAGCCAAGGATGTTCTCGATATTCTCGGGGCGTTTGACTTCATCGGCGACAATCAGCTTGCTTGCGACACCGATGTCGCCAAAATATCGGTCGTCGGCGCCGGGATGGAAACGCACCCGGGCACCGCGGCGAAGATGTTCCAGGCGCTGTATGAGGTCGATGTGAACATTCAGATGATCGCCACGAGCGAGATTAAAATATCCGTTCTTATTGACGCGAAGGACGCCGACCGCGCCGTTGAAGCGGTTCATAAGGCGTTTATTCCCACGGACTGAAAAATCAACGCAGCGAGGGCTCTGTTAACACGGAGCCCTCGAATTGTTTTTATGTTGCGATAAACAGACAAACAACTTGGCTCCCTCGGATGAGGGAGCTGTCGAGCGAAGCGAGACTGAGGGAGCGAAAAAAGCGGGTTTCTCAGCGCACGACAATATTAACGAGTTTTGCCTTCACATAGAATTCCTTGACGACCGTCTTGCCGGCAATCGACTCCGCGATGCGGGGCTCGGCTTTCGCCAAAGCGATAGCCTCCTCCGCCGCGATGCCGGCCTCGACGACGAGCTTCGCCCGGACTTTCCCGTTAATCTGCAGCGCAATTTCCACGGTGTCCTCTTTGCATTTTTCTTCGTTATAAGACGGCCATTTCTGGTCCGTGACCGTTCCGCCGAAGGCGAGTTTTTCCCACATCTCTTCGGTTACATGAGGCGCGAAGGGGTTTAGCAGGACGAGCAGGGTTTTCAATTCCCCGCGCGTGACTTTGCCCGCGTCGTAGAATTCGTTGAGCAGCGCCATCATCGCCGCGATGGCCGTGTTGGCTTTGAGGCCGTCGATGTCGCCGGTCACTTTCTTGATGGTTTTGTGCATGGACGCCTCAAGCGCCGGGCTGAAAGCGCCGCCGTCTTCCATCATGCCGCCGAGCGCCCATACCCGGTCGATAAACCGCTTGCAGCCTTTGATGCTCGCGGAATTCCAGGGGGCCGCTTTTTCAAAATCGCCGATGAACATTTCATAAAGCCGCATCGTGTCCGCCCCGTATTCGTCGACGATGTCGTCGGGGTTGACCACATTGCCGCGGGACTTGGACATTTTTTCGCTGTTCTCGCCCAAAATCATGCCGTGGCTCGTGCGCTTGCGGTACGGTTCACTTGTCGGCACGACGCCGATGTCATACAGGAATTTGTGCCAGAAACGGCTGTAAAGCAGATGCAGGGTGGTGTGCTCCATACCGCCGTTGTACCAATCGACGGGCGTCCAGTATTCGAGCGCCTCTTTCGACGCGAGTTCCTTATCGTTGAACGGGTCGCAGTACCGCAGGAAATACCACGACGAGCCGGCCCACTGGGGCATGGTGTCCGTTTCCCTTTTCGCGGGGCCGCCGCAGGCGGGGCAGACAGTGTTGACCCAGCCGGTCATCGCGGCTAAAGGCGAGTCGCCGTTTTCCGTCGGTTCGTAGCTTTCGACCATCGGCAGCGTCAGGGGCAGCTCGCTTTCGGGCAGGGGCACATAACCGCATTTGCCGCAGTGAACAATCGGAATCGGTTCGCCCCAATACCGTTGGCGCGAGAAGACCCAGTCGCGCAGTTTGAAGTTGACTTTCGCTTTCCCGAGGCCTTTGTCTTCCAGCCAGCGCGTTATCTTTTCTTTGCCTTCCTCCACGCTCAGGCCCGTCAAAAAACCGGAATTGACCATAACGCCCGTCTCGCAGTCGGAAAACGCCTCTTTTTCAATATCGCCGCCTTCGACGACTTCGACGATGGGCAGGCCGAACTTTTTGGCGAATTCCCAGTCGCGCGTGTCGTGGCCGGGCACCGCCATAATGGCGCCCGTGCCGTAGGAAACGAGCACATAATCCGATATAAAAATCGGGATTTGTTCGTTGTTGACGGGGTTGACCGCCCAAACGCCATTCAGGCGCACACCGGTTTTATCCTTGTTGACCTCGGTGCGCTCAAAATCGGACTTTTTGGCCGATTCCTCTTTGTACTTGAGAACCTCGTCCATATTGGTTATGTTGCCGGACCATTTTTCGACAAGCGGATGTTCGGGCGATATGACCATGTAGGTCGCGCCGAACAGCGTGTCCGGCCGGGTGGTATAGACTGTAATGACATCGCCGGTGCTCGCGGTGAAATCGACCTCGGCGCCGGTGGAGCGGCCGATCCAGTTGCGCTGCTGGATCTTGACGCGTTCGATGTAATCGAGATCCTCAAGGTCATCGTTGAGCCGCTGGGCGTATTCGGTGATTTTCAGCATCCACTGGCTTTTCACCTTGCGCACGACTTCGCTGCCGCAGCGCTCGCAAACGCCGCTGACAACCTCCTCGTTGGCGAGCACGCATTTGCAGGAGACGCACCAGTTGACGGCCATCTCTTTTTTATAGGCGAGGCCTTTATTAAACAGCTGCAGGAAAATCCACTGCGTCCATTTGTAGTAACCCGGGTCGGTGGTGTTAATTTCCCGGCTCCAGTCGAACGAAAATCCCAGCGACTGCAGCTGCTGCTTAAAGCGGATGATATTGGCCTTCGTTACCGTTTCGGGGTGTATGTGGTTCTTGATCGCGTAGTTCTCCGTCGGCAGGCCGAAGGCGTCCCAACCCATCGGGTAGATAACATTGTACCCTTGAAGGCGCTTTTTGCGCGCGACGACGTCGAGGGCCGTGTACGAGCGGGGATGCCCGACATGCAGACCCTGCCCGGAAGGGTACGGGAATTCCACAAGGCAGTAAAACTTCGGCAGGGAGAAATCCTGTTTGGCGTGAAAGACGCCCGTTTCCTCCCAGCGCTCCTGCCATTTTTTCTCCGCGCTTTTAAAATCATAGGTTTCCATGGTTATTTCCTCCGGCCCGTGCGTAATTGATCAGGGTTTGATAATATCCGATATATCCAGCGTGTTCGCGTCCGACCAAAGGCGCTCGAGGTTGTAATAGTCTCTGCTTTCCTTTTGGAAAACATGCGTGAGCACACTGCCGTAGTCCATTAAAATCCATCCGGTGGCGCGGCCTTCGATTCGCGCGGGCTTCACGCCGAGCTTCTCGATTTCAAAATCAACATCCTCCGCGAGCGATTTCGTATGCGTGCTCGATGTGCCCGAGGCGATAACGAAATAATCGGCGATGATGGTTTGTTCGGTAATTTCAATGACCTTAATGTCCTCGGCTTTCTTTTTGTCGAGAACCTTTACGATGGCCATTGCCAGATCCTTTGGTGTCATACTTGTCTCCTTTGTCGTTATTCCGAAACACGGTGTTTGTCCACGGCAGCCAATACCTCGTTGTAACAATTGACGGAGTCGGGGTGTATTGCCTTGCCGCTTTCCGCCAGGCGGCCGATGGTGTATCGCAGAGCGTACAGCATCGCGTCCTCCAGGCTTTTTCCTGCCAGCTCACGCATGGTTTCGACGTCCCGGTACATTCGATCGGGTGAAATATAATCCGCGATATAGATGACTTTCTCCAGGACGCTCATGCCGGCGCGGCCGGTGGTGTGGTAGCGCACGGCGTTGACGATATCCTCATCCTCGATTTTCAGCGCCGTTTTCAAGAATGCGGCCCCGGCAATCGCGTGCCACAGCTTGGGGCTGTTTTTCTCCCATTCCTCAAGGCCGATTCCCGCGTTTCGCATGGTTTGAAGCTGTTCGGCTTCAGCCGCGTCTTTCATAATATCGTGAAGAAGACCGGCGGCATACGCTTTTTGGGGGTCGGCGCCGTATCGTTCGGCCAGTTCCACCGCCGCGCCGGCTGTCAAAAACGAATGCTCCGCGCGCGCCGGGCCGAGCTTGGTATGCAAAAGCGCCGAGTAGTCAGTCAAGGTAGAGCCCCCTGACGGCAATATACCGGGCGACTTCATCGTCGACAAGGCCGGATATATCCTGCCGGTTCTTTATTCTGTCCCGAATTGCGGTTGAGCTCACCTCAAACGGCGGCAAATCGGACACGACCGCGTCAATACCGGTATCTCCCGGTAGGCCGCGTTTATCCCTGGCCGCGGCGCACAGGGTGCACATCGCGAGGATGTCTTCCCAACGGCGCCAGGTTTTAAAGCTCGCGAGCATATCCGCGCCGATGATCAGATAGAACCGGGCGCCCGGCCAGCGGCCCCGCAGCGCAAGCAGCGTGTCATAGGTGTAGCTTTTTCCGCCCCGGTCAATCTCCGCGGCGCTGGCTTCAAAGCGGTCGTCCCCCGCGAAAGCGAGGCGGCACATCGTAATCCGGTCGGCCCCGGAAGCCAAATGGGCACCGTCTTTATGAGGGGGAAGAAACGAGGGGATGACCAGCACTTTATCGAGCGCGAGCTTATCCGCGAAATGGCGGGCAAGCCGTTCGTGGCCTTTATGCGGCGGGTTGAACGCGCCGCCGAAAACACCGATTTGAAGCATGATACCTTCTCCGCAAGCGCCGAAGATTATTTTACGTTGATTTTGGTCTTCATCAGCCGGGCGGTCGCGGCAAACAAGCCGGCGGCCGCGAGCACCTCAAACACAAAACCGGCGACACCCATTGTGATTTCACCGGCGCGGTCGAGCATGTTGCCTTC
>DAITOC010000077.1:0-7665 GCA_036834305.1 Clostridiales bacterium
TGCATTTCGGCCTGTATTCCCACCTGGGGCAGAACGAATGGGCGATGACCCAGCAGAACATTCCCATCAAGGAATATGAGAAACTGGCGGACCAATTCAACCCGAAGCCCGGCGCTCCGCGGGAATGGGCGGCTTTGGCGAAAAAGGCGGGCATGAAATACATGGTCATGACCTCCCGCCACCACGAGGGTTTCAGTTTGTGGGACTCCAAAGTCAATCCCTACAATTCCGTCAACTTCGGCCCGAAACGCGATATCGTCCGCGAGTTCGTCGACGCCTGCCGCGAAAACGGCCTGCGTTTCGGCTTCTATTCCTCCCTGATGGACTGGCACCACCCCGACGGCTGGCGCTGCGCGTTTGATACCGAAGCCAGGCGGCGCTTTACAAAATATATCAAAGACCTCAACACCGAGCTGCTGACGCAGTACGGGAAAATCGACATTCTGTGGTACGATGTCTCCGCCCCCATGGAATCCTGGGAGGGCTGGGATTCGCTCGAGATGAACCAGCACATGCGCTCCCTGCAGCCGGACATCATCATCAACGACCGCAGCCGCCTGCCCGAGGATTTCGGTACGCCGGAGGAACATATCACAGCAACGGACAGGGATTGGGAGGCCTGCATGACATTCAACGGCTTGAGCTGGGGCTATGTCGACGCCAAACAGGCGGTCAACTACAGCTACAACGCCCAGCGCATCATCCGGATGCTCCAAACCTGCGCGTCGGGCGGCGGCAATTTGCTGCTGAACATCGGCCCCGCGCCCGACGGCTCCGTCCCGGCCGACGCCATCACGCCGCTGACCACTGTGGGGAAATGGCTTGAACAAAACGGCAAGGCTGTTTACGGCAAGCTCATCAAGAATAGCGGAGAAAACCGGTGTTACTTCGGAACCAACGGGATAACGGCGGCCTCCTCCGACGGCAAGTCGATTTACCTTTGGACCTGGATTTGGCCGGAAAGCGGCGAAATGGGCATCGGCGGCTACATGAACGCCCCGAAGGCCGTCCGCCTGCTTAAGGACGGCACCCCGATTGACTTTGAGCACAAAGGCCACCGCATCCTGCTGAAAAACATGCCGAAAACATCCCCCGACGACACCGCGGGAATCACCGTTATTGAGATGGAATTCGACGAGAAGCCGCGATATATGTTCGCCACCTACTACCCGCAGCTGCACGGCGGTCGGGACGTGGCGGGCGACAAGAAGATATAACGCCTGCACGGGAGAACTCTATGCCCCCTTTTCGAAAGGGGGTGTCACACGAACGTGTGACGGGGGATTCTCCGCTGTTTCAAACGCACAACAACACGGCGCATTTCACATCCATTGTCCCGCGGTTCGGCGAGTTGACGGAGAAACCGTCGGATGTCAACCTTTACAAAATCTTGTAGGGATTGGCATCCCTGACATACCGAAAAAGAAAGGGTATCATCCATCATGAAAGTCGTCGCGTTCAACGGCAGCCCGAGGAAAAACGGCAATACATACCAAGCGTTGAGGCTTGTTCTCGATGAACTCGAAAAGGAAGGCATCGAGACCGAGATCGTCCATGCCGGCGCGAAGCCGATTGCCGGCTGCAACGCCTGCGGCTTGTGCGGCAATAACAAGGACGAGAAATGTGTCATCAAGGGTGACCCGGTCAACGATTGGATTCAAAAAATCAAAAACGCCGACGGCATTCTGCTCGGCTCGCCGGTCCACTACGCCGATATCGCCGCGGATATGAAAGCGTTTCTGGACCGCGCCTTCTATGTTCAGGGCTGCAACGGACGGCTGTTCCGGCACAAGGCCGCGGCCGCCGTCGTGGCGGTCAGGCGTTCGGGCGGCACGACAACCTTCGACCGCCTCAACGCTTACCTTACCTGTTCCGAGATGCTCATTCCCGCCTCTAACTACTGGAATGTCATCCACGGGGCCGCTCCGGGCGAGGTTTTGGAGGATGCCGAGGGGGTTCAGGTTATGCGCCTGCTCGGCAAGAACATGGCGTGGCTGCTCAAACTGATGGAAAACGGCCGGGGGACCGTCGGCGAACCCCCGAAAGAAGACAAGATATTCATGAATTTTATACATTAAAACCGGGGAGGAATCACAATGAAGCTGACAGGCGGAGAAATTGTTGTCCGGTATTTGGTCAACGAGGGTGTCCCTTATATCATCGGGATACCCGGCCACGGCGTCATGGGGCTCTTTGACGCGGTGAGAAGAGAGGAACAGAAGGGCCGTATCAAATACATACAGGTCAAGCACGAGCAAGCGGCCGCGGCCATGGCGGACGGCTATTACCGCGTTTCGGGAAAGCCGCTGGCCTGCTTCGCGTCCATCGGACCCGGGAGCCTCAATACCTGCATCGGCCTGGGCACGGCGTACACCGACTCGACGGCCTTCCTTCAACTTTGCGGCGACACCCATGTGCATATGAAAGGCGTCGGCGTACTGCAGGAGCTGGAAAAGTACCAGGACAGCAACATCGTCCGCGCCCTCGAACCGCTGGCCAAGCGGTGCTGGCGCGCCGAAAATGTCGCGCAGCTGCCCAAAATCATGCGACGCGCGTTCGCGGCGATGGCAAGCGGGCGCGTCGGGCCGTGCGCGGTGACGCTGCCGATGGATGTGCAATGCGACGGCCTTGAGGTAAGCGGCGCGCAGCTCGCCCCCTCCGAACCGCCGTCAAGCCCCCGCGCCGCGGACAGCTCTGTCGAGAACGCGGTTCGGATGCTCAGGCAGGCCAAACGGCCCGTCCTTTTGGCGGGCGGCGGCGCGTTGCGGGCGAAGGCCGGCGAACGCCTCGAAAAGCTCGCCGAGCTTGCCGGCGCGGCGATTGTCACCACGCTCGCGGCGAAGGGAACCGTCCGCGAGACG
Source organism: Clostridiales bacterium (assembly GCA_036834305.1). Classification (GTDB taxonomy): domain Bacteria; phylum Bacillota; class Clostridia; order Oscillospirales; family Acutalibacteraceae; genus UBA1447. The sequence continues at coordinate 2,862 of DAITOC010000077.1, forward strand.
CACTCGCATTACGGATTTCATACGGGCTCGAAAGGTACGCCCGTCGGCATCGAGCTTTGCCGCAAGGCCGATTTGGTCATCGCCTTCGGCGCGAGGTTCGCGGACGAGACAACCTGTTCCTACCGCAAAGGCATAAGCTTTAATTTCCCCGACTGCAAACTCATTCATGTCGACACCGACGCCGGTGAAATCGGCAAGAACTACAAGGCCGATGTCGGCATCGTCGCCGACTGCAACGACGCGCTCGACCGCATGATCGCCGCTTTTGGGGCACCGGCGGACGATAAAGCCGCGTATCTTGAGGAAATACGGTCCCTGAAAGAGGCCTGGGCGCGGCAGCTGCGGGAAATTCGCGCCGTCGAAACTGAAAAAATCACCATCTCCCAGCTTATCGGCGAGCTCAACGAGCATCTGCCCGCCGATACGGTAATCGCAACCTCTTCCGGCAATACCCAGGCGCAGCTGTTTCAGGAGTACTGCTATAAAGAGCGGAATTGCAATTTAACCACGGGCGGCTTTTCGACCATGGGCTGGGCGGTGCCCGCCGCCTTCGGCGCGAAACTGGCCTGCCCCGAAAGGCCGGTCGCCGCGCTTGTCGGCGACGGGGACTTTATGATGGTGATGCAGGAGCTCGCGACCATGGCGCAATACGACATCCCCGTGGTGATTATCCTCGCGAACAACGCCGGCTGGATGGCAATCAAAGACCTTCAGCAGGACGTCCTGGGCGACGAAGGCGTTTTCGGCAACGACTGGGAACAAGGCGGCGGCATATACTCCCCCGACTTTGTTAAAATCGCCGAAGCGTTCGGCGTGTACGTGCAGAGCATTTCCAAGAAAGAGGAAGTGAAAACCGCGCTGGCCAACGCCTTCGCCTCGGGCAAGCCCGCCCTCATTCACGCCGACGTCTGCCGGGATTACCCCTACAGCGGCGGCAAAGCGTTCGGCTGGTGGGATGTGCCGATACCCGTCTACGACGAAAAACGGCGCGCGGCGTATGAAGCCGGCGCCGCGGAAGAAACGCTGTGAGACAACGAAATTTACGGAGGGATTTTTATGGCTTTGGGTACGGGAAGCATTAAAATCGCGCTGGTCGGCTGCGGAAGAATCGCCACGCTGCATGTTTTGGGGTATGAAAACAACCCCGACGCCGAGCTTGTCGGTGTGTATGACAAAGACCGCAAAAAGGCGGAAGAGTTCGCCGCTCTGCACGGCATCCGCAAAGTGTACGACAGCTACGAGCAGGTGCTGGCGGACGCCGAGGTGGCCGCCGTGGAACTGCTCGTGCCTCATTTTTTGCACTGCGAAATGACCGTTCAGGCGTGCGAGGCGAAAAAACATGTCTCGGTTCAAAAGCCCATGGCGATGAATTTGGCGGAATGCGACACGATGATAGAGGCGGCGAAAAAAAACGGCGTAACGCTCAAGGTGTTTGAGAACTTTGTTTTCTACCCGCCCTACCAACTGGCGAAGAAATTGTTTGACAGCGGTGAAATCGGCGACCCGGTGTCCATCCGCTACAAAATGAACACGGGTTCCCTCGGGTCGGTCAACGCGCCCGGGGCCGCCGCGAGGGCGAAACTCGCGGGGGTTGACATGGCCGCCGCCGGGTTGAAAGAAACCGGCTGGAAAATCGACCCGAAGGCCTGGGCCTGGCGTATGAACGACACCTTGTCGGGCGGCGGCCCGCTGGTGTTTGACGACGGGTACCATAAATTCTCGGTGATCATGGATATGTTCGGCCCCGTCGAAAAGGTCAGCGCGTGGATTGACACCACGGCCGTGCTGCCCGGCATCTACCAGGACTGCCCGGCGATGATCATGTGGAAACACAAAAGCGGCAAGCAGTACGGCGTGCTTGACATCGTCGACTCGAAAGATATGTATATCGAAAGCAAATACTACTGCTGCGACGAGCGCATGGAGATTACCGGCTCGAGGGGCATTGTGTGGATTACGCGCTGCACCGCGGCGATGATGCCGACGGTCGCCCCCGTCGTGCTGTATAAAGACGGCAAGCTCACCGAGTATTGGGATATGCCCGCGGACTGGGGCGATTCCTTTAAAAACTCCACGCTCGACTTTATCGACGCGCTCAAAAACAACCGGGAGCCTGTTCTCACCGGCGAGAGGGCCAAAGAAGTGCTGAAATTCTCCCTGGCGGCCATCGACTCCGCGAAGCAGGGCCGGGAGATATTCCTCGACAGCTACGAGGACAAACAGCTGAAAAAACGCAAGGGCTTTTTCGGCGCGTTCGGCAAACACTGGTAACGGAGTGCGGAGTGTGGAATTGTAGGGCGCGGTTTCCATGCCGCGCCGCGTAAGGACCCTTTGCATATGTTTTACAAGGCGCACGATTGTTTACAACACAGGAGGTTTCCATGAAAATCGCGGTTATCAACGAATTCTCGGCGATGTCAAAAAACAAAGACGTCGTCGCGGCAATTGAAAAACAGGGCCGGGAAGTGCTCAATATCGGCATGTCCGACAATTATAACGACATCAATTTAACCTACATCCATACGGGCTTCATGGCGGGAGCGGTTCTCAACCTGGGGCTCGCCGACCTCGTCGTCGGCAGCTGCGGCACCGGCCAGGGCTTTTTAATTTCGGCCAATCAGTATCCGAACGTGTATTGCGGATTGATTTTGGAACCGTCCGACGCCTATGTCTTTTCACAAATCAACGCCGGCAACTGCATATCGCTCGCCCTCAACAAAGGCTTCGGCTGGGCGGGTGAACTGAACCTGGATTATATCTTCGAAAAGCTGTTCGCCAAGGCGCCCGGAGGCGGCTACCCGGAGGAACGCGCAGCCAGTCAGGCCCAAAGCCGCGGCCTGTTACGGGGCATCAACGAAGCCGCGCATAAAAGTTTCGACGAAATTTTACGCGGGTTGGATAAAGACATCGTCAAAACCGCCCTTTCGCACCGGCCGTTTCTCACGGCGGTCGAAGGGCTCGGCCACAAGGGCTTTGACGATTTCATCAAGGAATTCGGCTTGTAACAATCAAGGGAGGAATCGCTGTGTCGTTTGTCAAATTCATTTCCTGTCTCATGGCGCTGTTCCAGTTTATCGGCATGACATTCAACATCGTTCCGTTTGAAACGAAAGTCGATTACGGCGGCACGCCGTATGTCGAGCCGGCCGTAACCCAATGGCTGACCCTCATAGACAGCGGCGCGAGCGATTACGCGATTGTGCGCGGCGCGAACGCCGGCCCTTCGGAAATGACCGCGGCCAACGAGTTGCAAAACTATCTGAAACAAATCAGCGGCGCGCAGCTGCCCGTGGTGACCGACGCCGCGCCGGCCCAAGCCCATGAAATTATCGTCGGCAAAACCAACCGTGAAAACGGCGGCGGCTACACGATAGACCGCGCCGCCCTCGGCGACGAGGGCTTCCGGCTTCTGGTGACCGGTGAAAAACTCATTATCGCGGGCGGGGAACTCCGGGGAACCCTTTACGGTGTGTATACCTTCCTGGAGGAACAGCTCGGCTGCCGTTGGTTTACCGACACGGTGACGACCATCCCGGCCATTAGCACGGTGAAAATCAACGCGCTGCTTGACGACACGCAGGTGCCGGCATTTGAGGCGCGGCACCTCAACGGCGACGGCAGCGTGGCCTGGCAGGTAAAACAAAAGGGGAACGTCCATTTGAACACGCCGGAATACGGCGGCGGTTACAACAACATCACCTGGGATGTGAGTTTGGATAAATTGGTGCCGGACAGCTTGATGAACGGCCATCCAGAGTATTTCGCTTACCGGGAGGACACGGGGGCGCGCACGGACGCCCATGTCTGTCTGTCCAATCCGGGTGCTATACAAACCGCGATAGCCAATGCCCGAACACTCATTCAAAACGCCGCGCCGGGACAGACCATTCTGCATGTCGGCCAAAAGGATAACCAGGATTACTGCCAGTGCGAAACCTGCAAAGTCTTGTACGAACAATACGGCGCCGTATCCGCGACGATGGTGCTGTTCACCAACGCGCTGTCGGACGCGCTGTCGCAGGAATTTCCGGGTGTGACTTACACCTTCTACGCTTACCTGGAATGCGAGGCCCCGCCGGAAAACCTCAAGTGCAACGCCAACGTGACACCGGTGCTTTGCCCGATACACGCCTGCTACGCGCACCCGATAACCGAGTGCGGGCATATGGATGATTCCCGCAACGAAACCTTCGCCTACCGGTTTTCCGACCATGAACCGGCTTATGTGGATTATGTGGAAGGATGGGGCAAATCGGCGGAAAAGATTTATATTTACAACTACACCGTCAACTTCCTCAACTACCTGCAATTCGCCGCCAACCTGCAGACCTTCGCGCCGAACTTCCAATATTACCGCGATAACAAGATTGCGGGTATCTATTACAACTGCGGCAGCGGGCACCATACCGCGGCGTTCAACGACCTGCGCAACTACATCAAAGCTAAGACGATGTGGAACCCAGACTGCGACGTCGAGAGGCACATGGACGAGTTTATGGCCGCCTATTACGGCGAGGCCGCGCCGTTTATCAAAGAGTATATCAACTACTTCACGGCCAAGGTCATCGCCTCTTCCCATTCCTTCGTCATGGAGTGGCATTACCAGACGGCGCTGATGAACAACAAAGAAATCAAGACCCTCGACGCCCTTTGGGACAAGGCCGAAGCGGCGAACCTGACCGACAAGCAGCGCTTCCATGTCGAAACCGCTCGGCTTTCCTTCCAATACTACAAGGCCAATCTGTTCCGCGGCGAGTTCAGTATTCTCAACCCGTTCCGCGGCAAACTCAACGAGGCGCTTTAT
>DAITOC010000078.1:0-7507 GCA_036834305.1 Clostridiales bacterium
CTGATTGACCAAAAGGGCAAAACGGACGCCGAGGTGTATAAAAAAGCAAATATTGACCGAAAACTGTTCTCAAAGATACGCGGTGACAAACACTACCGGCCGAGCAAGGGGACGGTCCTCGCTTTCGCCGTCGCGCTCGAATTAAACCTTGACGAAACGAAGGATCTGCTCGCGAGGGCCGGGTTCGCGATATCGCACTGCAGCAAATTTGATATTATCATCGAATATTTTATCGCGAACAGCCAATACAATATTTTCGACATCAACGAAACCCTGTTCGCTTTTGAGCAGCCGCTTTTGGGCGCATGAATTTGTCGCCTGCCGGGCGACACAACCGGTTTCCGAATGTGTTATCCTTGAGTCACAAAATAACAAGGAGGATAACACGATGAGAAACGATTTGACGCAACTGGTATTCATTCTTGACCGGAGCGGCTCCATGGCGGGGCTTGAGACGGACACCATCGGCGGCTTCAACGCCCTGCTGGCGAAACAAAAAGAGGAGAAAGGCCTCGCGTATGTGACGACGGTGCTTTTCGACGACCGTTACGAAGTCTTGCACGACCGGGAGAACCTGGCCTATGTCGAGCCCATCACCGCGAAGGAGTATTTCGTGCGCGGCTCGACCGCCCTGCTCGACGCCATCGGCCGGACCGTGAACTGTGTCGACATCGCCATCGCGCGCGAGAACGAACAGGACCGCCCCGGCAAGGTGATGTTCGTCATCATCACCGACGGGATGGAAAACGCCAGCCGGGAATACAGCCTCTCGACAATCAAACGGCTGATTGAAAGCCATAAGGAAAAGGACAAGTGGGAATTCCTGTTCCTCGGGGCGAACATCGACGCGATCGCGACCGCGGCAAATATCGGCATCGACGCGAGCAGAGCCGCCAATTACCACGCGGACAGCCCGGGCACGGCGCAAAATTTTCAGACCCTCCACTGCGCGGTCAGCGAAATGCGCGCAACCGGCGTGTTGAATGAGGATTGGAAAAAAGAAATCGACGATGATTTCAACAGCCGCGGCAAAGGGAAAAAGAAATAATTTGTCCAAGCATCCATAGCAAAAGAAGCCGTGAAAGGCCAAGTCTTTCGCGGCTTTTGTTTTTATTTGATTGAAAAAAAGCCTCAGCTCAGGTATAATGGGAACAATTTACTGCGGAAATTTATATACGGGGCCATCGGAACCCGGGAAGGAACCATAAGTATGAAAAGCGATATCCAAATCGCGCAGGAAGCAAAACTCAAACCCATCACCGAGATAGCCGATAAACTGGGACTTGACGGCGACAGGCTGAGTTTGTACGGCAAATACAAGGCGAAAATTGATCACCGGCTGGTGAAGGAATTCGCGGACAGGCCGAACGGCAAACTGATTCTTGTCACCGCCATCAATCCGACGCCCGCGGGCGAGGGCAAAACGACGGTCAATATCGGCCTCGCGGACGCGATGAGCCGATTGGGCAAGAAAACCGTTTTGGCGCTCAGGGAACCGAGCCTCGGGCCCGTGTTCGGCGTCAAAGGCGGCGCGGCCGGCGGCGGGTACGCCCAAGTCGTGCCGATGGAGGATATCAACCTGCATTTCACCGGCGACCTGCACGCCATTACCGCGGCGAACAACCTGCTGGCGGCGATGATTGACAACTCCATTTTTCAGGGAAACGCCCATAACCTGCACCCGAACCGCGTCACATGGAAACGGTGCATGGATATGAACGACCGCCAACTGCGCTACACGGTCGACGGCCTGGGGGGAGGCCCCAACGGCATTCCCCGGCAGGACGGCTTTGACATCACAACCGCCAGCGAGATTATGGCCATCTTCTGCCTGGCGAAAGACCTCGCCGACCTGAAAGTCCGGCTGGCAAGAATCGTCGTCGGCTACAGCTACGAAGGAAAGCCCGTCACCTGCGGGGAAATCGGCGCCGCGGGCGCTATGGCGGCGCTGCTGAAAGACGCGTTTGACCCGAATCTGGTGCAAACGCTTGAAAACACCCCGGCGATTATCCACGGAGGGCCGTTCGCGAACATCGCCCATGGCTGCAACAGTGTCGTCGCGACACGCCTGGCTTTGAAACTTTCGGATTACACGATGACGGAAGCGGGCTTCGGCGCGGACCTCGGGGCGGAAAAGTTCCTCGACATCAAATGCCGCTCGGCCGGCCTGAAACCCGACACGGTTGTGTTGGTCGCCACCGTCCGGGCCCTGAAACACCACGGTGGCTGCCCGAAGGAGAAACTCAACACGGCCGATGTCGGGTACCTCGCCAACGGTTCCTCCAATCTGCTGCGCCATATTGACAATATGCGCTCGGTGTATGGAATCCCCGTATGCGTCGCGGTGAACGCCTTTCCGTCCGACAGCAAAGAGGAGCACGCCTATCTTCTCGATTTGTGTGAAAACGCCGGCGTCCCGGTATCGCTTTGCGAGGTTTTTACGAAGGGTGGAAATGGAGCGCTTGATTTGGCCGAAAAAGTCATCCGTCTGACCGAAACGCCGTCCGTCCTGTCCTTCCCCTATGATATAAATCAGCCGCTTCGTGAGAAGTTTGAAGCTGTCTGTGAAAAAGTCTACCGGGCCGACGGCGTCACCTTCGACCTGTCCGCGGAAAAACAGCTCGAGGAAATAGAGAAAATGGGCTTCGGGGATTTGCCGGTTTGCGTGGCGAAAACCCAGTACAGTTTCAGCGACAACGCCCGGCTCCTCGGCGCGCCGGAGGGCTTCAAAGTGCACGTCCGGGAGGTTCGCCTGAGCGCGGGCGCCGGGTTTGTGGTGTTTCTGTGCGGCGCCATCATGACGATGCCGGGCCTGCCGAAAAAACCGGCGGCGGTCAACATCGACGTCGATGAAAACGGAGTTATCAGCGGATTGTTTTAACCATATCGAAATAGTATAAAGGAGTGACCGGAATGATTCAGAAAATCGTGGCTGTCATCGTTTTTCTTTCCCAGGTCCTTACCTCCTTCACCCTGAGTGTTCAAAACCCGCAGGTCAACGACATCGATTACGGCGGCATTCCGTCTGTCGAGCCGGCGGTTACCGAATGGCTGACTCTTGCCGGCGACGGCCAAAGCGATTATGTCATCCTCAAAGGCGCGGACTGCTCACCCGCCGAAGCGACGGCGGCCGCCGAACTGCAGAAGTATATTTACGCAATCAGCGGACATGAGTTTGAAATCACGCAGGATACAGCCAGGGTCCGTGACAGGGAAATTCTTGTCGGGCAAACAAACCGCGAAACACAGTTCGGCTTCGACATTGACCGCAAAGCACTCGGTGAAGAAGGCTTCAAAATCAAGGTTTGCGGTGAAAAGCTGTTTATTGCCGGCGGAGGGCCGCGCGGAACGCTCTACGGTGTCTATGATTTCCTCGAACAATGCCTTGGCTGCCGCTGGTACACGCCCGAGGTTGAGGTGATACCCGAAGCGGCGACGGTCAAAATCGATGCCGCGCTCGATTACAGCGAAAAGCCGGTGTTCGAATACCGGTATCAGGACTGGAACTGCACCCTCGATGAGGCGTGGCGGGTCAAGCAAAAGATGAACGAAGGCGTGTATTCACCGGAATACGCCGGCGGTGTCTTTTACGCCAACGGCTGCCATTCTATGGGGTCCCTCGTGCCGGAAAGCCTGTTTGAGGAACACCCGGAGTATTTCTCCTACCGCGAGGACAAGGACGAACGGACGCTCGACCAGCGGTGCCTGACGAACCCGGGCGTTTTGGCCGTTACAATTGAGAGCGCCCGCGCGGCGCTTTTAGCGAGCCCGGGCGCCAGGATGGTGTCGGTGACACAAAACGACAACGGCAACTACTGCCAGTGCAAAAACTGCAAGGCATCCGACGCGCTGTACGGCGGGCCGTCGGGCACGAATATTTGGTTTGTCAACCAAGTCGCCGACGCGCTCAAAGAGGAGTTCCCCGGCGTTAACGTCGATACCTTCGCCTATCAATACACAAGAAAGCCCCCCGCCGAAAGCATCGTTCCGCGCGAAAACGTCGTCGTCCGCCTGTGCTCGATTGAGTGCTGTTTTTCGCACCCGCTCGAGGAGTGCGGCCACCTTCGCATTAAAAGTGAAAACCGGCTGAGCGAATTCCCGTTTATCGAACTCGACTCCCCTTCCGGCCGTTTTGAGCCCGTCGAGTCTTCCTTCGCGAACGATGTCAAAGGCTGGTCGGCCATCTGCGAAAACCTCTATATATGGGATTACACGACAAACTTTTTAATGTACTTGAACCTCTACCCCAATTTTCAGGTCTTGTCGCCGAACATGCGGTTTTTCGCGGCCAACAACGTCAAGGGTGTGTTTGAGGAAGGCAACGCCGCGTCGAAAAGCGGCGAGTTCGGCGAGCTGAGGGCCTATATCCTCGCGAAGCTTCTTTGGGACCCGGACTGCGACGTCGAAGCGCTGATGGATGACTTCTTGAAAGGGTACTACGGAGAGGCCTCGGCGCCGTATATCAAGGAGTACATCGATTTCATCACAAGCAAGACCCTCAACACCGGCCAGCATCTGTATATCTTCCAATGGCAGAACGAGGGGCTGTATTTTACCCCGGCCGAACGCAAGCGCATAGACGCGCTGTGGGATGCCGCCGAGCAAAACGCGGGCAGCGAGCGGCAGCTGAACGATATCAAGCGTTCCCGCCTTTCGTTCCGGCTTTACAAGTCCTGCCAGCTGATGGACGAATTCTCACCTATGCGGCTGTTGACAAGAGTTAAGGAGAACGAAAAACTCTATAACGACATCGTCGCGGCCGGCATCACTGACTTAACCCTGAGCGGGCCGATAACGTCGGAACCGAACTTCTGGCTGACGCCGGTCGACTGGTCGGATTGAAAAAGCGGCTGCCCTTCGCGTGAGGGCAGCCTTTATTTTATAACGGCTTATGCCGTGGGAGGGTTAATTCTATCATATTTTGTTCCTCGCCCGTACATACGATGCAGTTCATACAAGGCCTTCTTTATATCAGTTGTATCGACAGCGGCTCCATGAAAATGGTTCTTCCGTCCGCGGTTTCGACTTCGGCCGGATAATCCGTGTCGTTGTACAACGCGATTAACCCGTTTTCAAGCGCTGCCCGGTAGACGCCTGCCGGGCATTTCATTTGCAGCATCTTCTCGGTCAGGGGATGCAGGTTCCCGAGTTTTTTGAGTTCCCCGGCGACGCCGTGTATATACGCGTCCAAAGGCTCCCGGAGTGTATCGATGAACACCGCGCTTCCCTTGCCGGTGTGGCCGGCCCGCCAACGGTTAAACAGCGAATAATCGCCTTCGACCGTCGCAACGCCAGCGCGCGCGTTGCTGCGGATAATAGGATAAATAACTGTGCCGCCGGCCCGTAGCCATTCGTCAATCTTTTCAAGCACTTCTTTTTCCGTAAAGTCGCCGTCGTGGTTGCGCGACAGGAAAACAAGGGCTTTGTATTGGCCGAGCGCGCCGTCGAGGACCATCCGCTCGGAGCAAAAATCAAAATCCAGATGCCGCCGCAGGGAAAACACCTGCGAGAAAAACGCGGAACCGTCCAGATACCGGATGACGCTGTCGTCGGTGTTAACCATCGTGTCCGGGTACAAGACCGCGATATCGACCACCGGTTTTGAGCGTTTGTCGAGCAGCGGGGCGTATTGAAGCCATTTTCGACAGCTCGTGTCACAGCACTGCAGATTGCCTTTGTAGTAAAACAGATGTTGCCCGTCGTTGACAAGGATGTTGTACAGGCGGGCTAAAACGCCCCGCGCCGTCGAATAGCCGGCCGGTTCCGAACCGAAAGGAACATTGTAGAAGCGCGCCGCCGAGGACAGCATACGGGTGATGGCGAAATTGAGTTCGTAACTTTCGTCCTCGTTCGTGGCGCGGATTCCCCCGTTGATTTTTGTCATGCTTCTCGTCTGTTCGGTGAAATCCGTGCCGCACTCACCGAAGCCCCAGCCCCCCGAGGACTGGAAGATGTCCTTATCGGGCATCCCCTCTCTCATCCACAAAGCCCATTTTTCACACCAGCCGCTCATCTCGAACATATACCAGTCGACGAAGTCTTTGCGCTTGCGTTTGACGCGGCAGGTCATGGGGTGAAACGTACCGATGTCGCCGAAGTCACGCAAAGCCTCGTTCCAGGCTTCGTTGAGCACATCAACAGACCCGTATTTGTTTTGAAGCCAAACGCGAAAGCGCGGCGCGGCATCTTTGTCCGCGGCCCACCAGCCCGGGTGCATGTGCTCGGGTTTCCCCTTGTAACCCCAGTTGCCGCTCGCGGGGTACTGCGACTCGCCATAATTGCCCGACGGCCCCAGCCGGCAGCCGAAAACATGGGGATTGTTGTTATAATGCCTGCCGAACGCGTGCAGGTAATCGATAATATACGGTGTCTGGTGGTCGTTGAATATGGTGGGCACATTGTTTTCGACACCGTGCTCCAGGCACCGAAAACCGGCGAAGCCTTCCGTTTTTTCCCTGTACCATTCCGGCAGCGCGTACGCCGAACCTCCGATTATCAGCGGAAACCAATGTAAACCATAACGTGAAGCAAACTCGACAATCCCATCGTAGTAACGCCAGTCATATTCGCCCTGTTGGTGTTCGACCGCATTCCAGCGCACATAACTTTCCACACCGTTGAAACCAAGCGCTCGGATATAGGGGCAGGTGTCTTTCATACGGTCGAGCGTTGCCTCAAGAGCCTCATCTTCTATCACCGGGATATCCGCTGTCGACACAATTTGCATTTTTCTGTTCAGTTCAAAGGCCGGCCGGCATTCTTCGGGCGCCGGCCGCTCGTTTTTGGCGAGCTCGACGGCCGCTTCGCAACGGCCGGGCATGATTGTTATCGTAACAATTTCGGGGATGCCGGTGACCGTTATATCCGTTCCCATCACCTGGCCGTGCGCGAAGGATGGGTTTTTGATGAAAAAAACCGTGTGCCGGATTCGGCCGGTACCGCAAAGCGTATAGCCGGCGGGCGTGGCTGCGGCCGTATAGACGGGGTTTGAACCCAAGCCCGCGCCGATTTCACCGCGGGCGTGATAACTCAACCCCGCCTGGCTGACCGTGTTGTCGTTGTATTCGACAACAACGGTGAGTTCGTCCGCATCGCCGAACGCCTCTTTATCCAGCCTGTAGCCGGCGCCGCGGCGCGTATACACATTTTCGAATGCCGGCTTTTGATAGACGGGTGACTCCAAGCCTTTGCGATAATCCGAATACACCGGTTTCAATTTCATTCCGTCAAATTCCATCGCCATTCCTCCCCCGGATTTCAGCATAACAAAAAAAAGCCTCTTATACAACAAAGAGAGGCACAAAAATATAAAAAGAAATCCATAACGGCCTTTCCAGAAAAACGCCGGCAATTCTAAAGGTGAAATGACTCTCCATACCGTCAGCGAACCTTAATCGAGAACCGGGAAGAAAGCAAGCCCCGGCGGTGAAGCCGGGGCCTTGCGTTGTTGTTGGGTTCGAGGTTATTGGACCGTTACCGGGAAGGAATCCGCGCCGTCGTAGGCGCC
>DAITOC010000079.1:0-7436 GCA_036834305.1 Clostridiales bacterium
AAAAAATCTTCAAGGGTTTTGTTTCTGTCGTTGTTTAATTTTCAAGGTGCGCCGCTTGTCCTGTTTCCCACGCGCCTTCCGTCTCGTCCGGAGCGCTCGACTATAGTATCAAACCTCCATCTCCTTTGTCAACACTTTTTTTCATCTTTTTTCAACCCCGCCGCGTGTTCCGAATATAATCCCGCCCCGCCGCGAACAAGCATATACTGTTGTAGGGTTGCTCACGGCGCGTATTGAGCCGTAACCGAAAGGGAAACCGCTTATCAACCCATGTGGTAATTTTTTGACATAACAGGAAACAATAGCAACATAATATAGCATTTGCATACGGAGATTTTATGATGTATAATATTTTTTACTTTATTAAACGGTATTATACCGTTTCGGGGGGTAACCGCGTTGGAGGCGTATCTTGACAACAGCGCTACAACCCCCGTTTGCAAGGAAGCGGCCGCGGCTATGACCGTGGCGATGACGACGCATTGGGGCAACCCGTCTTCACTGCACGAAAAGGGCCTGCAGGCGCAGACCGTGCTCGACCACGCCCGTTCGGAAGTCGCGAAGAAACTTTCCTGCCGAGAAGAAGAAATTACCTTCACCTCGGGCGGGACGGAAAGCAACAACATCGCGGTGTTCGGCGCCGCGGCGGCTCTGAAGCGCGAAGGCAACCGGATTGTCACGACGCAGGTCGAGCACCCGAGCATCGCCGAACCCGTCAATGAGCTTGAAGCCGAGGGTTTCGAAGTCGTCCGCCTCGGAGTGGACAGCACCGGCCGGATATCCGCCGGCGAACTCGCGGACGCGGTAAACCGCCGCACAATTCTTGTCACTATTATGGCGGTCAACAACGAAGTGGGTACCGTCCAGCCCGTCGAGGCCGCGAAAAAGGCCGTCCGGGCAGCCGGAGCGCCGGCCGTCGTCCATGTCGACGCGGTGCAGGCGTTCGGGAAAATTCCTGTGAAGCCGGCTTCGTTGGGAATCGATATCCTGACAATCAGCTCGCACAAAATACACGGGCCAAAGGGTGCGGGAGCTATTTTTATTTCGAAAGACATCCGCGTTCTGCCGCGTTATCACGGCGGCACGCAAGAGAAAAAAATCAGGCCCGGCACCGAACCGATGCCCGCGATAGCCGGTTTCGGCGCCGCGGTCAAGGCCCTGCCGGATGTCAGGGCGGAATATGACAGCGCCCGGCGCCTTCGCGATTATTTGCTCAAGGAACTCGGCAAACTCAACGGCATCGCCGTCAACTCGCCGCCCGACGCCCTGCCGTTTGTGACAAACATCTCCGTGCTCGGCGTTAACTCCGAGCACATGCTCAATTTCCTTTCACAGCGCGGCGTTTATGTCTCGAGCGGGTCCGCCTGCTCAAAAGGGTCGCGCAGCAAAGTGCTTGAAGCCATGAGGCTCGACGAGGAACGGCTCAACAGCCCGATTCGCATCAGCACATCGCGGTTCACCACAAATGAGCATATCGATATGCTCGTCGAGGGCCTGTCCGAAGGCCAAAAACGGTTTTTAAGAAAGTAAACGGGAGCGTACAAACACCGGATGAAAGAAATTCTGTTGGTAAAAAACGGCGAACTGGCGCTGAAAGGCCTCAACCGCGGCACATTTGAGGATATTCTGATCAAAAACATGAAACGGCGTTTAAACGGCCTGGGTAAATTTTCGTTTACGCCGGCCCAATCGACCATCAATGTCGAACCGCAAGGCGACACGGATTTGGACGAGGCGATTGACCGTCTGGCCAGGGTTTTCGGCATCGCCCGCCTTTCCAGGGCGGCGGCCGTCGATAAAGACATGGGCGTTATTCTTGACACCGCGGGCGGCTATCTGGCCGCCCAACTGCGCGGCGCGCGAAGTTTTAAGGTCGAGGCAAAACGCTCCGACAAAAAATTCCCCCTCAACTCCCCGCAAATATGCGACGAGCTCGGCGCCCGGCTGCTGGCGGACTATCCTCACCTTCATGTGGATGTCCGCAACCCCGATCTTATCGTTACGGTCGAAGTGCGTGACCATTACGCCTTCATACACGGCGGCCAAATCAAGGGCGCAGGCGGTATGCCCGTCGGCTCCTCGGGCAAAGCGGCTCTGCTGATTTCCGGCGGCATCGACAGCCCCGTGGCCGGCTGGATGATGGCCAAGCGCGGGCTCGAACTCATCGGCGTGCATTTCGCCTCCCCGCCCTACACCGGGCTCAAAGCGGAGATGAAAGTGAAAGCGCTGCTGAAAAAGGTCGCGCGTTACAGCGGCCGTATTCCGCTGTTTACGGTTCCCTTTACCGTTATTCAGGAAGAAATTCGGGACAAGTGCCCGGAGGAACTTCTCACCATACTCATGCGGCGGTTTATGATGCGCATCGCGGGCCAAATCGCCATCAAAGAGGAGTGCGGCGCCCTTATCACCGGCGAAAGCGTCGCTCAGGTGGCCAGCCAAACCGTCCAGGCCATCGCCTGCACGGACGCCGTCGCGCCTCTGCCGGTTTTCCGGCCGCTCATCGGTATGGATAAAGAGGAAACCGTCACCCTCGCGCGGAAGATCGAAACCTTTGACATTTCCATACAGCCTTATGAGGATTGCTGCACCGTCTTCACACCGAAACACCCGCGTACACGCCCCAAACCGGCCCGGGCGGTAAAGGCTGAGGAAGCCCTCGATGTCGAAACGCTGGTGCGCGGGGCTGTGGAAGAAACCAAACTCGAAATCATCGGCTGAGTTTACATAACCTTGAACACCGCGGAGGAAAAAAATGCCCGTATGTGAAATCATTTCCGTCGGCACCGAACTGCTGCTCGGCGACGTGCTGAACACCGACGCCCGCTTTCTTTCTCTGGAGCTTGCCTCCATAGGTATTTCCGTGCTGCACCAAAGCACGGTCGGCGACAACCGCGAGCGACTCGCGCAGGTCCTTCGCGCGGCACTCGAGCGCAGCGACATCGTCGTCGTCACGGGCGGCCTCGGGCCGACCGCGGATGATTTGACAAAGGAAGTTTGCAGTCAAGAGCTCGGCGTTCGGCTGGTGCTTGACGAGCAAATCCTTTCCAAAATAAACGCCTATTTTGTTTCGCGAAACACCGCGGTGCCCGAAAGCAACAAGAAGCAGGCTTATGTGCCGGAAGGGGCGACTGTGTTCCCCAACGAGAACGGCACAGCCCCGGGCATCGCCATTGAAAAAGACGGCAAGTGCGTCATTCTGCTGCCGGGCCCTCCGCGCGAACTCAACCCCATGTTCACCGGCAGCGTCAAGCCGTTTCTCGGGAAATATGCCGGCGGCGTTATTGTGTCACACACCGTCCGCACCTTTGGCATCGGCGAAAGCGCGATGGCCGAAGCCGCGACGGATTTGCTCGACGGCGATAACCCCACCGTCGCGCCCTATGCCAAGGACGGAGAGGCTTTTCTTCGGGTGACCGCCATGGCGAAATCCGTGGAAGAGGCGGACAAACTTTGTCAGGCGCCGATTGACGAAATCAAGCGGCGGTTCGGTTCCCTCGTTTACGGCGTCGACGCGCAAAGCCTTCAGCATAGGGTAGTTGAACTGCTTACGGAAAAAGGCCTGAAGGTGGCTTTCGCGGAATCATGCACAGCCGGCCTCGCCGCCAAAAGGCTCACGGAGGTTCCCGGGGCTTCAAAGGTGTTTGACTGCGGGGTTGTCACCTATTCGAACGACATAAAAATCAAACTGCTCGGCGTTTCGCCGGATACGCTGCAAAAGCACGGAGCGGTCAGCGAACAAACCGCCCGGGAAATGGCTGAGAGAATCCGCGCTCTGAGTGCCGCCGATATCGGCATCGGCATCACCGGAGTGGCGGGGCCGGGCAGCGACAGCGGCAAACCGGCGGGATTGAGTTTCATTGCCCTGGCCGCTTCGGGCGGAACGACGGTGGAAAAACTGGAAACGGGGCGCTCGAACGACAGGGAATACAACCGCTTTGTCGCAGCCTCACGCGCCCTGAATATGATAAGGCTTTATGCGGAAAAGGTTTAGTGTGATGAATATCGGCTTGTTTCAAGGCCTCGTTTTCGCGGCGGCAATCTATATGCTCAATGTGCCCGCGTCCATTCAAAGGTCGGGCCGTAAAATCGCGGAAGCGGCCTGCCTGGCGCTGTCCCTGACGATACTTGCATGTTCGGCCGCTACGGTTTATAATTATTATGGTATGGTTTGCGCCAAGGCAGCCGATGCCGGGGCAGTGACGCAGACCACAGCCGCCGTAACCGAACCGCCCGTTACGGATCATTTTAAGCCTGCCGTCGGCAGCGCCGCGTTCGAGCCGGGAATGCTTGAGCGGTATAAAGCGCTTTATTCCGTCAATCCGGATACCGTCGGCTGGCTGAGGGTGCCCGGCACATCCATTGATACCGCGGTTGTGCAGTCGAAAGACAACAACTACTATCTGCGCAACGATTTTTATAAAAAATACACCGAATTCGGCAATGTATTCCTTGATTACCGCTGCGACCCTCGCGCGCTGAGCTTGAACACCATTTTGTACGGGCACACCACGATGTCCACAGGACAGGCCTTTTATGACCTGGTCAAATACAAAGACCAAAGCTTTTTCATTAAAAATCCGGTCGTCGAGTTCGGTACGCTTTATAAAAATTACCGTTGGAAGGTCTTCGCGGTCTTTCTGACCGCTGCCGACGCAGCCGATGACAACGGGTATTTCTTCAACTATATATTCGTGAACACTTCACCCGAAAAGATGAAGGGTTACCTCGAGCAGGCCCGGCAGCGCGTTTTCTACCACACCGGCGTGGATGTCAAGCCCGGCGAAAACATTCTGACGCTTTCCACCTGTTCCTACGACTATAATTCCCGAGGAAACAAAATCGACACCCGCCTCGTCGTCGCGGCGCGGCTTCTGCGGGCCGGCGAAAACGAAACCGTCGACCCGGCGGCGGTGAAAGCAAATCCGAATTACCGCCGGCCGCAGGTATGGTATGACCGCCGGGGTCTGAAAAACCCCTATGCCGGCAGTGAAAAGTGGACGCCAAATTAACAGCAAAACAGGAAGTGAACGGTTTGCCCGATAAGGACTACAGCAGCATCCGGGATAACGACGGTGAAACCGTCGATTTTGGCGTGATTGCCGACGGGTCGCACATTGACGCCCTGAGTAAAAAATACAAAACCGTTGAGGTGGAAGAGTCCGCGCCGGAAGACCCTCCCTCAACGGAAAGCGCCGGGTTGCGCGGCAAAATGAAAGCGTTCGGCCGCCGAAAAGGCAAAAACAAGGACGAACCGAAGCCGGCAGAAGCCGCATTGCCCGATGAGGACGAAGACGAGGCAAGCATAGAGGTTTTGGTCGAAGACGAACGCGAAGTCTCCGCCGGCGCGCAGGAAGAAGAAAGCAACTCGTTTTCCGTTTCCTTTGATAATCTTGCCGGCTTAATCGAACAATTTGAAAACGCGGTACCGGACGAATTGATTGCCGATGAAAAAGAAGCGGCGGCAACGGAACCGCCGGCCGCGGAAGAAACCGCCGCGGAAGCGCCGGCCCCGGAAGCACAAGCCGAGGAAATCCCGGCCCCGGAAGAAATTGTCTCGGAAGCAGCAACCGCGGAAGCCCCGGCCGCGACAGAAACCGCCGCGGAAGAAACAAACGCGGAAGTTCCGGCCGTGGCAGAAACCGCCGCGGAAGAAGCACCCGCCGAAGAGCGGCCATCCGAGCAGACGCCGGTTGAAGAATCCGTACACAACCGGCCCGAGCCCACCGATTCGCCCGCGGGGGAAACCACGGGCAAAACATCCGCGGAAGACCCCAGCCCGGGTCCGCGAATCGTTTATCAGGCTCCCGAAGGCGGGAATCCCGGAATCGGCAGCCTATCGTTCCGAACTCAGCCGCCGGTGCAACCGTACACCTATTCTCCGCCTCCCGAGCCGCCGGCCCGGAAGAAACCCGCGCCGGAAAATAAAGACGATTCCCAGTCAACCATGCGCGTCATATTTGAGGCGCCCGAAGAAGACTTCGCCGACATCCCGGCGGAGGAATTTGTTCCGGAACCGGAACCGGAGCCCCTGTTCCTCGTGCCGAATGAAGAAGAGCCCGCGGATTCGGGCCTCAAGGACCTTTTCGACGACCTTCCCGCCGAAAACGCCGTACCCAAGGAAAAGGCCTTGAAACGGTTTTTAAAAGCCTTTTTACCCTGGAAAGGCGACGGACCGGGCGAGATTGTGCGCAAAACCGTGCTGCTCGTTTCCCTTGCCACCATTATCGTCAGCGGTTGGATTCTGCTCGATGTGTATGTGGTCGCGCCTTATCAAAGCCAACAGCAGTCGCAAAAAGCTGTCGATATGAAAAAGGACAGCAGCAAGCTCAAAGACTGGTCGGCGGTCAAGGGCCGGTACGATGACGTAAAATTTCCGCAAGGCATGCAGCTGAAGTATGCCGGGTTGTTCGTCAGCAACAACGATTTTGCCGGCTGGTTGCAAATACCCGGCGCGAGCATAAACCTGCCGGTCGTTCAGTGCGGCGATAACACTGCTTATCTTAAAAAGGACTTTTATTTGAATAAGACAAAATACGGCTGCCCTTTTGTCGACTATCGCAACAACCTCCGGGAACCGGACAGAAACACCATTCTTTACGGCCATAACATGAAGTCCGATGACCTGCTGTTCGGAAGGCTCGAAAAATATAAGCGTATCGAAGGGTTCAGGGAATCCCCCGTCGTGCAGTTCAACACCCTGTTCGCGGATTATCAATGGAAGGTTTACGCGGTGTTTATCACCAACGGCAGCCCCGCCGGTGACAACGGTTACTTCTTCAACTATGTTTTTACCCGGTTAAGCAACGAGGGTTTCGGCGCGTATATCCGGGAAATTGACTCCCGCAAGTTGTATTCGACCGGCGTTGATATTCTGCCGACAGACAGAATTCTGACTTTGTCAACCTGCTGTTACGATTTTGAAGACGCCAGGCTGGTTGTGGTAGCCCGGATGACGCGCGCCGGGGAAAACAGGGATGTGGATACCTCGAAAGCCACCGTCAACAAGAACCCGCGTTACCCCCAGGCATGGTATTCCAAAAAAGGCGTTGACAACCCTTACAAAAACGCTTTCAAGTGGTATGCCGGCTGACAGTCTTAACGGACGACGGATGAGAAGGAGAAAGAAAACAGCACATGGATAACCGGATCAGCATGCTCTCGATTTACGAGAGGAAGTCGGCCTTTATCAGCCATGCCCAGCATCAAATCCGAGAGGTTGCCCTGCGCCTTTACCCCGACGCCGACGCTTTTGAGGTGTACGAGAACACCGGGGAACTGATGCGGGGCCTGTCGGCCGCTTTCTCCCATTGCGAGACGGTCATTCTCGGCGTGGATTGCTCGCTGTATCTGAACCTGAAAAAGCTGCTTATCCAGGTTCTTGTCCTGGAAGGTGAGCAAAGCCGGATAATTGCCGAAACCATCGCCGAAAAAAACGA
>DAITOC010000080.1:0-7345 GCA_036834305.1 Clostridiales bacterium
ATAGCGGTTAATCTGGTTGAACGCCTCGCGGATTGCCACGCCGCGCCGTTTGAGTTCGATATGCACAAGCGGCAGGCCGTTGACGAGGATGGTCACATCGTAGCGGTTGGCGTGAATACCGTCGGCGGTTTCGTACTGGTTGAGCACCTGCAGGCGGTTATTATGGATGTTCTTTTTGTCGATAAGCAGGATGTTTTTCGTGGTGTTGTCATCGCGTTTTAAGATTTGCACATGGTTTTCCTGTATTTTACGCGTCTTTTCCGCGATGCCTTCGTTTTTGTTGGCGACAGCGTCGGCAAAAAACCGCTCCCATTCGGCATCCGTGAAAACATACCCGTTGAGCGTTTCAAGCCGGCGGCGCAGGTTTGTGACCAGCCCCGCCTCATCGGTGACGCCGATGTATTCATAGCCCTGCCCCTGCAAGCGCCTGATGAGTTCGCGCTCCAAATCCGCCTCGGACTGATAATCCCTGGCAGTCCGGTATTCCGCCGCGTATTCGGAAACGACGGTTGAGGAGCTGTCGCTTGAAACGATGTTGTATGTCATGCCACCCTCTCCTTAAACGTTAGCAGCTTGTCACGGTAGTATTCATATTGCTTCTGTCTTGCTGCGATTTCGGCTGGCAATCCAGCGGTAATGTCCGTTGTCAACGCTTCAAACTTATCAAGGATAGCCACAATGCGGGCTTGTTCTTCGAGCGTCGGTAGAGGCAACGGGAAATCAGACATCTGTTGCAAATTTAAGTTCGGCTGCGCCGATGTCTTGTTAAATTTTGCAATGTATTCCGTCATTGCCGTCGTCTGCATATAGTAAAAAACAAATCTGATATTAACATTTTCGCATAAGCGCACTATGGCAAGTGCCTGATTCGTATTGGCGGGTAGTATGTTTTCATCAACCATTGCACATTTTCCGATAGTTGCTCCAGCAATAGCAAATAAAATATCGTTTGCCGCCAATATTGACCGTTTAAGTTCTTTGCCATGTGTCTCTATTGATATGAAAGCAAATTTTTCTGGATTGATTTTACTATTCTCAAAACTCTCAAGTTTCACGAAATTAATTCCGCTGTTCGTGAATGTTTTTGGGGTTGTTCCTTTAGTTATCAATGCCGCTATCTCCCCCAGCTTTACCCACCTTACCCGTTGCCGTTGTCTGGCTGTCTGTCCAGCGATTATGTCGCCTGTATCATTAAACGTCAACAGCTCATCCCTATAATACTCATACTGTTTTTTTCGCGCTGTAAGCTCCGCTGTAAGCTCCGCTGTAAGCTCCGTGAAATTGTCGAGAATGCGGACAATTTCACGTTGCACGGGCAGCGGGGGGAGGGGGATTTTAAAACTCTGCAGCATCGGCAAAGTAATATATGGGACTGATCCTTTTTTCGAATGAAGAAATATATATTTCCTTAAACTCCCTTTTAAAAAATGCAGCAAATAATTTACTTCAACATCAATAAAATCGCACATTACATATGTTCTCTGATACGCATTAAACTTGCCGTTGCAATAATTAATATGCCCTACTTGACTTCCATTTCCCGATACTAAAATAGCTTCCGTATCGAAAGCATATTCATTAATTCTGTAAGGGGTTGCATCACAAGTAAAAAAAAGGTATTTTCCGTCTTCAACCATTGCGTTCGCATTCAATTTGCCTGTTGTTATGGTTTCACAAACTTTATATAAATCTCTATACTCCACCCCATCCGGGCAAAGCTCAGCAATCAGCTCCTCGAGCCTGCTCATGCACCCACCTCGATTTCCGCGATGATCTTGTCAATCTCTTTCCGCAAAACCTGCTCCCGCGCTACGATTTTATCAATCTCCGCGTTTAGTTTTCTAATATCAACCGTTTCCCGCTTATCCTCCTGCGCCACATAGGTCGAAACAGACAGGTTATAGCCCTGCGCGGCAACCTCGCTGTTCGGCACAAGGCGGGCAAAATAGTTTTCATCCGCGCGGGCTTTAAACGCGGCAATAATTCGTTCAATATTATCATCGGTGAGCTTGTTGGCGTTGGTGACCTTGACGTACTCCCGGGAAGCGTCGACGAACAGTGTGCTGTTTTCACTCTTGCTTTTTTTCAGCACCATAATGCAGGTGGCTATGGATGTACCGTAAAACAGGTTGTCCGGCAATTGAATCACGCAGTCCACGAAGTTGTTGTCTATCAAATACTGGCGTATTTTCTGTTCCGCACCGCCGCGGTAAAAGATGCCGGGGAAGCAGACAATCGCCGCCGTCCCGCTGGTGGCAAGCCAACTAAGCGAGTGCATTATAAAAGCAAGATCAGCTTTGCTCTTGGGCGCAAGCACCCCGGCGGGAGAAAAGCGCGGGTCGTTGATGAGGAGCGAATTGCTGTCGCCCGCCCACTTAATCGAATATGGTGGATTCGAGACAATCGCCTCAAACGGCTCTTCGTCCCAATGGAG
Source organism: Clostridiales bacterium (assembly GCA_036834305.1). Classification (GTDB taxonomy): domain Bacteria; phylum Bacillota; class Clostridia; order Oscillospirales; family Acutalibacteraceae; genus UBA1447. Next base: position 2,435 of record DAITOC010000080.1, read on the forward strand.
CGGGTCGGTGAGCGTGTCACCGTGTCCGATATCAAATTTATCAAAATCAATGTCGTGCAGGAACATATTGATGCGGCAAAGGTTGTAGGTTGTGATATTGATTTCCTGCCCGAAAAAGCCGTTGCGGACATTCTCTTTCCCGAGTATCTTCGCGAATTTCAACAGCAGCGAGCCGCTGCCGCAAGCGGGGTCGTATACCTTGTTGACCTCGGTTTTGCCGACGATGGTCAGGCGGGTCAGCAACTCGGAAACCTCCTGCGGTGTGTAATATTCGCCGCCCGATTTGCCGGCGTTGCCCGCGTACATACCCATTAAAAATTCGTAAGCGTCGCCGAAAGCGTCAATGGTGTTTTCACGGTAATCGCCGAGCTTCATATCCCCCACGCCGTTGAGCAACTTAACGAGCCGCTCATTGCGTTTCGCTACTGTGCCGCCGAGTTTGTTGGAGTTCACATCAATGTCGTCGAACAACCCTTTGAAGTTGTCTTCGGACGGTGTGCCCTGCGCGGATGCCTCTATATTTTTAAACACCGCCTCCAAGGCTTCGTTGAGGTGTTCCTTCGCCCATTCACTGTCACGTTCCGCTCTTATGCGTATATTCTCAAACAATTCCGATGGCAGGATGAAAAAGCCTTTTGTCGTGACCAGGTCCTCACGGGCTTGCTCCGCGACCTTGTCCGATAATTTGGCATAGTCAAAAGCGGCGTTGCCCGTTTCGCGCTCCCCTTCGTTTATGTAAGCGGTGATGTTCTCGGAGATATAGCGGTAAAACAATATGCCGAGAACATACTGCTTGAAATCCCATCCGTCCACGCTGCCGCGCAGGTCGTTGGCGATGCTCCAGATGGTGCGGTGGAGTTCCGCGCGTTCCTGCTCTTTACGATTGTCAGCCATTGATTTTATCCTTTCACAGTGTTTTCACCATTACGCGTACCGATTGCATTATACCTTGAATTTGCGCGATTCGCAATACCAAGATATGGCCGGCATTGAGCTTTTTCTTGACTTTTTTGGTTTTTTCTTCTATGCTTATGGGAATGATTATAAGGGGTTTTTTTAACTATGCTGACAAACAACGAGAAATCAATGGAAAAAGTGGTCGCCCTGTGCAAAGGCCGGGGCTTCGTCTACGCCGGCAGCGAGATTTACGGCGGCCTGTCCAATACCTGGGATTACGGCCCGCTCGGCGTGGAGTATAAGAACAATGTCAAGCGCGCCTGGTGGCAGAAGTTCGTGCAGGAAAGCCCGTATAATGTCGGGCTCGACTCCGCGATATTGATGAACCCGATGACCTGGGTCGCCTCGGGCCATGTCGGCGGCTTTTCGGACCCGCTGATGGACTGCAAGGCCTGCAAAACCCGCCACCGCGCCGATAAACTCATCGAGGACACGGGCGTCAACCCGGCAGGCTGGAGTTTTGACGATATGTCCGCCTATATCAAAGACAATAAAATCGTCTGCCCGGATTGCGGCGCGGGTGACTTCACGGATATCCGCAAATTCAACCTGATGTTCAAAACCTTTCAGGGCGTCACGGAAGACAGCAAGAACGAACTGTTTCTTCGCCCCGAAACGGCTCAGGGCATTTTCGTCAACTTCCCGAACATCCAGCGCACGGCGCGCCGTAAAATCCCGTTCGGCGTCTGCCAAATCGGCAAGAGTTTCCGCAACGAAATCACCCCGGGCAACTTCACCTTCCGCACGCGGGAATTCGAGCAGATGGAACTCGAGTTTTTCTGCAAACCGGGCACCGAACTCGAGTGGTTTGCCTATTGGAAAAATTTCTGCAAGGAATGGCTGCTCTCCCTGGGGCTCAAGGAGGAAAACCTTCGCCTGCGCGACCATGAAAAAGAAGAGCTGTCCCATTATTCAAACGCCACAACCGACTTTGAGTTTTTATTCCCGTTCGGCTGGGGCGAGTTGTGGGGCGTCGCGAGCCGCACGGATTTTGACCTGACGCAGCACCAGAACACCTCGGGCAAGAGCCTCGAGTATTTCGACCAGGAAACGAACGAGAAATACCTGCCGTTCGTCATCGAGCCCTCCCTCGGCGCGGACCGCGTGGCCCTTGCCTTCCTGTGCGACGCGTACGACGAGGAAGTCATTGACGCCGAAAAGAACGACACGCGCGTGGTTTTACGCCTTCATCCCGCCCTCGCGCCTGTCAAAGCCGCGGTGCTGCCGCTGTCAAAGAAACTCGGCGATGAGGCGTCTAAGATTTACGCCGCCCTGTGCAAAAAATTCACCGTCGAATACGACGACGCGGGCTCCATCGGCAAGCGTTACCGCCGGCAGGACGAAATCGGCACGCCGTTCTGCGTCACCTTTGATTTCGATTCTTTGGAAGATAAGAAAGTAACCGTCCGTGAGCGCGATTCCATGGAGCAGGTCCGCCTGCCGATTGACGAGCTCACCTCGTATATTGAGGAGCGGCTGGAATTTTAATCGGAACGACACGGGGGTCGTCCCCTGCAAAAATATTCCCTGCGACTCTAAACTCCGCCGGAAGGTGATTTGATGTCCGCCCCCCTTGCCGACCGTCTGCGTCCGGCAACCATCGACGAAATCGTCGGCCAAAGCCACTTGCTCGGTGAAGGCAAGCCTTTAAGGAATATCATCCTTTCGGGCCGCCTGCCCAATATGGTTTTTTACGGCCCCTCCGGCGTCGGCAAAACCACCCTCGCGGGCATCATCGCCAAGAACACCGACCGAAGCCTCGTCAAACTCAACGGCACGACGGCTTCCACGGCGGATATCAAAGCCGTGGTCGCGCGGCTTGACACATTTCTCGCGCCCAACGGCATTCTGCTTTATCTGGACGAAATCCAGTATTTCAATAAAAAACAGCAGCAGACGCTGCTGGAGTTCATCGAAAACGGCGCCATCACGCTCATCGCGTCCACCACCGAAAACCCGTATTTTTACATTTACAACGCGGTCTTAAGCCGCTCGACTGTTTTCGAGTTCAAGCCCGTCACGCCGGAGGACATCGTCCCCGCGGTGGAACGGGCGTTTGCGTTTATGCGCGAAGAGCGCGGGGAGGAACTCGACATCGGGGACGGCGTGGTGCCCCACATCGCCAAAGCCTGCGGCGGCGATGTTCGCAAAGCCATCAACGCCGTGGAGCTGTGTGTGCTGTCCGCGCCGAAGAAGGACGGGCGGCTCCTCGTTACCCTTGACGCGGCGGCAAGCCTGACGCAGAAAAGCGCCATACGCTATGACCGCGAGGGGGACGAGCATTATGACATCGTCTCCGCTTATCAAAAATCCATGCGCGGCTCCGACGCGGACGCGGCGATCCACTATCTGGCGCGCCTGCTTGAGGCGGGCGACCTGCCTTCCGCCTGCCGCCGCCTTCTGGTCTGCGCCTGCGAGGATGTCGGCCTCGCTTTCCCAAACATCATCCCCATTGTCAAAGCCGCGGTCGACATCGCGATGGCCGTCGGCCTGCCCGAGGCGCGCATTCCTCTCGCCAATGCGGTCATCCTCGTCTGCAGCGCGCCGAAATCAAACTCCGCTTACAACGCCATTGCCGCCGCCATGGCGGATGTTGAAAACGGCCGCGCGGGGCCCGTGCCGCGGCAGCTTCAGAACAAGCACTTCGACGGGGAGGACAACCCGGTCAAAGGCCGGTTTTACGAATACCCGCACGATTACCCCGGGCATTGGGTTAAACAGCAATACCTGCCCGATTCGCTCAAGCACGCCAAATACTACGAATACGGCGATAACAAGAACGAACAGGCGGCGAAGGAGTATTGGGAGAAGATTAAAGATAAGTAGAAACGCCATACGCGGCGTCCGAAATAATAACCGCCGACCGTATACCGGGTGGCGGTTTTGTTTCGCGCTTATTTCACCATATCGGCGTACTTGGGATAAAACAATTCCCCGAGTTTGCCGTCATAATCCGGATTCCACGGTTTTTCCTTGCCGCAGAAGTGAAGAATGACGGTGTTGTCTTTCACCCAGCCGTAATCGATCCGGTCCTTTTGCTCAGTCTGAAAGAGGTTGTAGAGTTTAAAGTATCTGTCATCCAGATTATACCGCAGGGGGTCGACCGCGAGCGTCCTGTCGGAATACATGCCGTTGAGGATATCCTGGTCATAGAGGATGAGCTTTTGTTTGTTTTCAAGCACATAATCGTACACCTCCCGAACCTTTTGCTCACGGCGAAGCTGCGAGAGGTTCATCAGCATCACGCCGGAGTTTATGTAAACGCTGTCTTTCGCCATCTTCAGCCTGACCCGGCACAAGTATTGCATCGGCTCGAACATATGGGTGCTCGCCGCGAAAAAGTTCGAGCCCAAATCGATATCGTACAGCGGCTCAATCCGGTTGATGACGATCAAGTCCGGGTCCAGGTAAAGAATTTTATCAATATCCGGCAGAATATGAGCCGCGAAAATCCGCAAGCAAGCCTCCTTGGGCCATCTTTTCGTAAACGGCAGATTCGGGTACTCTTCTTCCGGCACCCGGACATCGACGATTTCGCAGCTGCCCGGCTTCACCGCCGAGCGTATTCGGTCAAGGTCCGCCGGTGTCAGGGATATATGCGCGACAAATATTTTTAACTCCGCGCCCGGGTTACTGTCGCAAAGCGAGGCGAGCATCACGCGGAGGGGTTCGATATAACCGTGGTCGAGTGTGACGAGAATGTTCAATCGAATCACCTTTTGATTTTTGTAAAATTTTAACACACAATCATTACCAAACTGTTAACTGAAAGAGAAAATTTAGTCCATGCCTATTATACCAAAGAAAGAAAGCCTTCGGCAACAGCCGAAGGCTCATAATTTGCTCGTTTCCGTACCCTGAAAACCGAACAAAGCGAGGCAACGCGTAAGTGTTGAACTGTTGAAACAAACAATGGTCAAGCCCTCGACCGATTAGTACAGCCTAGCTCAACGC
>DAITOC010000081.1:0-7255 GCA_036834305.1 Clostridiales bacterium
CGTGCCCGTCCCTGCGCATGGCCGCGCCGCAGCGTTCGCAGGTTTTCGGCGGCAGGTCAAAGCCCGAACCGGCCGAGCCGTCCGTAATAAACTCGCTTTGTTTGCACGAGGGGCAGACATAATGCGGCAGCAGCGGGTTGACTTCGGAAATCCCGGCGGCGAACGCCACGAAGGAGGAGCCGACGGAACCGCGCGAACCGACGGAATACCCGTTTTCCTCGGAAAAAGCGACGAGTTTTTGGGCGGCGACATACATCAGCGCGAAGTTGTTCTTGATGATGGAATCCAGTTCTTTGTTCAGGCGCTCGTCGACATAAGCGGGCAGCGGGTCACCGTATATCGCTTTCGCGCGTTGTTGGCAGATGTCAATGAGGGTCTCTTCCGCGCCCTCCAATTTCGGCGGATAGGTTTTGGTTTTTAACGGCTCGACGCTCTCGGTCATGTCCGCGATGAGGTTCGGGGTTTTCACCACGACCTCATAGGCCTTTTCCTCGCCGAGATAAGCGAATTCGTTGAGCATGTCCCGCGTTGTCCGGAAATACAGCGGGGGCTGGAAAGCGGCGTCGTCAAAACCCTTGGCGGTCATCAGAACCTCCCGGAAAACGCTGTCTTTTCGGTCAAGGTAGTGCGCGTCACCGGTCGCAACGACGGGAACGCCGAGTTCCCCCGCCAAGCTGACAATTGTCCGGTTGATGCTGTGAAGGCCCTCGACGCCGTCGACTCTGCCTTCCCGAATCAGAAATTCATTGTTTGATTCGGGTTGAATTTCCAAGAAGTCATAAAACGACGCGATAGAAAGCAACTCGCCGCGGGGTTTGCCGTCAAGGACGGCGCTGTACAGTTCCCCGGCGTTGCAGGCGCTGCCGACAATCAGGCCTTCGCGGCGGCTCGCGAGCTCGCTTCTGGGGATACGCGGCTTGCGGTAGAAGTACCGGAGGTTGGAAAGGGAAACGAGTTTGTACAGATTCTTAATGCCTGTTTGATTTTTGACGAGAAGGATAATGTGGTGCGTCGGCGGTTTGCCGTCAAATTCGGCCGTGTCGTCGAAGTAATACCCTTCCATGCCATAGATCACTTTGACGCCGAAGCGATTGGCCGCGGCGATGGCTTCGGGATAAGCCTGAACGACGCCATGGTCGGTGACCGCTATGGCTTTGTGCCCCCATTCGGAGGCCCTTTGTATATATGCGCTGACAGCGGATATGCCGTCGAGATCGGACATATTGGTGTGCAGATGCAACTCGACACGCTTCTCGGGCTCGTCGTCCGTTTCCCCCTCGACACAGACAAGCATGATGGATGTCGGGTTGATGCAGTAATCTTTTAAATACGAGTCAAAAGCGATTCTGCCTTTGAGAAGGACATGGGACTTGTCCTTGATTTTTTTTACGACCTCTTCACAATATTCTCTTTGTTCAAATATTTTCACGGTGTACGAGCCCGTGTAATCGGTAAGGTGAAAAGTGATGATATTGCTTCTGCCGTCTTTGGTCACCTTGCTTTCAAAAGAGAACACCTCGCCCCAAACAACGGCCGTACCGTCCTCCGGCCGGACATCCGCAATGGGCATCGGCCGGTTTCGGACGGAGTTGCCGAAGACGACGCGCGCTTTTTTCTTGAGAATCGGCAAATCCCCAAACATCCGCTCCTCATCGCTTTTGACTTGCCGGACTTTGATACCGGCAGCCTTACCGGACCCCGCGGCGGCGGGTATGGCGGCAACGGGTATTGCCGCGGCGTCAGGTATTTCCGCGGCGGGTATTGCCGCGGCAGGTATTTCCGCGGCAGGCATTGCCGTGGCGGCGGACGAAGCGGGAAACACCGCTTCGACAATGACTTCACGCAGGCCCGCTCCGCTTTGAATCCAACGTTCGGCTTCCCTGATTTTCTTCAAATCGACCGGTTCGGGAAATTCCACCGCGATTCTCACCGAACGGGTCTCTTTGACAAACGCGTAATTCGTTACTACGCCGCGCTCGAGACAGGCAGCCAATTCTTTATCGTGTATGTAATCGCCGAAAACAGACGAAAAATTCTTCTTTCTCATTTCAACCCCCGGGTTTATGGCGCTTCAAACCGTTCAATTTCTTTCATCAATTCGTCGACAATATCCTCTTCGGGCACTTTTCGGATAATCTCCCCCTTTTTAAACAGCAGCGCGCAGCCGTCGCCGCCCGCGATGCCGATGTCGGCCTCCCTCGCCTCGCCCGGTCCGTTCACCGCGCAGCCCATGACGGCCACTTTTATCTTCTTCTTACAGCCGGCCAGCCGCTTCTCGACTTCACCGGCGAGGGAAATGATGTCAATGCGCGTACGGCCGCAGGTCGGGCAGGAAACAAGGACGGGCGAATCCGTTCTCAGGCCGACGGCTTTTAAGATGTTGAGCCCGGCGGCGGCTTCGCGGACGGGTTCGTCGGTCAGCGAAACGCGTATCGTGTCGCCGATGCCCCGCAACAGCAACGCGCCGATGCCCGCGCTCGATTTGATGAGCCCCATGCGCGCCGTGCCCGCCTCCGTTACGCCGAGATGTAACGGATAATCACACAGCTCCGCAGCGGTTTCATAGGCTTCCACCGTCGAGGCGACATCCGATGATTTCAGTGAGAGAACAATATCCTCAAAATCGTATTTTTCGAGAAGGCGGGCGTGGTTCATGGCGCTCTCGGCCATCGCGCGCGGTGTTGGGCCGCCGTATTTTTCAAGCAAACACTTCTCGACGGAACCGGAGTTGACGCCGATTCGTATGGGGATGTTTTTTGCCCGGCAGGCGTCCGCCACGGCTTTGACGCGGTCTTCGCCGCCGATGTTGCCGGGATTGACGCGAATTTTGTCCGCGCCCGCGGCGACGCTTTCGAGAGCGAGGCGGTAATCGAAGTGGATATCCGCCACCACCGGCATGTTGACGGCGGCTTTGAGAGCGGGGATAAGTTTCACCGCTTCCCTGTCCGGCACGGCGACACGCACGATATCGCAGCCGGCCGCCTCAAGCTCCGCGGCCTGCCGGACATTGGCCTCGATATCCCGCGGGTTCCGGTTGAGCATAGACTGGACCGTGACGGGGAAATCCCCGCCGATGGCCAGGGCTCCGGCTTTCACCGGCCGGCTTTTCCTGCGTTGAATCAACCCGCTCACCCCCTGATCAGAGAAAGAATATCCTTCAGCGAAATGACCGCCATAAAAATAAACAGCGCGATGAGGCCTGCCGCGTGTATCCACCGCTCGTACTTCTGGGGCACGGGCTTGCGCAATATGATTTCAATGAGCATGAAGAACAGCCGGCCGCCGTCGAGAGCGGGAACGGGCAGCAAATTGAAGATGCCGATATTGACCGATATCAGCGCCATAAGGCTCAGCACCGGCGTCAAATCGGTCTTCACGGATTCCTCGGCGGCTTCGGCGATAAAGCTGACAACGCCGATTGGCCCGGATATTTCCGATAAGCCGTACCGGCCCGTGACCAAATCGAAAAGGCTGATCCAGACAATCCGGGCAATGGAAAGCGTTTCGACGGCGGACGCTTTGACGACATTGAAGAACGATGGCTCGACCCCCACAATGATGAAATCGTAAACGATCACCGTCTTGCCTTCTATCTCGCGGGTTTCAAAACGAACATCGTTGACATCCATCTTTTTGCCGCCGCGTTCGACGCGGAAGTCGATGACGCCGTCTTTGCCCCTCATCATCAAAAAACTGACATCGTACTGCGAAAAGACGCGTTTGCCGTCAATCTCTAAAATCCGATCGCCTTCTTTCAGGCCGGTCGCGGCGCTCGACGCGTTTTCGTAAAACGATTTGATGTTCGGCGTGCCGATTAAATCCTGCCGGCTGAGCATAACGACAACGAGCAGAAAGCCGAGGAGCAGGTTGACGGTGGCGCCGGCGGCGACAATGATAAAACGCTGCCAGACCGGCTTTTGAGAAAACGACTTTGTGTCGGCGCTTTCCTCGTCCTCACCCTCCATATTGCAGTAGCCGCCGATCGGGAACAGGCGCAGGGCGTAAGTCGTGTCGCCTTTGACAAACTTCAACAAGGCCGGCCCCATGCCCAGCGCGAAGTCGTTGACCTTGACCTTAAACAGTTTCGCGAAGACGAAGTGGCCGAGTTCGTGCACCATAATGATGACGCCGAAAAACAAAATCGCGACCAGAAACGGCCAGGCTTTGCTCCACACGGCGGAAAGGGACGACATAACGGTTAATAACATCGGGTTACCACCTTAACTGAATTTGCGCGCGTTTTCAATGACGCGGGTTCTGATGAGCCGGTCGGTTTCCATGACATCGTCGAGCGTATAGTCAATGGCTGCCGGCGCGGCTTCGACGGCCTGTTCAACCTCCCGGACGATTTGCGTGAACTGTATTTTGCCTTCCCGAAAAAGCCTGTTGGCCTCTTCGTTGGCCGAGTTGGCGGCGGCGGGCCGCAACCCGCCCAGGGTAACCGCGCGGCGGCAAAGGTTCATCGCCGGAAACGTTTCGTGGTCCGGCGCGTCAAAGGTCAGCGTTCCCCACTCCTCAAGGTTTAGTTGCCTGACGGGCGATTCGTAACGGTCCGGGTATGTCAGCGCGTACTGAATCGGGATGCGCATATCCGGCACGCCGAGCTGGGCCAACACGGAATTGTCGCAAAATTCAACAAGGGAATGGACAACGCTCTGCCTGTGTACAAGTATATCCACTTTTTCGGGCCGCACACCGAAAAGCCACACCGCTTCAATGAGCTCAAGGCCTTTGTTCATCATGGTCGCGGAGTCGACGGTGATTTTCGCGCCCATTCTCCAATTGGGGTGGTTGAGCGCTTGGGAGGCGGTGACATTCTCAAGTTCAGCCGCCGTTTTGCCGAAGAATGGCCCCCCCGAAGCGGTCAGGATAATTCTCTTTATGTCCTTTGTATTCGAACAGCCTTGAAGAGCCTGAAAAACCGCCGAATGCTCGCTGTCGACCGGCAGAATTTTCACGCCTTTTTCGGCGGCTTTTTCCATAACAAAGCGCCCGGCGGCGACAAGGGTTTCTTTGTTCGCCAAGGCGATGTCGCTGCCGGCGCCGACAGCGGCCAACGTCGGCCGGAGGCCGGCCATTCCCACGATGCCGTTGAGGACGGTGTCGGCCCCCGCGGCGGCGCACTCGCAGACGCCTTCCATGCCGGACAGGATTTTAACGGATGTGTCCCTCACGCGGGTTTTCAGTTCGGCCGCCGCCGTTTCGTCGGCCATGGCAGCCATGGCGGGTTTGAACGCGCGCAGCTGGTTTTCGACGGTTTTATAATCCGAATGCGCGGCCAGCGCGATAACATCAAACCCTCTGAGCCTCGCGACTTCAAGAGTTTGAACGCCAATGGAGCCCGTCGAGCCGAGAACGCCGACTTTCTTCACCATGACACCACCCGCCCTAAAAATACGCACACGGGCAGCGTGGTATGCTGCCCTGCGACAAAAACCGCGGCCGCGCGGCATGATCTTCAGCGAAAGGTCTTTTCCAGAACCAGGAACATATACAGGCATGGCATGACGAATGAGCTGCTGTCAAAGCGGTCCATGATGCCGCCGTGGCCGGGCATGATCGTGCCGTAGTCTTTGACGCCGTAGTTCCTTTTCAGCACGGAGGCGGACAAGTCACCGAGCATACCGATAACCGAAAGGCCGACGGACAAAGGAATGAGTACCCTGAAGCGCATGAAAGGCTCATCGAACACGAACTTGTTCAGGATCAGGACAAGCGCCGTATTGATCACAGCCGTGCCCACGATTCCTCCGACAGCGCCTTCCACCGTCTTCTTCGGGCTGATCTTCGGCGCGAGTTTGTGCTTACCCAGTTTGACGCCCGTAAAGTACGCGAACACATCGGTCAGCATCGCGCAGGAAAGGCCGAAAAACACCATGAAGCCTTTATGTTCCGCAGGCGCGATATCCCTGACTAAAACAACGGTGGAAAGGGCGAACGGAACAGCGACGGAAGCGAACACGCTGATGGCGATATGCTCGAATTTGGTCGTTTCAAATTTGGCCAGCATAAGCGTTAACATAAGCATCGCATAGAGGGCAATAAAAAAAACGGGGGGTATCTTTATTTTGTCAAGTATTTGGCCGTATTCCGTTAAAACCGGAACCATGCCCGCGAAAACGAGGCTTGCCGCGATGACCGCCGGGTTTTTGACACCCGCCACCCTTTCGATTTCATAAACAGCCAGCACGCAAAAAAATGTCAGCAACACGCATATCGCCGGAGATTCCACAAAAAAAAGGACAATAAGCGCAACCGCGCCCCACAACAGTCCCGTACCCACTTTCTGCTTCATATCTTACCTTCTCATTCAAAATTGAATCGCCGCCCCGGCGGTTTCACCCCAATCCGCCGTACCGCCTTTCCCGTTTGTTATAGTCTTCGATCGCCGCGTCCAGATCGGCCGTCGTAAAATCCGGCCAAAGCACATCGGTGAACCAAAATTCGGAATAGGCCGACTGCCAGACCAAAAAATTGGACAGCCGGTATTCGCCGCTCGGCCGGATAATCAGATCGGGGGCCGGCTGGCCGGCGGTATACAGCCGGCTTTCGATATCCCCGAGCGTTATTTCGCCCGGTTGTATTTCCCCGCGTTTGGCGCTGTCCGCAAGAAGCGCTGCCGCGCGGAGAATTTCCTGCCGGCCGCCATAGTTGACCGCCAGGTTGACGGTTGTTTTCACTTCCTTTTCGGATTCCTTCTCAATTTGCGCGGCAAGCGCCCGGATGTCTTCGGGCAGCCGCGATGTGTCGCCGATGAACCGGATTCGAAACCCTTTTTGGCGGTTTTCTTCTTTCCGGTCCTTCGCCTCGAACAGGTATTCCCGGAAAAGCTCCATAATCACCGCCACTTCGTCGGCGGGACGCGCCCAGTTCTCGGTCGAAAACGCGTAGAATGTGATATACCGGACGCCAATATCGGCGGCGTATTCGCAGATTTTTCGAAAAGCCCGGCCGCCCTGTTTATGCCCTTCCGAACGCGGCAAGCCGCGCCGTTTCGCCCAGCGGCCGTTTCCATCCATAATAATGGCTATGTGCGCGGGGAGAGTTCGGCCTTTGTTCATATTCACTCCCGTCAGATTTCCATTACTTCCGTTTCTTTCGCGGCGGCCACGGTATCGATTTCCTTGGTAAATTTGTCCGTTATCTCCTGAAGTTCCTTTTCACCGTCCTTCAGGTCATCCTCGGTGATTTCGGACGCTTTTTCCATTTTCTTGAGCTTCTCGATGCCGTCCCTGCGGATGGAGCGGATGGCCAC
>DAITOC010000082.1:0-6942 GCA_036834305.1 Clostridiales bacterium
AGCCGTCGGCGCCCGGGTCATAACCGCCCTGGTTGCCGGCGAACCCTTCCGGCCCGCCGTCAAAACCGCCGGGGCCTCCCTGCGCTCCGGCGTCCTGCGCCGATTTATAAAGCTTTTCGGATACCTCATAGAACTTTTTGGTGAGTTCTTCCTGCCTGGACTTGATGAGGTTAATGTCCTGGCCTTTCAGCGCTTCCTTGAGCGCGTCGATCTTCTCGTTGATTTCATTCTTATCATCATCGGAGAACTTGTCGCCTTCTTCGCTGACGAGTTTTTCACACTGGTAGACCATCTGGTCCGCGGCGTTGCGGGTGTCGACCTCTTCACGGCGCTGCTTATCTTCCTGCGCGAACTGTTCGGACTCGCGCACGGCCTTCTCGATGTCATCCTTGGACATATTCGACGAAGCGGTGATCGAAATGGATTGTTCCTTGCCCGTGCCCTTATCTTTGGCGGAAACATGCACGATGCCGTTGGCGTCGATGTCAAAGGTGACCTCGATCTGCGGAACGCCTCTTCTCGCCGGCATGATGCCGTCAAGATGGAACACACCGAGAGTCTTGTTATCTTTGGCGAACTCCCGTTCGCCTTGCAGCACATGCACTTCGACGGACGGCTGGTTATCCGAAGCGGTGGAGAAAACCTGGCTCTTTTTCACCGGTATGGTGGTATTTCTATCGATGATTTTCGTGCTGACGCCGCCGAGCGTCTCGATGCCGAGCGACAGCGGGGTCACGTCGAGCAGCAGCAGGCCTTTGACATCGCCGCCGAGAACGCCGGCCTGCAGCGCGGCGCCGACGGCGACGCATTCGTCGGGGTTGATGCCTTTGAACGGCTCCATGTTGGTGAACTTCCGGATAGCGTCCTGAACCGCAGGGATGCGTGTGGAACCGCCGACCAGCAGAACTTTATGGAGGTCAGAGACTTTCAAGCCTGAATCCGACACTGCCTGGCGTACCGGCCCCATGGTCGCTTCGACCAAGTCCGCGGTTAATTCGTTAAATTTTGCCCTGCTCAGCGTGGTTTCAAGGTGTTTCGGACCCGCGGCGTCGGCGGTGATGAACGGAAGGCTGACGGTGGAAGTCGTCAAGCCGGAAAGCTCAATTTTTGCTTTTTCTGCGGCTTCCTTAAGCCTTTGCATAGCCATTTTGTCGCCGCGCAGATCGATGCCGTTCTCTTTTTTGAACTCGTCGGCAAGCCAATTGATGACCCTCTGGTCGAAGTCGTCGCCGCCAAGCTTATTGTTGCCGGCTGTTGCCAGGACCTCCTGCACGCCGTCGCCCATCTCGATAATCGAGACATCGAAGGTGCCGCCGCCCAAATCGTACACCATGACCTTCTGGTCGTTCTCTTTGTCAATGCCGTAGGAAAGCGCCGCCGCTGTCGGCTCGTTGATAATTCGTTTGACTTCAAGGCCCGCGATACGGCCGGCGTCTTTGGTTGCCTGGCGCTGCGCGTCGGTGAAGTAAGCCGGGACGGTAATCACCGCCTCGGTGACTTTGTCGCCGAGATACGCTTCCGCGTCGGTCTTCAGTTTTTGAAGAATCATCGCGGAAATCTCCTGCGGGGTGAATTTCTTGCCGTCAATGTTCGTGCGGAAATCGCTGCCCATCTGCCTTTTAATGGAGCTGACCGTCCTGTCGGGGTTGGTAATCGCCTGTCTTTTGGCGACCTGGCCGACCAATCTCTCCCCGTTTTTTCCGAACGCAACGACCGAAGGTGTTGTTCTGGACCCTTCCGCGTTAGCGATAACAACGGGCTCGCCGCCCTCTATAACGGCAACACAGGAATTGGTCGTGCCTAAATCGATTCCGATAATTTTTGCCATATGCTTTTTCCTCCTTGACTGTTGTGAATATAATAAAAAACTGACCTCTGTTTTAATTGACGACGCTGACCGTCGCGGGGCGAATCACTCTATCGCCGATTTTATACCCTTTGTAGAAGACCTCCACCACGGTGTTCTCCGGCAGGGTTTCATCCTGCGAATGCATGACGGCGTTGTGGATATTCGGGTCAAAGTTGTCGCCTTTTTGACCGAACGGTTCCAGGCCGATTTTTGCGAGAATTTCGCTTAACTGGCCGAAGATCATGCCGACACCCTTTTTATAGTCCTCAAAACCGGCTTCTTTGTTGTTTTCGGCCCTTTCGAAATTATCAAAGACCGGCAGCAGCATAGAAAGTATATCCGCTTTTGATGATGTGTAGAGTTCGTCCTTTTCCCTTTGTGTGCGTTTTTTGTAGTTGTCATATTCCGCCGCGAGCCTGAGCAGTTGGCCGTTCGTTTCGGCGAGCAGGGTTTCAAGTTCCTTTACGCGCGGATTTTCTTTTGCGGCTTCTTTGGGCTTTGGCTGCGCTGCCTGCTCACTTTCTGGCGCGCTGTTATCCGGCGCGTTTAAGGTTTCCTCCGTTTGGCCTTCTCTCTTTTTTTTCGGCATTCCTGCATCCTCCGTTTGGTTCCGTATTTAATCCTCGAGCGCCTCGGTGAGAAGCTTGCCGACCAGATCTGTCAGGTATTTGACGCTCGGTATGATTTTCGAGTAGTCGATTCTTGTCGGCCCTATCAGGCCGATGGCGCCGCCTTCTTTGATGCCTATTGTATATCGTGCCAATATAACACTGGATTTTTCAAGCTGGCGGTACAAATTCTCTTTACCAATGTGAATATCCAGCTCGTTTTTGCTCGAAGATATCAGATGGTTGAGCGGCTTTGCCTTGTTCAAAAACTCCAGCAATTCGAACGCGGTGCCTTCATAATCGCGGTGATTGAGAAGATTTGACTGGCCTTCAAGCAAAATCTCCGTATCCTCCGCCTCGGCCGCAAGGTCCGCCACGGCGGCAAGCAGAGGAAGCATCGTGAGGGCTTCGGGACCGAGAGATGCCGCGAGAGTCTGCAGCATCGCCGTGTTAATGCTGGTGACGGGCTTGCCGTTGAGCTGTGCCGCGGACAGGTTATAGAATGTCTCAATCGTTGAGTTCTCAAGTTCGTTGTCAAGCCGGCAAATCCGGCTGCGTATGACACCGCCCGTTGTCAAAAGAACAAGCATAGCGGTTCTCGCGCCGACCGGCACCATCTCGACACGGCGTATCAAAACGCCTTCCCCGCCGGGCATGGTCGAAACGGTGGCGCAGTTTGTCAAATCCGCGAGCACCTCACCGGCTTTTTCAAGAAGCCGTTCAGGATCCCCCTCTTTAAGGGTTACACCGGCTTCGATACGGCGGCGTTGGTTGTCATCGAGCTGAAGCTTGCCCATAAGCCGGTCGACATAATAACGATAGCCCATGTGGGAAGGAATCCGCCCCGCGGAGGTGTGCGGCTGCTCCAAAAAGCCCATGGCGGCCAACTCGGACATTTCGTTGCGAATTGTCGCCGAGGAAAGGCCAAGGCCGAGTTTGGACGAAAGCAGTTTGGACCCGACGGGTTCACCGGTTTCGACATACAACTCGATAACCGCCGCAAGGATTTTTTGTTTTCGTTCGTTCAGCTCCATTCCGACCGCCTCGTCTTCTGTTGACTGCTAACGCTTAGCACTCTTATCATTCGAGTGCTAACCCTGAATATACTATACCGCCGGCGGCAATCTTTGTCAATATAATAAATGTAAACTCTTTGTTAATGAATTCAAGACAATATATAGACGAAGTTATCAATCCAGCAAATCGGCGATAATCCTGTTGGATAACAGAAAGCCTTTTGATGTAAGGCGTATACCCTTGCCATCCGAAACAAGCCGATTCTGCTCAGCGTATTGCTTAGCGCGCTCTCGCATCGCTTCGGGTATGCCATAGCCGAAACGGCCGAGTGTTTCACTCTGAGTTAAACCTTCGTTCAAGCGCAGGCGAAGCATGGCGTATTCCTCAAAGCTGCCGCCTTCCCCGTCGGCCGCGGGCTCGCGGCCGGCCAGAAAGCCCTCCAAATTCCGTTCATAAAAAAACCGTCTGCCGTCGATAAACGAATGGGCGGCGGGGCCTATCCCAAGGTATTCTTCGCAGTTCCAATACTTCCGGTTATGCCTGCTTTCAAAACCCGGGTTGGCGAAATTTGAAATTTCGTACTGAGAAAAGCCGACCTTTTCCAGTTCTTCGCAGGCTTTTAGGTAGAATTCACAGATTTCATCCTCCTCGGGCAGCTTTAGGCTGCCGCGCCGCGCGGCGAACGGTGTGCCTGCTTCTATTTTCAGCATATAAGCGCTGACATGGGTGACACCGGCATTCGCGCAATAATCGATGGAACGCCGAAGGCTCGTTAATGTCTGCGCGGGGATGCCGAGCATGAGGTCGAGGGAAATGTTTGTTATACCGGCCTCTTTGGCATGCCGGACAGCCCTTGTCACATCGTCCGCGGTACCCCGGCGGCCGAGAGACTTTCTTTCGGCTTCGACAGCGGATTGCAGGCCGAGGGAAATCCGGTTGACGCCGGCGGCCCGGAGCGTTTGAAAATTGAACCGGGAGTCTTTGGCGCCTGTATCGCGGGGGTTGCACTCAATGGTTATCTCGGGCACGGCTGCGGCGGGAGCAAGCCCCCGCCCTACTGAAAAACCATCCGCAATATTGTAGGGCGGGGGCTTGCTCCCGCCGTCGAGTTTTTGAACGCCGAAAGCGGAAAACGAAGCGTCGACCAGACGGGCAAGCCGTTCGGCGCCGATGAGTGACGGCGTGCCGCCGCCGAAATACAGCGTGTCGAACGGCCGGTTTAACTTTTGGGCCCAATGCTTGATTGACGTTATCAACGCGGCTGTGTACGCGTCAAAGGCGTTTTCATCCGCTGTAAGGGAATAAAAATCACAGTACGGGCATTTGCTGCGGCAGAACGGGATGTGAATATAAATACCGATCGGGCTCTTTACCGGCTCCAACGCCGCACTTCCTTTCGTCGAGGGCAACACAAACGGGGCGGAATACAACCGCCCCGCGAAAAACAATCAGGATTACACATCGTCAAGCTTGAGCACCGCCATAAACGCCTCCTGCGGGACCTCGACGGAACCGAACTGCCGCATGCGCTTTTTGCCTTCCTTTTGCTTTTCAAGAAGTTTCTTCTTCCTGGTGATATCGCCGCCGTAGCACTTGGCAAGAACATCTTTTCTCATGGCCTTGACCGTTTCCCTCGCGATAACTTTTCCGCCGATGGCTACCTGTATCGGTATTTCAAACATCTGTCGCGGAATGTTATCCTTGAGCCGTTCGGCAATTTTTCTTGCCCTGCCGTAAGCCTTTTCGGAATGGATGATAAACGAAAGCGCGTCAATCACATCGCCGTTGAGCAGAACATCGAGTTTCACGAGGCTCGACCGCCGGTAATCGATCAACTCATAATCCAATGAGGCGTAGCCCTTTGTGCGGGATTTCAGTGAATCAAAGAAATCGTATATGATCTCGTTGAGCGGCAGTTCATAGTGAATGTCCACCCTGTCCGACGCGATATAGGTGATGTCTTTGAATACGCCGCGGCGTTCCTGGCAGAGTTCCATGATGGCGCCGACATAATCCGGCGGCGAATAGATGTGTGAGGATGTGAACGGCTCTTCGCTGAAGGCGATCGACGCGGGGTCGGGGTAATGGGTGGGGTTGTCGATTTCGACCACCGAGCCGTCCGTTAAGTGTATTTTATAGATGACGCTCGGTACGGTCATCACCAGGTCGAGGTCATATTCCCGTTCGAGGCGTTCCTGAATGATTTCGAGGTGTAAAAGGCCAAGGAAGCCGCAACGGAAACCGAACCCGAGCGCGCCGGATGTTTCCGGCTCAAAAGAAAGGGACGCGTCGTTAAGCTGCAGTTTTTCAAGGGCATCCCGAAGGTTGCCGTAGTCGGCGCCGTCCGCCGGATAGACGCCGCAGAAAACCATAGGATTGACCTTACGATAGCCGGGAAGGGCTTCCGCCGCCGGGTTGGCGGCGGTCGTCACCGTGTCGCCGACGCGGGCTTCTTTGACTGTTTTGATCGAGGCTGTAACATAACCGACCTCCCCCGCGGTTAGTTCTTCGGCGGGTTCCATGTGCGTGGCTCGCATGTAACCCACCTCGACGACCGTAAACTTCGCGCCGGTCGCCATCATGCACATGGTATCGCCGGCTTTCAACTTGCCCTCCACCAGGCGGATATAGACGATGACTCCTTTATAACTGTCATAGACCGAATCGAACACCAACGCTTTTAGCGGCGCCGATTCGTCGCCTGTCGGGGCGGGCACATCCGCGACGATCCTCTCCAAAACCCGCTCGACATTCAAGCCGGTTTTCGCGGACACGCGCGGCGCGTTTGAACAGTCAAGGCCGATGATATCCTCAATTTCCGCCGCGACGCGATCGGGTTCCGCGGCGGGAAGGTCCGTCTTGTTAATAACGGGTATGATTTCCAAATTATGATCGAGCGCGAGATAGGTGTTCGCGAGCGTTTGCGCCTCGATACCCTGGGAGGCGTCAACGACAAGCACGGCCCCCTCGCAGGCGGCCAGTGAGCGGGACACCTCGTAGTTAAAGTCCACATGGCCGGGGGTGTCGATGAGATTGAGGGCATACATCTTGCCGTCGGGGGCTTTGTAATCAAGCTTGACGGCATGTGCCTTAATGGTAATGCCCCGTTCGCGCTCGAGGTCCATTTTATCGAGCAACTGAGCCGTCATATCCCGAAGGGCGACGGATCCCGTCAGTTCTAAAAGCCTGTCTGCCAATGTGGATTTGCCGTGGTCG
Source organism: Clostridiales bacterium (assembly GCA_036834305.1). Lineage (GTDB taxonomy): Bacteria > Bacillota > Clostridia > Oscillospirales > Acutalibacteraceae > UBA1447. Next base: position 6,691 of record DAITOC010000082.1, read on the forward strand.
ATGTGGGCGATTATACAGAAATTCCGAATATTCTGCTTCAGGTTGGGCAAACGTATTCATCCCCCTTGTCGGTTGTTGACTCCTTATACCCGATAATTTAATTATTATAAATTATACATGCTTTTGCGTCAAGGGCATTCAAATGATTCAAAGATGTACCCGTGTAGGGTTACAATACATATTGGACAGTAAGGAGAAAAAAACGAGCAGGAATAGAGCACATCGGTTAGAATAAAGTTACCACACAAAATT
>DAITOC010000083.1:0-6907 GCA_036834305.1 Clostridiales bacterium
CGCGGCACGGACAAAAGGGATTACTGTGAACCCGACAGGGACCATTACGAGATAAAAGTGCTTTCCGGAAAAGATTTGTATTATAAATATTTGACTCACAAGTCTTTTGAATATATAGGTTATTGTCCAACCGGGGTAGGTTGGAAAATTTACAAAAAAGAGTTGTTCGGCAGCGACATTCGATTTGATGAAACTGTTCACAAGGCAGAAGACATGATTATTTTCCCTTATCTGCTCGACCGTGCACATTGTATTGTTACGACCGACCGGAGACTTTACTATGTTTATAATCGGCCGGGGAGTTTAACAAGGTGCAGGCAATCGGAGAGTATACAAAGAAACTATGCGGAAACGATTAATCGTATGTACAAGGAACATCTGGAGTTTTTCCTAAAAAAAGGCTGCGATTATTCCCAAATTGTCGATAATCTTTACCGTGTAGCCCTGTTTGATTTAATGACAAGCTACGACGGTTTTAATGTTGCCTATTGTAAAGAAATAACCAAACGTTTCTTTAGGGAGTTGTTCAAACAGGCAAAAAAAAGAGGGTGCCTTACGAAAAAGCATGTCCTGATAATGACTGCCTTTCTAATAGCACCTGCATCTATTAAAGGAATTGAGAAACTCAGCAAACATTAAACTTACCATACATTTTTTTCTTCTTTACTTTGGCGCAAGCAAGCAATCTACAGGCAAGCAATCTAATTTATTTTTTACTTTTCAACCCGTGTAAAATAGTGTATACTGTTTCAGCATTACAAAAACCGCGGGGGTCAGGCCGATGCTCGAGATTTTTAAAACCGCCGAAACCGGCGAGCTTGTTAAAATCAACGCGATTGAAAAAGGCTGCTGGGTCAATCTTTATGCGCCAAAACCGGATGAAATCGCCATGGTCGAAAACGATCTGGGTATTCTGCCGAATTTTATCCGTGACCCGCTCGACGATGAGGAAAAACCGCATATCGACGTCGAGGACGACCAAACGCTCGTGGTCATCGACATCCCTTATGTTTATGAGGACGACGGCACCCATGTCTACGAAACCATGCCCATGGGCATTATCGTCAAAGGTGACTACATTGTCACCGTCAGTTTCCGTAAAAACGAAATCACCGAGGTTATCAAACAAAACCGCCTGAAGGAGTTTTTCACATACAAACACACCCGGTTCACCTTCCAGATTCTGTTCATCGCCTCCAAAGAGTTTTTGCGTTATCTGCGCCTGATTGACAAACGAAACGATGAGGCCGAGCGAACTCTGCGCAAATCGATGCGGAACAAGGAACTGTTCATCCTGCTGCAGCTGGAGAAGTCGCTGGTATTCTTTACGACCTCCCTGAAATCCAATGAGATGGTCCTGGAACGACTGCTTCGCGGCAAAGCCTTGAAGAAATACGAGGAGGACCAGGATCTGCTCGAGGATGTCATCATCGAGAACAAGCAAGCCATTGAAATGGCCAATATCTACAGCTCGATTCTCAGCGGCATGATGGACGCGTTCGCGTCGATTATCTCCAACAACCTGAACATGGTCATGAAAATCCTGACGTCCATCACCATCGTTCTCGCCATTCCGACGATGATCGCGAGCTTTTTCGGCATGAATGTCGGCGTGCCCTGGGAAGGGAATATCTTGGGCTTCGCCATTGTGGTCTGCATTTCGCTTGTCGCCTCGGTCATCGCGTTTTTCTTCCTTTGGAAACGGGACATGTTCTGAGCAATGAAGACGAACCGGGGAGCGGAAATCAATCCGCCCCCCGGTTTTCTTTTACAGCCGCGTTACCGTTTTCTTTTCGCCGCGAGCCGCTGAAACGCCTTGACAATTTCGACAACCGGCAGAACCATAAAGGCCAGAGCCAGGGATATCCCGTATTCCAGCGCGGTGATGTGGCTGAAATCGAAGGCAGACGCCAGAGGCGGGATGTAGATGATGGCGGTTGTCAGAACGAGCGAGGCGATCATGGCGAAATACAGCAGTTTATTGTGGCTGCCCTTCAGAGTTGTGGACAAAACGGAACCCCTTTGGGAGCGAAGGTTGAAGGAATGGAAAATCTCGCACATCGACATGGTCAAAAACGCCATGGTGATGCCCTCGCGGCTTTCCAGCGGAAGCTTGATTATCTGCCAGGCGCCGGTTTCAAGCCGCTCGCCGATGAAGTATGCGAGAACGGTCAGCGCCGAAACAAGAACGCCCTGATACAGGATATCGAGCCCCATTCCCCCGGCGAAAATGCCTTCCTTCGCGTCGCGCGGCCGGCGGCGCATGATGTCCCTTTCGGGTTTCTCCATGCCGAGGGCTAACGCGGGCAGGCTGTCCGTCACCAAGTTGATAAACAGCAGGTGGACCGGCTTGAGAATGATAAAGCCGAAAAGTGTGGCAAAAAATATGGAGACGACTTCGCTGAGGTTCGAACCGAGAAGAAACTGAATCGCTTTGCGGATGTTGTCATAAATGCGCCTGCCTTCCGAAACGGCGGTGACAATGGTCGCGAAGTTGTCATCAGCGAGCACCATGTCGGCGACATTCTTGGTCACATCCGTCCCCGTGATGCCCATGCCGACGCCGATGTCGGCGGATTTGATCGACGGCGCGTCATTGACGCCGTCGCCGGTCATGGCCGTGACCATGCCCTTTTCACGCCACGCTTTCACGATGCGCACCTTGTGCTCCGGCTGCACGCGGGCGTAGACATAAATTTTATCGACTTTGGAGGAGAACTCCTCATCGCTCATGGCGCCGAGCTGAGCGCCTGTAATCGCTTCGTCCGGGTCGTCGATGATACCGAGCTCCATGGCGATGGCCACGGCGGTGTCGCGGTGGTCACCGGTGATCATCACCGGGGTGATGCCCGCGCTGCGGCATTCCTCGATGGCAGCCCTTACCTCCGGTCGCACCGGGTCAATCATACCGGTCAGGCCGATGAAGATCAAATCCTGTTCAAGAGCCGCCGGTTCAAAAGAAGCCGGCAGGCTGTCGTACCGGCGGTAAGCGGCGCATAAAACGCGAAGCGCCTTGCCGGCCATGCGCTTGTTGTCGGTCGTGATTTTGTCGATAAGCTCCGCGGTCAACGGAAAGATATCGCCGTCCATACGCACGGAAACGCATTTTTTCAGCAACTCGTCCGGGGCCCCTTTTGTGAACTGGATGAAGCCGTCGCCGTCTTTGTGAACGGTGGACATCATTTTTCGCATGGAGTCAAACGGCGCCTCCCCGACGCGGGGATGAGTTTCTTTCAGCCCGTTTTTATTCAAGCCGAGCGTCATGGCGTAATTGACGAGCGCGGCCTCGGTCGGTTCCCCCGTTACCGCGCCATCGGCGTCGATTTCCGCGTCCGAACAAAGGGCCATGGCGCGCGCCAAAAGCGCCTCCTCGTCACCGTAATGGTCGGTAACGGTCATTTTATTTTGCGTCAGGGTTCCCGTTTTGTCCGAGCAGATAATCTGCGCGCAGCCGAGCGTCTCGACAGCGGTCAGCTTGCGGATAATCGCATTTTTGCGTGACATATTCGTCACGCCGATGGAAAGCACGATGGTGACTACGGCGACAAGGCCTTCGGGTATGGCGGCCACGGCCAGGCTGACGGCGATCATAAAGATTTCGAGGCTGAAATCGAGGTCGATGACTTTCCCCTCAATAACCTGCATGATCATACGGAAAGCGAAAATGAAAACGCTGATGCCCAATACCAGGAAGCTGAGAACCTTGCTCAGTTGCGACAGTTTGATTTGCAGGGGGGTTTTTCCCTCCTCAGCCATGGTAATCGCGTTGGCGATTTTGCCCATCTCGGTATTCATGCCGGTGTCGACGACCACGGCTTTGCCGCGCCCGTAAACGACCGTACTGCCCATGTAGGCCATGTTTTTGCGGTCGCCGAGGGGGACATCGCCGCTTTCGAGCCCCGTGAGTTTTTCAATCAGCTTGCCGACGGGCACCGACTCACCGGTTAGCGCGGCTTCCTCAATTTTCATGCTCGCGCTCTCGAACAAGCGGCAGTCCGCGGGAACGGCGTCGCCCGCCTCGAGGATGACAACATCACCGGGCACGAGTTCCTCGCTGCGCACCGGGGTGATTTTGCCGTCGCGCAGAACTTTTGATGTCGCCGCCGACATCTCCTGCAACGCCTCAATGGCCTTTTCGGCCTTGCTCTCCTGATACACGCCGAGCACGGCGTTGATGAGCACCACGGCGAGGATGATGATGACATCCGTCGGGAACTCGCCTTCCATCACCGCGACGACCGCGGACACCCCGGCGGCAACGATAAGAATGAGAATCATCGGGTCGAGCAGCTGTTTGACAAAGCGTTTGAGAAGCGAATCCTTTTCCGCTTCTTTGAGCTTGTTCCTGCCGATTGTCCCGAGCCGTTTACTCGCTTCCCGGGAAGTCAGCCCGGTTTCGGAACTCTCAACCCGGTCAAAAACGGCTCCGGTTTCCTCCAAATAATACTTCATGGCGGATAAAGTCCTTTCTGGCATATTCCGCGCCGCCGGTGCGGGCGCGGTCTTTCCTTATAAAAAAGCCTTTGGCAGAGTGTTCTGCCAAAGGTCTTGCTTCCCTCGGGGTTTCTGCCAGCCGTGACGAACGGCGGTTGTTGACAGAAACTGCAGTTCCGTTGCGAAACCGCCAAGCTACTCCCCTTTATTCTACAGAAATATGTGTATATTATACCATGTTTTATTGAACTGTCAATCTTTTTATCCCCCGGTCATAATCGCCGCCGTTCATCTAAAATGTGTGTTTTTTATACAGAATAAGTAAACGAATGTTGTGTTGAGGAATTAAAAAACGCCAATACTTATGGTATAATGTTTTAGATATTTAACAAACAGAGGAGAATGGCTTTGAGTGATATTTTTACCGCTCTTTCATCGGTCGTCAAGGGAATGGAAAGCGTTCTCAATTCCAACGGCTTTAAGGCGGTTTACCCCGAAGGGGTTAAGAAAAACGAGCTTCCGGCCGTGACTTCGGCGGGGAAAACCACGGTTGACTTCAGCGGTGAAAAAGGGACCCTCCGATTGGAGCATTTCGACAACAAGCTCGCTCTCCTTTACACCGACAAAACCGGCGACGAGGCTTCCGGCTCCGACTTCGCCCGGCTGACACTGTCCCTTCTTGAACCCGGTGAAGCCGACGAAAAGGACCTGCAATACATTGCCGAAGAGTTTTCGGATTCCGTCAATTCCAAATGCGGAGCGGCCAAAGAGAAGAGTTCCTCAAAGACGCCCACTCCCGTTTCAAAAGCAGCCGCGAAAAGCGGCGCGCTTTCCTACGACCCGAACACCCTGGGCAGCCGATTTACGGTGATGTTCCCGGAACTTCGCAACGAATACAAAAGCAATGTTGACCGTCACGGCGTATTCCTCGCCGAGGATTTTTTCCTCAATTACGGCAACAAAGCCGTTCTTGAAGTAATCCGGCAAAACGACAAGCTGAAGATGAAGAAACTTTTCAATATGCTCAACGAGATTTACGAAGACGGCACAAACGAGACGCAAAGCCTTATAGCCGTGACGATACTCGGTTCCCTGAACAATGACCAGACGCTGCTGGCCAATTGCGTGGACTATATGAGCAAGGACTTGTGTGTCCCGGTTATTCAGGTTAACAAATATCTCAGTTCCGGGGCCGGGAAGGGCGCAAGGATGCGGCTTGAAAACCCGCCGCCTTACAAACCCAAGAAACCGAAGAAGAAAAGCGCTTTTAAGGAAGCTCTCGGGCTATAAAACATTTGCCGTTACGCAAAGGCGGTTTGGGGGATAAACTTGGACAACGGGGAATTCAACGGTTCGGCAATTGAAACCATAGATACGGTTGTTACCGAAAAATACGACGCGAGCCAGATACAGGTCCTGGAAGGCCTTGAAGCTGTCCGAAAAAGGCCGGGCATGTACATCGGCTCGACCGGTCCGAGGGGGCTTCATCACCTTGTCTATGAAATTGTCGACAATTCCATTGACGAGGCGCTGGCCGGTTTTTGTACAAACATTGACGTCGAAATTCTGCCCGGGGATATCATTTCCGTCAAAGACAACGGCCGCGGGATACCCGTCGGCATCAACGAGAAACTCGGCCTGCCGTCGGTTACCGTAGTGCTGACTGTTTTGCACGCGGGTGGTAAATTCGGCGGCAGCGGCTACAAAGTCTCCGGCGGGCTGCACGGCGTGGGCTCGTCGGTTGTCAACGCTCTCTCGGAATTTCTGGAGGTTGAGGTGTCGCAGGGAGGGCATATTCACCGCCAGCGTTTTGAGAGAGGCGACGCCGTCACGGATTTGACCGTCGTCGGTGACACGAACGACAGCGGCACTCTCATTCGGTTCAAGCCGGACCCCAAAATATTTGAAGAGACGACTGTTTTCGAGTTCGAGGAACTCGAGCGCCATTTGAGGGAATCGGCGTTTTTAAACGCCGGCCTGACAATCACACTGACGGACAAACGCGGCGGAGAAACAATCGAATCTATCTTTTGTTACGAGGGCGGGATATCCAGCTTTGTCGATTACCTCAACCAGAGCCGGGGCCTTGTTCCTCTGCACAGTCCGCCGATTCATTTTTGCGCCGTCAGCGGCGACCGTTCGGCGGAAGTCGCGATGCTTTACAACGACAGTTACAATGATACCATTCTGTCATATGCCAACAATGTCCATACCACCGACGGAGGCACGCATGAGACGGGGTTTAAAACCGCTTTGACAAGGGCGTTTAACGACTACGGCAGAAAGTATGCCATTCTTAAGGAAGCCGATAAAAACCTTTCGGGCGATGATGTCCGGGAAGGACTCACGGCGATTGTCAGCGTCAAACTGACCGACGCGCAGTTCGAGGGCCAGACAAAGGCGAAGCTCGGCAACACCGACATCACGCAACTTGTTTCCTCCACCGTCTATGACAAACTGACGACCTATTTTG
>DAITOC010000084.1:0-6808 GCA_036834305.1 Clostridiales bacterium
CTGACAGTCAAATCAATGTAGTTTTCGGCGCTGACATCCGTCCAGCCTTCCGAAACGGCAAAGCCGTTTTTAGCGTCGATGCCGACCGCGATTTTACTCCCGTGTTTCAAAACCGCTTCTTCAACAAGTTTGGGGTTTTTCAAAGCCGCGGAGCCGAGCACAACTCTGGAAATGCCCGCGTCCAAGTAAAAGTCAATATCGGCCATGGCGCGCAACCCGCCGCCGAGTTCCACCTTTAACCCGCTTTTTTCGGCTGTTTCAATAAACAGCGGACTGTTCACCCTCGTGCCTTCCACGGCGCCGTTGATATCGACCATGTGAAGCCATTTCGCGCCGGCCTCAAAAAAGGCCCGGGCGGTGTCAAGATGGTTATCCGCGACTTTTTCGGCGGTTGACATTTCGCCGCGGCTGAGCCTGACACAGACGCCGTCCTTGATGTCTATGGCCGGGAGTATCACCATCAGTCAAATACTCCCTTCGTCGACAAGGCCGCGTTTCCTTTCGGTTTCACGGCGCCGCTGAGCGCATAGGCGCAGGCCTTGAAAAGCGCCTCAATAACATGATGGGCGCTCTTGCCGCCGATAGAGCGTAAATGCAACGTGATACCGGCGTTAAACGCTAAAGCCCGAAAGAATTCCTCGCAAAGGCATGTGTCGAAACCGCCGGCCTTTTCCTCGTTGAAGGCGGCGTCAAAGACAAGGAACGGCCTGCCGCCGATATCGGCCGCCGCGAACGCGAGGGCTTCGTCCATGGGGATATAAGAAGACGCGAAGCGCGTTAATCCGCTTTTGTCGCCGAGGGCTTCGCCGAAGGCCTTGCCGAGAACAATACCGGTATCCTCCACTGTGTGATGGGCGTCGACGGCAAGGTCACCCGTCACATTAACCGTCAGGCCGAACCCTCCGTGAAGGGCGAAGGCGTTGAGCATATGGTCGAAAAAGCCGATTCCGGTGTCGACGGCGATATCGCCGCCGTCGAGGCTCAGCGAGAGAGCAATATCCGTTTCTTTGGTCTTTCTATGCAGTTTCGCCGTTCTCATTTCCGCACACATCCTTATCGATTGCTTGTATAAAACCGTTCGACAGCGTTGATCAGTTCGACATTTTCAAGGTTTCGGCCGGCCGTGATTCGCAGGCAATTGCCGAAACGCCTGACGATAATGCCCGATTTTTTCAAAGCCTCGAACAAGCATTCCGCCTCTTCGGCTTGAGTATACACAAAATTGGCGTCTGCCGCAACCGGCTTCAGGCTGCCCGGTATTTCCTTCGAAATCCGGTTGAGTTCGCCAAGCAGCATATCCCTCGAAGCCTTGATGAGCGTAACGGCATGACGGATTCCGTCGGTGTCCGAAAACACCGCCCGGCCGATGGCCTGGGTTACGGCATTGACATTATACGGCGACTTGGCGGCGCGTATCGCGGCGGTCAGCGCCGGGTTGGCGACGGCGAACCCGAGGCGGATACCCGCCATGCCCATCGCTTTGGAAACAGTCCTTAAAACAATCAGGTTGTCAAATTCTTCCACACGGGCCGTCAGGGAATCCCCGTAGAAATCCATATACGCCTCATCGAGAACGACCAGCGCGCGGACACTCTGAATAAGGCGAACAATTTCACCCGATGGGATGCCCACGGAGGTCGGGTTGCACGGGTTCGAGAAGATGACCAAACCGGCGTTTTCACTGTTGACCGTATCGGCGGCAGCGGCGAGGTCAATGTTAAAATCTTGCCTTTTGGGCAGGGTCAGGACAGGGCATTCCGCGAGCCGGCCGTAAAACGGGTACATGGAAAAATCGGGCGCAAAGGTGACAATCTTATCCCCTTTTTGCACAAAGGCGTTGAAAATGACCGATATCAGTTCGTCCGAACCGTTGCCGGCGGTCACATTCGCGGCGTTGACGCCGTAATAAGCGGCGGCAGCGGCGCACAACTCGGCGGCGAGCGGGTCGGGATAGCGTTTGAAATGAATGGTATCCACCGCCGTTCGTATCGCCTCCCTGACTTTGTCGGACGGGGGCAGAAACGATTCGTTCGCGTCAAGCCGGACTCTGTATGAACCCGGCTCCGGTTCATACGGGTCGATGGATTTGATTTTATCGTTGAGTTCGTAGGGCACTCTAAAACCTCACTTCGACGGAATTGGCGTGAGCGGTCAAACCTTCCGCCTCGGCAATTTCAATGATATCGGCGCGCGCGTTGCTCAGCGCGGCATGCGTATAATAAATGAAACTGAGTTTTTTAACAAAACTGTCGACGGAAAGCGGTGAGAAAAACCGGGCCGTACCGCCGGTGGGCAGGACATGGTTCGGGCCGGCGTAATAATCGCCGACGCTTTCGGGCGTGAAGTTGCCGAGGAAAACGGAACCGGCGTTGTCAATGCGGCCGATGTATTCGAGCGGGTTTTTGACACACACTTCGAGATGTTCGGGCGCGAGTTCATTGGCGAAGCCGACGGCCTCGGACAAATCCGAACACACAACCACGGCGCCGTAATCGCGCAGAGCCTGCCGGATAATATCGGCTCTGGACAGGTCGTTTACCTGAATTTCCAGTTCTTTGACGGTCGCTTCGGCAATCGCTTCGGAATTCGTAAGAAGGATGGCGCTTGCGAGGACATCGTGCTCTGCCTGCGACATCAAGTCGGCGGCAAGGAATTTGGGGTTGGCGGTTTCGTCGGCGATAATGAGGATTTCACTGGGCCCCGCCACCATATCGATATCGACCGTCCCGTACAGAAGCCTTTTGGCCGTGGCCACATAGATGTTGCCCGGGCCGACGATTTTGTCAACCCTCGGTATCGTCTCGGTGCCGTAAGCGAGGGCGGCGACAGCCTGGGCCCCGCCGACAAGAAAAACCCTGTCCACACCGGCTATCGCCGCGGCGGCTAAAATATTTTTATCCGCTCCGCCTTCTTTCGACGGCGGCGTGACCATAATAATTTCCTTGACGCCGGCGATTTTGGCGGGGATGGTGTTCATCAACACGGAGGAAGGATAGGCGGCGGTGCCGCCGGGCACATAAATGCCGACCCGCTCGAGGCCGCGCACGCGCTGGCCGAGAATCGAGCCGTCACCGGAGGTATTAATCCAACTCTGCTGCTTTTGGCGCTCGTGGAAATCCCGGATGTTTTCGGACGCCTTATGAAGGGCGTAAACATAGTCGGCGTTGCTGTTTTTCAGGGCGGTTTCCATTTCGGCGCGGGGTATTTCAACGCTGTCGGGCTCGCAGCCGTCAAACTTTCTTGTATATTCGGCGACGGCTTCGTCGCCGTTGAGGCGAACATCGTAGATAATCTCGCTGACGGTTGCCGTGACAAGGCGGTCCACCTCGCCGCTTCTGGCCTTCAACTGATTGATCAGGGCTCTTTCGGCAAAACCGTCGGCTTTCGTTACGGGAATCATTCTATCATCTCCTTCGCGAGTTCGGCGTCTTTGAGGAAGCTTTCGATTTCTTCCTTGCGGAGTTTCATGCTGGCTATGTTGACAATAATCCGCGCGGAAATCGGCATAATTTCCTCGATGATTTCCAACCCGTTTTCCTTAATGGTCGTCCCCGTTTCGACGATATCCACAATCGCGTCCGCCAAACCGAGCAGCGGGGCGAGCTCCACGGAGCCTTCTATTTTGATAATTCGAACATCCATACCCTTGCCGGCGAAGAAATTCCGCGCGACATTCGGGTACTTCGTAGCGATCGTCTTTTGGGAAAAGCCCGCGTAAAAATTGTTGCCTTTGACACCGGCCAGGGCGAAAAAGCATTTGCCGAAGCCCAAATCGGTCATTTCGTAGACCTCGGCTCCGCTTTCAAGGATGGTGTCCTTCCCCACGATGCCGATGTCGCAGGCGCCGTGCCCGACATAGGTGATGACATCCGCCGCTTTGGCGAGAACAACCTCGAAATCATCGACCGGAAGGATGAGCCGGCGGCCTTTGTTAATGAGTTCGGAGCAGTCAAGCCCCATGGTTTGGAAAAGGCTCGCGGCCCGTTTTTCCAGTCTGCCTTTCGTAAGCGCGATTCGAATCGGTCTCATTGCTCTTCCTCCTTGAATTCTTGGCCCTATTCGCCGTTATTCCCGCCAGCGTTGACAGCCAGCGTCGTGACGCCGGTGCTGCTGACGATATCCAAACGGGGGATACGCATGGTTTGCGCCCTTTGCTTCGCCTTTTCGGCGTCGATTTCCAAACAGTTGACGCACACAAGGCCGTCTTTATTCAGTTCGTTCGCGTGCATCAGCGCCTGAATTTCACAACCGTCCTCGCCGAAAACCAGAACATCGGCAAGCTCGTCCGGAAAAAGGCCGCCGCGGTCGAGCATGGCCTTCGCCAAGGCGTCTGTCTCGACGCCGAAGCCCGTCGCGGGAAGGTCCCTGCCGAATTCGCCGATGAGGCGGTCATAGCGGCCCCCCGACAGAACCGTCAGGCCGGACCCTTCGATGAAGCCCCTGAAAACCACGCCGGTGTAATAATTGCTGCGGTGCACCAGGCCGAGGTCCAAATGAATTTTGCCGCCGAGCCCGAGCAACGGGAGTTTCGAGTAAATAGCCCGAAGGCAGTTGATAGCCTCCACCCCCTGTTTGCCGGGATTATACGAAAGAGCCTCGTCAAGCACGCTTTCGCCGCCGAACAGCCGCGGAAGGCTTCTTATCGCCGTCGCGGCCTTGCTTTCCGGCAAGGTGTCCAAAAGGCTGTTAAGGGCGGAATAATTCTTCGTTTCCACAAACCCTGCGATGGCAACGCGTATTTCCTCGCCGGCGTCAAGGTCGTCGATGAGCGCCTTGAAAAAACCGGCATGGCCGATTTCTATGCTGAACGCGGGCGCGCCGCAATACCCGAGCGCTTCGACGGCCGTCACAAGAATCTCGAGGTCCGCGCGAATGCCGGACGCGCCGATGAGTTCGATACCGCACTGGGAGGTTTCGTCGCTGCGGCCGGAAAAGCTCTCACAGCGGCGGAACACGCGCTGGCTGTAGTACAGCCTCAAAGGGTACTGCGCGTCACGCAGGCGCGTCGCGGCTATGCGGGCGATGGGCAGCGTGCTGTCGGGCCGCAGAACCAGCAGGCGCCCGGAGGTGTCGCAAAGGCTGTACATATTCTCGGGCCGCAAACCGGCGGAATCCCTGTTGAAAACATCAAAAAACTCAATCGTCGGTGTGATAACCTTTTTGTAACCCTTGGACTTGAACAGCGCGGACAGCTTGCTTTCAATCTTTCGCCGCGCGTCACATTCCTCATACAGGTAATCGCGCGTGCCCTCGGGAGTGGTTTTTGCGTATTTGTTCATCGGCTTTTCCTTTGCTCGCTTTAGTGTGGTAGTATGTTACCAAATTAAAGTATTTCTGTCAAGCGGTTTTTAAAAAAAGCTGATTTGCGTCGTGCTCGCCAAACCGCGCAAAGCGCCGGCTTTCTCAAGAGCGCCGATGACCGTTTTGGTGACGCCCGTCCGGAGCTGCAGATCCTCGACCGATAAAAACTCGCCCTGCCCGTCATACCTGACTTGATAAAGGGATTCCGCGGCGATGCCGCCGGCGCCTTCGAGGGAGGCGAACGGTAGCCGGATTTTGCCGTTTTCGATTCGGTATTCCGAAGCGTGGGATTTGTAGAGGTCAACTGGTAAAAACTCGATTCCCCTGGCCATCATCTCATTGACAACCTGCATGGCGGAAAGGGTGTTCGCGTCTTTCGCTGTGCCTTCCCTGCCGAGAGCCGACAACTCGGCGACCAGCGCGCTTACTCTGTTTTTCCCTTCCATGATGGCCGTCGTGTCAAGGTCCCCTCCCTTGATGGTCAGGTAAACGGAATAGTATTCAATCGGCCGGTAGATTTTAAACCAGGCAAGCCGGAGCATCGCGATAACATAGGCCGCCGCGTGGGCTTTGGGGAACATGTAGTTGATTTTCAAGCAGGAATTGATGTACCATTTTGGCACCTTACACCGCGTCATCTCGTCTTTCATTTCACTCGTCAGGGCGGTTTTGGCTTTGCCCTTGCGCACGATTTCCATGATGCTGAAGGCCATGGCAGGCTCGAGCCCTTTGCGCATGAGCGTGACCATGATGCTGTCCCTCGTGCCGATGACATCGGAAATCGTGCAGATTTTTTTCTTTATAAGTTCCTGGGCGTTGCCCGTCCAGACATCGGTGCCGTGCGACAGGCCGGAAATCTGCAGCAAATCGGAAAAGTTCTTGGGTTTGGCGTCAAGCAGCATCTGAAGGACAAAGGGCGTCGCCATTTCCGGCAGGGACAGCGTGCCCGTTTGGCAGCCGATGTCGCGCGCGGTAACGCCAAGCGGTTCCGGGCTTACGAACAGGCGGTAGATATTCGGGTCGCAAATGTCGACCTCCGTCGCTTTGATGCCCGTTTGGTCCTCGAGCCTTTTATAGAATGTCGGCACATCGTGGCCGAGAAGGTCGAGTTTTAAAATTTTGTCGTGAAGGGAATCGAAGTCAAAATGGGTTGTCACGGAACCCTTGTCGGCGTCCTCCGCGGGGTACTGCACGGGGGTGAAGTCCTCGGCTTCCATGTCAGAGGGAATAATGACCATGCCGCCGGGATGCTGCCCCGTGGTGCGTTTGACGCCGACAAGACCGAGCGCGAGCCTCGCTTGTTCCGCCCTCGGAAGGGCCAGGCCCTTTTCCTCCATATATTTTTTGACATAGCCGTAGGCTGTTTTTTCGGCGATGGTGGATATTGTTCCCGCCTTAAAGACGCTGGTGGCGCCGAACAGTTCCTCGGTGTATTTGTGGACGCGCGACTGAAACTCGCCGGAAAAATTCAAGTCGATGTCCGGCTGCTTGTCCCCCTTGAAACCGA
>DAITOC010000085.1:0-6785 GCA_036834305.1 Clostridiales bacterium
CTGCCCGAGGGAGGGGTCCCTCATAAACGCCTGAGGCAATAAAATCCCGAGCGCCAGGCACAAGGCGGAAAACGCCAGATTTTTCACGCTGTTTTGTTTCACCACGCTTACCCCTTTCTTCTTTCATCGGCCGGCTATAAACTCTTTCATGATGTCGGGGCCGTATTCGATACGGTTACCCGTTTGTTTCGCCGATTCTTCGTTTATGGAACTGACGCCGCTGTCAAGTTCTTTCCCTTTACGGTATATCATATAGGGAACCGGGTCGGACGCGTGTGTGCCCGTAACGATCGGGGTCGGATGGTCGGGAAGGATCATCACGGCGTAATCGTCGAGGGTGTCCAAATACGCCAGCAGCACGGGCAATACTTCGGTATCGATGATTTCGATGGATTTGACCTTGTTTTCCGGCTCGTTGCGGTGCCCGCACTCGTCGGGAGCCTCGATATGGATATAGACAAGGTCTTGGCCTTTGCGCCACTCCTCGACCGCCGCTTCCGCTTTTCCCCGGAAATTCGTGTCAAGGTAGCCGGTGGCGCCGGGCACTTCGGGCGTGTTCATACCCGCGCATTTGCCGATTCCCTTTAAGAGGTCGACGGCCGAGATGACGCTGCCCTTGACGCCGTAGGTCTTTTCAAAGGACGGCAGGGACGGCCGTTTGCCTTCGCCCCAAAGCCAAACGGAGTTGGCGGGGAGTTTGCCTTCCGCCTGCCGTTTACGGTTGACGGGGTGATTTTTAAGAATACCAAAACTGCGTTTCATCATATCGATGAGCGGTTCGGCATTCTTATGGCTCGACAGGTAGGGGCCGATGACTTTGCCGGTGATATCGTGCGGGGGTGTCAAATCCCCGAGTTCGACGGTGCCTCCGCTGTGGATGAGGCAATGACGGTAGCTGACGCCGCTGTAATACTTGAATTCTCCGCCGCCGAAGTGTTCCTCGATGGTCTTGATGAGCTCGGCGGCCTCGGCGCTGGAGATATCTCCGCCCGAATAGTCCCGCATCGTCTTTTGTTCATACGGTTCGCCGCCGTCGAGCGTGACGAGGTTGCAGCGCAAGGAAACGTCGCTGTCTTTCATATCGACGCCGATGCTCACGGCTTCGAGCGGAGACCGCCCCGTGTAATACTTCGTGGGATCATAGCCCAATACGCTCAGATTGGCGATGTCGCTGCCCGGCTTGAGCCCTCCGGGCACGGTGTTGACAAGGCCGACTTCGCCTTTTCGGGCCAGCGCGTCAAACACGGGTTTGCGCGCGGCCATCATCGGCGTTTTGCCGCCGAGCTCCGGGACGGGATAATCGGCCATTCCGTCATAGAGAACAATCGCGAATTTCATCTTCTCTTTTTTACTCCCCTATTGAAAATACAGCACGCCGGCTTCGAACAATTTTTGGTCTTTGTCAAACGGGATGTTTTTGTAACAGTTCTCGCCCTTGCGCTCGCTGTGTGCCATTTTGCCGAAAACCCGGCCGTCGGGGCTCGTGATGCCCTCCACGGCGCAAACGGACCCGTTCGGGTTCCAGGGCGTTTCGGCGCGCGGTTCGCCGGACGCGTCGACGTATTGCGTGGCGATTTGCCCGTTTTCGGCAAGACGGTCAAGCCAGGCTTGATTCGCGGCGAAGCGCCCCTCACCGTGGGAGACGGGCACCGCGTGCAGGGCGCCGGGCTGCGCAAGCGACAGCCACGGGGATTTCACGCTGACGACGCGGGTATAAGCCATCTGCGACACATGGCGGCCGAGGCTGTTGAAGGTTAAAGTGGGCGAATCCTCTTGAATATCGGTTATATTGCCGTACGGGACAAGGCCGGTTTTTATCAGAGCCTGGAACCCGTTGCAGATGCCGAGAATGAGGCCGCCTCGCTTTTCAAGCAGGGCGGTGACAGCTTCGCGCACCCTCGCGTTTCGTAAGGTCGTCGCGATGAATTTGCCCGAACCGTCGGGCTCGTCGCCGCCGCTGAAGCCGCCCGGCAGCATCAAAATCTGCGCCGAATCGATTTCGCGCGCGAACCGGGCGACACTGTCTTCGATGTCGGCGGGTGTCAAGTTGCGAATGACGGTTATATTCACCCCGGCGCCGGCTTTTTCAAAAGCCCGGGCGGAATCGTATTCACAGTTCGTTCCCGGGAAAACGGGGATTACGACTTTCGGTTTCGCGGTTTTGACCGCCGGCGCGGACGCGGCGCGGCGGGTAAAAAGCGCAACGCGGGGGTCATCCGCCGGCGCTTTCGCGCGGGTCGGGAACACGCTTTCGAGAGTGCCGCTCCAGGCGGCGAGCAGATCCTCCGCCGCGACAGTTTCGCCGTCTATTGTGAAAGAACCGCCGTCAACGGTCCTGCCGAGTTCAACAGCGTCAAATTCCGCCGGCAAATCGCCGCCGCCGATTTCGACGACGAACGAGCCGCACAGCGGCGCGAACAGCGCCGTCTCGCTGAGGTTTTCGTTGAACGCAAACCCGAAGCCGTTGCCGAACGCCATGCGGCAGACAGCGGCGGCCGCACCGCCTTCGCGGACGCAGGAGGCGGATAGAATTCTGCCGTCCGCGACCATGGCGGCTACCGTTGAAAACAGTTTTTTCGCTTTTGGCCAGTCGGGCAGCAGGGTGGCGCTGTCTGTCGGCAGGTTGATCAGAATTACTTTTGAGCCCGCTTTTCGGAACGCGGCCGAGCCGGTCCTGCTTGCCTTCGTCAACGCGACGGCGAAGGAAACGAGCGTGGGCGGGACATCGAGCTCGTTGAAAGAGCCCGACATGCTGTCTTTGCCGCCGATGGCGGGCACGCCAAAACGGAGTTGCGCCGTCAGAGCACCCAAGAGCGCGGCGGCGGGTTTGCCCCAGCGCTCGGGCACATCACGCAAGCGTTCGAAATACTCCTGAAAAGTCAAGCGGGCGCTTACCGGGTCGGCGCCTATGGCGGCGAGTTTCGCGAGCGCCTCGGTGACCGCGTAGGCCGCGCCGTGGAAGGGGCTCCACCGGCTTATGCCCGGAATGAAGCCGTAGCTCATGGCGGTCGCCGTGCCGGTCTCCCCTTTTTCAAGCGGGATTTTCGCGCACATCGCGTCCTCCGGCGTCAGCTGGAGTTTGCCGGCGAACGGCATCAAAACCGTCGCGGCGCCGATACTCGCGTCAAAACGCTCCGCGAGCCCTTTCTGGGAGCAGACCTCCAGCCGGGCTAAATTTTTCCGCAAAGCCCGCGCTTTCGAAAGGCCTTTCAGGCTCTGCGGCACCGCGGCGCGGTAGCATGACGCCGGGTCCACCTTGACGATACGGGCTTTGGCTGTTTGGGTGACGCCGTTTGTGTCCAAAAACTCCCGGCCGATGTCGACAATGGTGTCGCCGCGCCAGCGCATCACCAGGCGTGGGCTTTCGGTCACCGAGGCGACGACCGTCGCCTCGAGGTTTTCCTCCGCGGCGAGTTTCAGGAAACAGCCGGCGTCCGCCGGCGCGAGAACAACCGCCATTCTCTCCTGCGATTCGGAAATCGCGAGCTCCGTGCCGCCGAGCCCTTCGTATTTTTTAGGGACAAGGTCGAGGTTGATATCAAGCCCGTCGGCGAGTTCGCCGATGGCGACGCTGACGCCGCCGGCGCCGAAATCGTTGCACCGTTTGATCATAGACGCGGCTTCGGGTTTACGGAAAAGCCGCTGCAGCTTGCGCTCTGTGGGCGGGTTGCCTTTTTGCACCTCGGCGCCGCAGGTTTCTATGGACGAGGTGTCGTGCGCTTTTGAGGAGCCCGTGGCTCCCCCGCAGCCGTCCCTGCCCGTTCGCCCGCCCAAAAGCACGATGACATCGCCCGGCGCGGGCGCTTCCCGGCGGACATTCGCCTTCGGCGAGGCGCCGATGACCGCCCCGATTTCCAGACGTTTCGCCGTATACCCTTCGTCATACAGTTCGGTCACCTGGCCGGTGGCAAGGCCTATCTGGTTGCCGTAGGAGGAATAGCCCTGGGCCGCCCCCACGGTGATTTTTTTCTGAGGCAGTTTGCCTTTGACGGTTTTTTCAAACGGGGTGTTTGGGTCGCCGCTGCCGGTAACGCGCATAGCCTGGTAGACATAGGCTCTGCCCGAAAGCGGGTCGCGGATGGCCCCGCCGAGGCAGGTCGCCGCGCCGCCGAACGGCTCGATTTCGGTCGGGTGGTTGTGCGTTTCGTTTTTAAACTGGACAAGCCACTTTTGAATTTCACCGTCGACATCCACGTCGGCGTTGATGGAGCAGGCGTTGATTTCGGGACTTTCGTCCAAATCCGGAACAAGCCCTTCCTGCTTGAGTGCCTTTGCGCCGATGGTGGCGATATCCATCAGGGAAACCTTTTTATCTTTGCCGCGGTACACCCGTGAACGGGCTTCCAGATATTCGTCCCAAGCGTTTTCCACACCGGCGGATATCTCGTTTTTTTCTATCTCCACCTCTTCGAGTTCGGTCAAAAACGTCGTATGGCGGCAATGGTCGGACCAATAGGTATCGATGACCTTCAATTCCGTTTCCGTCGGGTCGCGTTTTTCCGTATCCCGGAAATAATCGCGGCAGAAACACAGGTCCGCCTCGCTCATGGCAAAACCGTTTTCGGCGTGATAAGCCGAAATCCGCCCGGAATCCCAGCCGGTGAATCCTGTTACCCTTTGGATATCTTCGGGCTCATCGGTTTTTAAATCCAGGCTGTCAACCGGTTCCATCGAAGCGAGCCGGGCTTCGACGGGATTTATCAGGTAATTCTTGATTTTTTCAAACTCGTTTTCGGATATTTCGCCCGAAAGGGCATAAACCCTCGCGGTCTGAACCTTCGGCCGGGCTTTGAGCGTCAGCAGCGACACACATTGGGCCGCGGAGTCGGCGCGCTGGTCGTACTGGCCGGGCAGGTACTCGACGGCGAAAACCCGCCAGCCGTCGCCAAGGCGTAAATCCGGATAGGTATAATCCACGTTGACTTCCGATAAAATCGTGTCGCGCGCTTTCTCAAAATCCCCGGTATCGAGGCCTTCGATATCGTAGCGATTGAACAAGCGCAGCTGCCGCAAGCTCTTTATCCCCAGCGTATCTTTCAAGTCCGTCAACACATGGCCGGCCTCAATGTCAAAACCCGGCCTTTTTTCGACAAACACTCTTTTTACATCCGCCATTCGACTTTCCCCCCGGTAATGCCTATTCAAAGAAATATTGTAGCATAATAAGAATCAACATAAAAGTGCAAAAAACAAGTAAACAGAGATTTTTCATAAAAAAAGCGGGGACCGTTAAAACGATCCTCGCTATGTGATAGTAATAGGAATACTGCCGCCTTATAAAAAAACCAGGACTTTTTTAACCAACCAAACCATGAAAAAATGATAATTCACGAACATATGAACCGTCGCCGTTCCCATGAAAATCCCGGTGATCAAACGGCGACGATTTGTGCTTTTCCATTTGCCGCGCTGCTGACCGGCACCGTCGATGATAAGAGGAACGCAGGCCAAAAGGCAAACCGGAACAGACCAGTGGTCAAAGAACAGCAACCACAGTATTCCAAGCGGATAACCGGCTAAAACTCCCGTGCAACGCGCGCAAACGGGGAATTGCCTGCCTTTCCAGAAAAACGAACGGTCAGGGCGGCAATGGCAACCGCAAAAAACACGAAGAAATTTTGCTGCTTTTTGCATTTTATCTTAAAAACAACCTCGCCGCGTAATCGGAAATACAATAATAACCGCTGTAACTCGAAGCGCCGATAGCCGCGATGACTATACCATAGATAATGTAAGCGATGACGCTGACGGCGAACCCTATGATGGCAAATTTGAGCAGTGATTTCGCCGTAAGCGGTTTTTGGTCTTTCCAAACAAAATAAAGAATTAATCCTGCGAGAGGCACACAGAAACCCAACAGTTTCCAACCCGCGGTAGGGTTATCCTGAACCGGAGCCTGCTGCTGATACTGATACTGGGGCTGTTGCTGATACTGGGGCTGCTGATACTGGGGTGGCTGGTATTGGGGAGGCGGTGCTTGAGTGTTCGATTCGACAGTCGCTCCACATTTCGGGCAAGCATAAGAATTATCCGGCATTTGCTCTCCGCATTTTGTACAGAACATTAACAAAAACTCCCTTCATTTCAGTTAATTTTATGGTAACAGTACAATGATACGATGTCAACATTATTTGTGGAAAATCAGGTTCATTTCTATAATTTTGCCAAAACCCCGGTGAATAAGTCAATACCCGTCGATGCTGCCGTTTTGCAAAGCCGTTAAGATCTTGCCACGGATATCGCCATACTTTTTTTCGAGGGAGTTGAGCAGTTCCTTCACATCCTGCCTTTCGGTGGCGCCGTCGACGGGGCAGCGGTTCTTGACGACCGGCAGGTTTTCGCGCCGGACAACGCGCTTCGCGTCGCTTTCGCGGCAGAAAATCATCGGGCGGATGACGGTGATGTCTTTGCGCGAGAGGTAGGTGACGGGGGAAAAACTGCCGATGCGGCCGCCGTTTAGAAGGTTCATCAAGAAGGTTTCCGCCGCGTCGTCAAGGTGGTGGCCGAGCGCCAGTTTATCGCAGCCCGCCGCTTTTGCCAAATCGTGCAGCGCGCCGCGGCGCATGCGGGCGCACAGGCTGCACGGGTTTTTCTCACGCCTGTTTTCGAACACGACGGCGCCGATTTGCGTTCGGCGGATGATATGCTCTATGCCGTTGGCGCGGCAAAACTCCCGCAAAGGCTCGTAGTCCGTTTCAACGCCGTTGAAGCACGGGTCGAGGGTGATTGCCGTGATTTCAAACTTTTCGGGGTAGTAACCGCGAAGCCGGGCGAGCGCGGCGAGC
>DAITOC010000086.1:0-6741 GCA_036834305.1 Clostridiales bacterium
GTCGTATGTATGCTCATGGCGGTTGACGCCCCGGACGATAAGCCTCTTTCCGTTCAACAGCGCGATGCCGTTTTGAATTTCGACCCTCTTGAAGCCGATTCGCACCGACTCGATATCGGCGACCGCGCCGTCGGGGGCGAGGAGTTCAGCCGTCAGCGTATACAGTTTCGGTGTCTCCGGCGTCCATTTTGTGATATGGTCCGTGGCGAAGGTGACGCGCGCCGTGTTGGCGGTGGGAACCTCGCCGGTCCGGTAACCCGCCGCGGGCATCACCTCCCCCGCCCCGACGCCGATTTGGCGGCCTTCGTCGTAAAGACCGGCGCGAACCGTGTAATCGGCAAACCGGCCGGTTCGCGAAACGGTAATATCGCAGGTAATCGTTCCGGTGTCACGCGAAGGGTCCGCGTCGGTTTCCGCCTTTATATCCTCAATCGCTGTCAGCGGTTTCGCGATGAGGTAAACGCTTCGATAAATGCCGGAAAGATGCCAATAATCCTGGTCTTCGAAATAGGTGCTGTCGGCGAAACGCATAACCTGAACGGCTAAAAGGTTTTCACCGGTTTTCACATACTCCGTCACATCGAATTCCGCCGGCAGTTTACTGTCTTCGGAATACCCGGCCGGGCAGCCGTTTACCCAAAGATAAAACGCGGCTTCGACCCCCTCAAAACGAAGGATGCACCGCTTCCCCTCGAAACGCGCGGGCAGGTCAAAAACCTTGCGGTAGCAGCCGGTCGGGTTTTCACCGGGAACAAAGGGCGGGTTCGGGACATCGGGCGCGTGAGTTTTCGGCGTTACCGTATAGCGGTGAAGCGCGTCGTTCTTCCACGGGTACAGGTAATTGGTGTAAATCGGGCTTGAAAAGCCTTGCAGTTCCCAATGGCCGGGCACCCGGACGGCCGAAAACTCACCCGCGTAATCCGGTTTGTAAAAATCGCCGGCGAGGCCCGGGTTCTCAACAAGTTTGAACTCGTATTCGCCGTTGAGGCACAGGATGTTCGGGGAAGCGTTCGGCCGAAACGCGACCGCGTCCTCGAGGGCGGTATACGCCCCCCACCGCGTATGCGCGGGCAGCCGGTTAATGTGCGTGACCGCGCTGTTTTCCCAATCGGGTTTCGTGTGAAAGTCCTGACGAAAGTTCATGAAATTCTCCTCAACGCGTCTGTTTCGGCTCGATGTCGATGGCCACAAGTTCGGTAGGATTGCCTATCCGCGGCAAAATATAATACCTTGCCAGGCCCCTGCTGACGATGTGTATGGTGTTGTTGTAGGAATACAAACCGCCGGCGTATTTCGGAAACCAACCCTGCTCCGGCGCGTACAGCCCGTTTAAAATGCCCGGAATCCGCCACTGGCCGCCGTGGGCGTGGCCGGATAAAACCAGGTCGGCGTTGAGCGTTTTATAGGTTTCGACCAGTTCGGGGCGGTGGGAGAGTAATATGGTATACCCGTTGGCGCCGGCAGCCGCCAAAGCGTTCAGCTGCGTGTCAAACTCCTCCTCGCCGCAGCGAGGGTCATCGAGCCCGCAGACGGTGATTGTTTGGCCGTTTAACTCCGCTTCTTTGCGCACGCCCTCGAGGACTTCCGCGCCGTAGGCGCGGACGGTGTTTTTAATGCCGCCGATATCATCGCAAAAGCACTCATGATTGCCGGTAACATAAAAGCATGGATACCGCCCGGCAATGCCTTTCAAGAGCATAACCGCGTTTTTTTGCGGCGCGTACTCGACGAAAATGTCGCCCGCCATCATCACCGCGTCCGGCTTGAGGTTGTCGATGGCCTCAATCAAGCCGCGCTGGTTTTCACCGAACAACGAATCGTGCAAATCCGCAATCAAAACGATGCGAACCGGCCTTGCCAGTTTACCGGTTTGTATTTTGTAATTAACAATTTGAAACTTGCCGATCCGAAAGTAGATCATCACTTTCGCGACGGGTTTTGACAACTCGATGAGGACTCTTTTCGGATTTCTGATGCCGCGTTTTTTTTCCTTCTTTTCTTTCTTTTCTTTCTTTTCCATCTTTTCCTCATGCCGCGAAACCGCCGCGGTTTTCGCCGCGGTTTCGGCGTTGTAATGCCTTTTATTGTATTCTTTTTGCTTTTTTCTGTCAATGCGCGGCAGGCGATGAAACAGGCATTGAATTTGAGCCGATTCTTTGTTATAGTTTATCAAGAAGTCGCGCGCGGCTAATCTTTTCTTACGAGGGATCGTTATGCCATTTTTCTACGCGGCGCTCGGAGTTATCGCCGTTCTTACGGGCTGGGTACTCATTGACATCGGCGTCGCGTTGACAAAAATACCTCTGCCCGACCTGCCGAAGAAACCGCGTGATTCCTCCGGTGTGACGATGCTGCACGAGGTCCTGCACAGGCCCGAAAGCCTGCCGGACACGGTCGTTATCGATGAACAATTCATCGCGGAATGCCTGAGGCCGACCGTGGCGTATACCAACGCGCGCTACGACTGCGCGGATTTCGGGTTGCTGTTTTTAATGCGGTTTTACCTGGAACACAAGGACCGTTTGCCGGAAGGCAGCCGGGAGACAGTCAAACAAACCTTCTTAAACTTCAAATACTGGATGGACGAGCCCGGCAGCGACAGCATGTGCTTCTGGTCGGAAAACCATCAGATTATGTTCGCGGTCAGCGAATACCTCGCGGGGATGACATGGCCGGACGAGATATTTGTTAATAACGGAATGACGGGCGAACAGCACAAGGCGAAAGCGCTCGAGAGAATCCATATTTGGATGGAACAGCGGTTTCTATATGGATTTTCCGAATGGTACAGCAACAATTATTACGCCGAAGACATCGCGCCCATGGCCAACTACATACAGTTTTCGGACGACCAAGAATCCGTGGAGAAAATGAAAATCGTCTTTGACCTGTTGTGGTTCGACGTCGCGACGCACAGCGTCAACAACACCTTCGTCGCCTCGAGCAGCCGCATGTACGCCGGCAACAAATCCTCCGACAAAAACGGCAACAGCATTCGAAACGAGATAAAAGCCATCTGGAACGGCGCGACGGCGAAAACGCTCAACGACGAGGCGGGTGAAACCGCGTTTGACGTCAACGGCGCGCAGTTCAAACTCAAGATGTGCGGGCAGATGACGCGCAATTTTTTAGGCGCGTACGAATCGGGATATTACCGGGTGCCCGATGTCATACGAAAAATCGGCGAGGATAAAAAGCCGGTTATCGTCAAATCATCGTCGGGTTTGTCCGTAGACGACATGGAACGCGAAGGACTCATCGGCGAGGGAACGGCGCAGATTATGGCGCAACTCGGCGCTGAAAGTTTCACAAACCACAAGGTCATCGGGAATACCTTCCGCTACATTGCCAAAAACAAGATGTTCCGCAACCAATTTGTCAACCCGTTCAAGTATTTCAACATCACGCTGCTGCGCCTGCTGAAGGTGCCGGAACGGTTGAGCCGGCGCTTCCCTCTGATGACAAACGGCATCGCCCTCAACCGCGGGAATGTGTATTTCTACCGCACGCCTTATTATTCGCTTTCAACCGCCGTCGCGCAGGCTGTCGACGCCTGCGGCGCGCAGGGGCATATCTGGACGGCTAACCTCGCGCCGGATTTGACGCTTTACACCACGCAGCCGGCCAGGGACGACAGCAGCGACAAGAAACACAGCGCATCGCCGGGCTACTGGGTCGGCAACGGCCGGCAGCCGATGAGCGCGCAGGATGAAAGCGTCAACATCACGATTTATAAACTGCCGAAAAAAAAGCGGCTGCTTGAGTTTCGCATCGCGGATATGACCCACGCGTATGTGCCCAAGAGCCGGTACGACCGGCTCGAAATCGAGGGCGGCAGAATGTTCGGCCAAAGGGACCGCGTTCTCGTCGCGATGATAACCGACGGGGAACTTTCATACCGGCCTTATGAAGCGGCGGGTGCCAAGGCTGTGCGGTACGAAAAGCCTGCCGGCAGCCCGGAGGACGGCGCGGGCTGCGAGTTCGACCTCGTCCGGCTCGGCGGCGAATACCACGCGTATGTCACCGAACTTTCGGACACGGACCATGAGAGTTTTGAGGCGTTTAAAGAACGCATCACGAAAAACGCCCCGGTCTTTGGGAAGGGCACGGTGACATATTCCTCAAAGGGCAAAACCTATCAAGTCGGCTACGACAAGACGTTTCTGATTGACGGGGCGGCGCAGCCTTTGGAATACAAGCGGTTTGACAGCCGGTATTCGGTGGCGGAGAGAAAAGCGGGGCAAATCGTCATTGAGTTCGAAGGGGAAAAACTGCTGCTCGATTATAAGAACAGGCGGCGGGAAGAAGTCCGCTGAATTTTTGGACTGTCAAAGCCATATACATAATCTGCGCGTAATGTGACGGCAAAGCCGAGGGGGTTATGAGGTTGAAAAAAGAGTGTGAAAGAACATACAAAAGTTGGCTTGACGGGGGCTTTCAAAGCGAACAAAGGGAATACACAAAGCCCGTAAAACTCCTTGCCGGCGATGGCACGCTGCTCGCGCCCGGCTGGGCGCGGCGCATGCTGTTCGAGTATGAGCGTGAGAAGTCGGTGCCGTTTCACCGCCTGAAAGAATGGGAGTTCTATCAGATCAACAACGGCCGGTACTTCGTGCAGGTGAACATCGCGAAGATCGCGGTAGGCGGCATGGTTTCCACCGTCCTGATTGATCTGACGTGTCCCGATAAAGGCAAACGCCCCGGCGGGATCATCGTTGAATCCACCGTCATTTTCACCGGCAACAAACACTGGACTCTGCCGGCGAACGGCGACGCTCCGGGAGGCGTGAAATTTTCCGCCAAGGGCATCGGCCGCGCGGATTTTGAGATTGACACACAGAAGAACAGCCGCACCCTGTATTACCGTTCAACGGCAAAAGGAAAGGATGTCGTCAGCCGTTTTCAAATGGACATCCCCGACGGCCACGAGAACATCACCACCGTTCTACCGTTCGCGGGCAAACCCACGCGTTTTTTTATGACGATGAAACAAAACTGCATGCCTTGTTCGGGGACGTTCACTTTCGGCGACGAGGTCTATGAGTTTTCAAAGGACGACAGTTTCTGCTGTGTGGATTGGGGCAGAGTCAACGCGCCGCACCGCCTTGTCTGGTACTGGGGCAACGGTTCAACCTATATCCATGACAAAGACGGCAACAAGCATATATTCGGCTTTGAGATCACTTGGGGCATCGGCGACGAGAGCGTTGCGACGGAAACCTGCCTGTTTTATGACGGCAAGGCGCACGAATCGGCGCGGTCGATGTGGAGGTATTTCCGAAACCCGACAAGTATATGAACCCGTGGCGCTTTCTCTCGCAGGACGGCCGGTTTGACATGACCATGACGCCGGTGTATGACCATCACACCGACTTAAACCTCCTGGTTCTGCGCATGAACTGCCACCAGGTGCACGGCCGTTGGAACGGGACGGTTATTCTTGACGACGGCACAAAACTTGAGATCCGGGATATGGCCGCGTTTTGCGAATACTGCGAAAACAAATGGTAGACAACTGTTTTTCGGCGACCATCAGCCGGGCGATGATTTCGTTCTTTGCCCGCGGGACATACCCGAAACTTTCAGCCTCAAACTCACGTTCGTGCTAATCTAATCCCCTTTGATCTTCTCACCACTTCGAATTGGAGTTCCAAGATGCCCGCAATACATATGGACTAATTCGTGAAGTATTGTTGCTAATCCAGTTTCTTTGGACGAGATCTATTGACACCATATCAAAGAGCCAAGAGACCTTCCTAAAAAGGAAGGTCTCTTGGCTCTTTGAACATGAATTCTTATTATATATGATTAATGGAGGTCATATATCTTATTGAATTTATGTACCTAAATTAAGTGATCCGCCGGCGAGCAGTGCTTGCTGCCCACTTCCGACAACATTGCTACTGTATCTTATGCGTCGCCTTTCAGTACCACCTTGATGGCGTTGTCGCGGCGTTCTTCAAAGATGTCATACCCTTCGGCCACCTGAGACAACGGTAAGGTATGGGTGATAAGGGGTTTCATATTGAGTTTTCCTTCCTTGATCAGGTCGATCAACTCGGGTATACGATTAGCATTCACTAAACCCATCTTGATGGCGATATTCTTTATCCATAGTTTATTCATCTCAACTATCTGGGGCTTTTCAAATACGCCGATCAGAGAAACGGTTCCGCCTGCCCTAACACCACTAATAGCGCCTTTGAAGGTGGGCTCAAAACCATTGGCTTCGATGGTAACATCAGCACCGCGGCCACCGGTCATGTCCTTCAGGGCCTGCACAACATCAACCTTTTGGGGATTCAGCGCGTAATCAGCCCATCCATTTTTCTTGGCAACTTCAAGTCTTGAATCATCTATATCAACTGCCACGATCCTGGCCGGTCCCCATAAACGGGCAGTGGCCATTGCACACATGCCGACCGGGCCGGAGCCGAATACTGCCACCGTATCTCCCGGTTGGATGTTGCCGTTTTCGGCACCAAAATATCCGGTAGAAAGAATATCGCCAACGAACAAGACATCTTCATCGGTTAAACTGTCTGGAATAATATACATTCCGGAATCAGCATAAGGTACTCTGACGTAATCAGCCTGGCAGCCATCAATCATATAGCCGAATATCCAGCTGCCTGTGGTGCACTGTGAATATATGCCCCGGCGGCAATAGTAGCAGTCCATACACTGGGTAACACAAGAAACCGCGACCTTATCGCCTTTTTTAAACTTATTTACAGACGA
>DAITOC010000087.1:0-6734 GCA_036834305.1 Clostridiales bacterium
CACGACACGGTGATCGCCGCAGAGCGAGGCACCATCTACGACACAAACGGAAGTATACTCGCGCAGAGCGCGTCGGTTTGGAAGGTGTATATCAAGCCGTTTCGGATTGACAACGAAACCGTCCGCGGTGAATTGGTTAAAAAATTGTCGTCCATCTTAAACCTCGAGGAAGAATCCGTTCGAAAAAAGACAACTTACACGCAATACGAATACCTTGTCGTAAAAAGCCAAGTCGAACTCAAAGAAAAAAACGAGGTTGTGGAGTTTGCCAAAACAACCTATAAAGATAAGGATGATAATACATGTTACTACAGCAATATCATCGGCATCGACCCGGACGTTAAAAGGTATTATCCCTACGGCAACTTTGCTTTCGGCGTCATCGGGTTTACCGGAACCGACGGTATCGGCCGCTCGGGAATCGAATTGAAATATGACAGCGTTCTCACCGGAACACCGGGGCGGATTATTACGGCTCAAAACGGCCTGAACGACATTATGCCGCTTCAGTATGAAACAGTGCATGACGCCAAACAGGGGACCAGCCTTGTGCTGACCATTGACGAAGTGATACAGCGCTACCTTGAAAAAGGGCTCGAACAAGTGCACAAGGATTCAAAAGGCAAAGGCGCGTACGGTATTGTGATGGATGTCCACACCGGCGCGATACTGGCCATGGCCGGCAAACCGGACTTCGACCTGAACGATCCTCAGACCATAAAGGATACCGCGCTGGCGGAGGAAATCGGTAAGATTGCCGATGAAAAGAAAAGGTCGGAAGCCACGAACAACGCGAGATTTGCCCAGTGGAGAAACCGGCCCATCGGTGATACCTATGAACCCGGTTCGGTGTTTAAAATCATCACCGCTTCCGCCGCCCTTGAGGAAAAAACCTGGCCGATGGATAAGAAATACACCTGTGTCGGCAAAGTTCGGGTTGAGAACAGAATCATATCTTGCTGGAAACACGCCGGCCACGGCACACAGACCATCACCCAAGGCCTGATGAATTCCTGCAACCCGTTTTTCATAAATGTCGGTCAAAGTGTGGGCATCGACAATTTCTGCAAATATTTTGAAGCGTTCGGTTTTACCGAAAAAACGGGAATCGACCTGCCTGCCGAAGCCGCGCCCGTGGCGGGCGTCACTTATCATATCAAGGAAAAAATGGGTATCGTTGAGCTTTCCAGTTCCTCATTCGGCCAGTCCATCAACATCACGCCGATTCAAATGATCACCGCCGCTTCCTGCATCGCGAACGGCGGTAAACTGATGCGGCCTTATGTTGTCTCGAGAATGCTTGACGAGCAGGGTAATGTCGTTCATGTCACCGAGCCTTATGTCAGGCGCCAGGTGATTTCCGAGTCCACCGCCCAAACGATGAGGGATATGATGGAAATGGTGGTAAGCAGCGGGACGGGCAAAAACGCTTATGTCGCGGGTTACCATGTCGCGGGTAAGACCGGCACATCCGAAAAACTGCTCAAAGAGGGCGCTTATGTGGCGTCGTTCGTCTGTTTCGCGCCGGCAAACGACCCGAAAATTGCCGTTCTCATCACGATCGACGAACCGGTCGGCCAGATAAACGGCGGCCAGATAGCCGCTCCCGTCGCCGCCGGTGTCATCGAGAACACCCTGATATATATGAATGTCGAACCGCATTATAATGAGAAGGAACTCTGGCTTCTTAACACAAACGCCCCGGGTATGATCGGCAAGGGTATTGAGGACGCCAAGGCGCAACTCACCGCCGGCGGTTTTTCGGTGAAAGTCCTCGGCAACGGAAAAACCGTTTTGTCCCAAATTCCGTCGTTCGGCCAAAGCCTGCCCAAAAACGGCGTCGTTGTGTTGTATACCGAAGAGAAAAATAAATCGGGCAACACAACCGTACCCGATCTAAACGGCCTGACAATAACGCAGGCCAACAAAAAAGCTGCCGCGGCCGGTTTGAATATCAAGATATCCGGCAACGCACTGAAGACCGGCGAATTGATTTCCTACCGCCAGAGCGTTGAAAAAGGTGAAAAGGTCAATTACGGCAGCGTGATTACCGTCTATTTCAAGTCAAACACAGGCGTTTCCGAAACAGGCTAAAGGAGAGTAACGGATGAGACTGTCGGAAGTTCTGAAAAATGTGAACACACTCAATAAATACGCCGATGCCGACATTGCGGCCATAACCGACGATTCACGCAAGGTTTCAAAAGGAAGTGTGTTTGTTTGTATAGAAGGCCGGAATTTTGACGGCCACAGCGCCGCCTCCGCCGCGGCCCGGGCCGGAGCGGCCGCTGTTATCGCTCAAAAGGAAACGGGGGCGCCCGGGCAGATTCTGGTTGAGGACACAAGGGAAGCGTATTCCCTGATGTGCGCCGCTTTTCACGGCAATCCGGCGGATAAACTCAAGATTATCGGCGTCACCGGCACGAACGGCAAGACAACGACCTGCTTTTTGCTTAAAGAGATATTTGAAAACAACGGTTTAAAAACCGGTTTGCTCGGAACTGTCAAGAATATGATAGGGGACCGGGAGCTGCCGGCGAGCCTGACGACGCCCGATCCGTTTCAACTGCACGCGCTTTTTAAAGAAATGGTTGACGACGGCTGCGCTTTCTGCGTGATGGAGGTGTCCTCCCAGGCGCTTGACCAAAAGCGCGTCGCCGGTTTGCGTTTTGAGTCCGCTGTCTTCACCAACCTGACACGCGATCATCTCGACTACCACGGCGATTTTGAGAAATATGCCGCCGCCAAACGAATTCTGTTCGAAAACACGAACCGCGCCGTTGTCAACATCGATGACGCCGCCGCCGGGAGTATGACGAAAGGCCTCGACTGTCCCTTGACAACATTTTCAATCAAGATCGACGCGTCGGATTACACGGCGAAGAATATCAATCAAAAATCCGCGGGGGTGGAATATGAGCTGGTTAGCAAAGGGGTCATCGGCAGGGTTCATTTCCGGGTGCCGGGGACCTTCTCCGTATACAATACCATGGGCGCCGCCGCGTGCGCGGTTGAAGCGGGCGTGCCTTTCAAAACGGCGATCGAAGCCCTCGGCAAATCCAAAGGCGTACCGGGAAGAATGGAAGTGCTTGAAACCGGTACGGATTTCACCGTACTCATTGACTACGCGCACTCACCCGACGGCCTCGAAAATGTCCTGAACGCTCTGAAAGAAGCGTCAGCGGGCAGCATCATCACCGTTTTCGGCTGCGGCGGGGACAGGGATAA
The DNA here is from genome assembly GCA_036834305.1 of Clostridiales bacterium. GTDB lineage: Bacteria > Bacillota > Clostridia > Oscillospirales > Acutalibacteraceae > UBA1447. Next base: position 3,229 of record DAITOC010000087.1, read on the forward strand.
AACAAAAAGGCCGCTCATGGGTGAAATCGCTTCGAGGCTTTCGGATGTCACGATTGTGACCTCCGACAATCCCCGCAGCGAAGACCCGTCAGCCATCATCGCCGAAATTCTGGAAGGAACGAAAAAGGCGAAAAAGCGGGTTGTTGCCGAGCCGGACAGAACCCGCGCCATCGAACTGGCCCTCAAACGAGCGAAAGAAGGCGATATCGTCTTGCTCGCCGGGAAAGGCCACGAAACCTACCAGATTCTCGGAACAGGGAAAATACACTATGACGAAAGAGAAGTAGTCGCCGAAATACTGGAAAAAATGAATCGGGGCTCCTGACACGCAAAGTAACAAGCCGGGGTGATGGTTTGAAGGCGTTGAGTTTCAAAGAAATAGCCGGCGCGGTAGGTTCCGCGGCTGCTTTCGAGGGAACGGTGACCGGCGGCGTATGCACCGACAGCCGGAAAGTGAAGCCGGGCTGCCTGTTTATCGCGATTAAAGGCGACCGCTTCGACGGGCATGATTTTATCGGCAGGGCTTTCGCCGAAGGCGCCGCCGCTGTTATATGCGAAAGAGTAACAGGCGAAGGGGCCAAGGAAATCATCGTCAAGGATACGCGCCGGGCCCTCCTTGATCTGGCCGCATACTACCGCCGTTTGTTCGCGATACCTGTTATAGGCATAACGGGCAGCGTCGGCAAAACCACAACGAAGGAAATGACAGCCGCCGTTCTCTCGTGCCGTTTCAAAACATTGAAAAACGAGGGAAACCTCAACAATGAAATCGGCCTGCCGACGACGGTATTTAACCTCGACGACAGTTATGAGGCGGCGGTTATCGAGATGGGCATGAGCGGCTTGGGCGAGATTTCGAAGCTCTCAAGAACGGCGCGGCCTACCATAGGCATTATCACGAACATCGGCGTTTCGCACATAGAGAAACTCGGCTCGCGGGAAAACATACTCCGGGCAAAAACGGAAATCTTCGACGGCATGGACGAGGACGCGCCGCTGGTTTTTAACGGTGACGACGATTTGCTTTACAATTTAAAAAAGAGAAACCACCCTGTTTTTTATTTTGGTGTTTATAATAAATACTGCCGTTTCAAAGCCTATGAGATTGAGCAGGACAAAAACAGAACGGTTTTTACGCTCGACTACGGTAGCGCGGAGCAAAGAATATCGCTCCCCGTTGCGGGTACGCACTATATTTACAACGCGCTTGCCGCTTTCGGCGCCGGCTTCCTTCTCGGCATAGCCCCGGCGGAAGCCGCCGAGGCGCTGTCGGCATACAAACCGTCCGGTATGCGGCAGAGAGTGACCGGCATCGGCGGCATAACCTTTATCGAAGACTGTTACAATTCGAGCCCCGATTCCTTGAGCGCCGCTCTGGATGTTCTGCGCGATACAGACGCCGAAAGGCGCATTGCCGTTCTCGGCGATATGCTCGAACTCGGCGGCATAACCGCCGCGGAACACAGCCGTGCCGGCGAGCGGGCGGCGGAAAGCGGCGTCGATATTCTGTTGACTTACGGTGAAAAATCAAAACACACGGCGGCATCGGCGGCACAGGCGGGTGTTCGGACGGTCCTGCCGTTTCACGATAAAGAAGCGTTGGCCGAGCAACTCTTGTCGTTGATGAAAAAGGGCGACGCGGTTTTGTTCAAAGCCAGCAGAGGCATGAAGCTGGAGGAAGTCATTCAAAAGGTGTACAAGGAGCTGAAAGCGGATGAATAGCTTGGCGGTTGTCCTTTTAGCCGCGGCGGCGGGGTTTGCCGTGACGACTCTTCTGGGGTTTATTCTGATACCCTGGCTGCGCAAACTGAAACTCGGCCAGACGATTCTGGATATCGGCCCCGTCTGGCACAAGGGCAAACAGGGCACGCCGACCATGGGCGGAATTATGTTTGCTTTGGGGACCGTGGCCGCGATTGCCCTTGGGGCTGTCACCGACAAACTGACGGGCGGCCATATCGTCTCCGGCGACTACCCGGTTCCTTCGGAGATGCAGACAAAAATATGGGGCGGCTTGCTCATGGCTCTGAGCTTTTGCCTCGTCGGTTTTACCGACGACTATATCAAGGTGGTTAAGAAACGCAATTTAGGCCTGACTATCTCACAAAAGAGTATAATGCAACTGCTGATCTGCCTTGCCTACCTCACAAGCCTCTATTTGGGCATGGGCGGGGAACCGTATATGTTCATACCCTTTGTCGGAACCGTGCGCATGGGTTTGCTGTTTTGGCCGTTCGGCTTGCTTGTGGTATACGGCGCGATCAACGCGGTGAATTTTACCGACGGCATCGACGGGTTGTGCTCAAGTGTCACCGTGATCACGGCGGCCACGCTGGGCATTATCGCCGCCATGCGGCGCTTTTTCGGCGTCAGCCTTGAGGCGGCGTCCCTGGCGGGCGCCTGCGCGGGCTTTTTTGTATGGAACCGGCACCCCGCCAAGGTCTTCATGGGCGACACCGGCTCGATGTTCCTCGGCGGTATGGTGGTGGCCGTCGCCTTCGCGCTGGGATGCCCGCTGATTTTGGTTCCCGCGGGTATAATATATGTAATCGAAGCGCTTTCGGATGTCATACAAATCGGCTACTTTAAATCGACCGGAGGAAAACGGATTTTTAAAATGGCGCCCATTCACCACCACTTCGAAATGAGCGGATGGAAGGAAAACAAGATTGTTCTGGTCTTTTGCGCGGTGAACGCGCTCGGGTGCCTGGCGGCGATCGCCGTAATGTATTATGGCGGTTATAAATTCTAATCATTCACAAGCAGCGGGAGGCGGCAAAGAATGCTGAATATCAAGCAGTATTTTGGGTTTCTGAGAAAAAGAAAGCTCAGGGACTGTGTCGCCTTCGGCGATTTTGACATGACCTTTCTGGCGCTTGTCATAATCCTTTTGAGCATCGGTCTGGTCATGATGTTTTCGGCAAGTTACATCAACGCCTGGTATGATCCGGAAGCGGGCAACGACCCCTATTTTTACATTAAGAACCAGGGCGCTTTCGCGGTGATCGGCCTTATTGCAATGTTCGTCGTCTCAAAAGTCCGTTACGATGTTTTCAAAGACTTTGCTTTCACGCTGCTGCTGGTTTCTTTTTTTCTGCTGTTGCTTGTGCTTATTGTTCCCGCGAAAATTCCCGGCAAGGAGGAATTTCACCGATGGCTGAAGATGCCGATTGTGGGCGGTACATTTCAGCCATCGGAAATCGCGAAGCTCGGGTTGGTGATGTTCTGCGCCTGGAGCATGGAACGGCGGCAAAAACTCATCGAAAAGAAATGGTGGATGATGCTGCCTTATGCGGTGATCATTGCGTTCATGTGCGGCTTGGTTTATATGGAAAACCATTTGTCGGGTACGATCCTTATGCTGTGCATCGGCCTTGTCATGACCTATCTCGGCGGCATAAAGGCCGGCTGGTATGTTTTCGCGCTGTTTGCCTTTGCTGGTGCCGCGGCGCTGCTGATAAGCAACCCGGATATCCTGAAAAAATACGCGGGCGACAGAATCGTGG
>DAITOC010000088.1:0-6547 GCA_036834305.1 Clostridiales bacterium
GGGCACCGTGACCCGCGGCGAAGTCGGCGGCATCGAGGCCAGCTCCGTGCTGCTCGACGAGGCCGGCCGCGAAGTCCGCATCGGCGATCGCCTGATCGCGGTCGACGCCCAGCCCTACGACCTGCAGTTCTTCCCGCACCCGCCGAAGCAGCAGCTCGAGTACGGCCGCGCCCGCGTGCTGGCCTCGACCATCGCGCCCAGCGACGACATCGGCCTCGCGACGGCTCATCTTTGTCTGGCGGCGACACAACAGGGTTTGTCCACCTGCATCCTCGGCATGTTCAACGAAAACAAGCTCAAAGAACTGCTGGGTATCCCGAAATCGAAACGAGTCCGACTCGTCGTCGCCGTCGGTTACGCCGCTTCGGACACACTGCGTGAAAAGAGAAGAAAAAGTTTGGATGAAATCGCGCGATTCATGTAAAAGCGTACGAAAAAGCCCGGCCGCGAAAGGAACGGCCGGGCTTTTTCCGTATGCAAAACAAATCAGATAAAAAACAAGAGGATTGTTCTCAGGGATAACACGAACTCAACCACTTTCATCAGAAACCCGAAAAACCCGCCGTCATCCGAAGACGAATTCCCGGGCGTGATTCCGCCGTTCTCGTCAACGCTGAACGCCCGGCTTTCACTCATCAAGCCTCTGTTACTGTCTCCGGCGCGGAAAGTATACTCGGCTCCCGGTTCAAGCCCGCTGACCGTCACCGTATGCTTGACCAAAACGCGCGTCTTGGTGAGTGTCATAAAGCCCAAGTCAATAACGGCCACCTCTTTTTCCGCCCTTTCCGTCGACGCGGTCATCACCGCGCCCGTGGGAAGGGGAGTCAGCTCGAGGTCAGTGCCCTCAATACCCTGTATCGTGTACCATGTGATAACGGCTTCACCGGGCGCCGAACCCGACGCAAGGGACAAATCCGCCGGCAGCCTGTAGTTCTCGACGGTCGGCTCCACATCGGCTTTGCCGGTGACGCGCAAGGTTGTGTCCGTGTCGCCGCATAAAGCCGGGTTTTCATCGACCGTGAATGAAACAAGGATATCCGCGAGTGCTCCGGCGATTTTTAAACGCGCGCCCGCGTTCAGATATTTGTAACCGGCTGTGTAAACGAGAGCTTTCACAAGGTCCCGGCCGTTTTCAATCCGGATAAAGGGCCGGCGGTTCATCGACTCCGCCGCTGTGTCAAGGATTTTGTCAAGGAGCGCCCCGGCGGTCAGTTCCCCGCCCGCGGCGGCGCGCAGTTTTTCCATCAACCCGGCGGGAAGCATACTGTTGAGGTCCTCCAGGCTTATCGAATACAGTATGTCAAACAACACGTCGTTGATAACGATATCGAGCAGCTCCGCGATAATTCTGTCAGCGCCTTCCTGTGTCCGCAGGGCGTCGATTGCCTGTTGAATTTCGGGGTTGTCGGCGATGTTTTCGTTGCCCCTCGCGTTGTATTCGACGGCGAGCAAAGCGATCTTCCCGAACGCTGTGGCGGCATTTCCTTCCGCGATTTCGTAACGGGCGAACCGCGCGATGACGGCGCTGACAAGCTGTGTGGTGCGCGTGGTGTCAAGAATGTATGTGTTGTCGATTTGTTGCACCAAAGCGCCGAGGAAGCTTGAAAAGTCCGTCGTGCTCAGCCCATAGCTTCGCAGCGCGGATTTGAGTTCCGGCGAGGCTGAAACGGCCGTCATGCCCAAATCAATGCCGTTGTCGCGCAATAAACCGCCTAAGCCGTCTGGCAGGGCTTTTTTGATGACGGGCGGGATTCTCATTAAAAACGCGTTGTCAAAATACTTCGCGCCATCGTTTCGTATGCCGTCTTCAATCGACCCGCCGTACACGACGGGCATATTGTAATTCTCCCGGAACGGCCTGTCGATTACGCCGTATTTTGAAACACGGCTCACATCCACAAGGCACTCCGCGTCACAATCGACGCTGTTGAGGCGCAGCTCGGTGTGGTCGGCCAAAAGGCCCTTGGCAAACGACGCCTCATTGTATGTATTGGGGATATTCGTCAAGCCGCAGGTTTCTATGTCATATAAAATATTGTTGTTGGCCGAGACAACGGACGCCGTATCGTTCGAATGCATGTGCCCGGTAAAAGCAAAATGCATTCCCGCGTCGGCAAGTTCGTATGAAATCCGTTCGTGGTCCGCGACCATGGCGTTGCCGGAAAAGAACTCCTCAAGGTCAAAATGCTCAACAATGCTTCCGTGCGCCATGCCGATAACGGTTTCACCGCGCCGTTTCGCTTTCGCGGTCTCGTTTATTACCCAGTCCAAAAGGCCCGGTGTGATGTTCATTCGGCCTTCCTTTTCGTTTTCACCGTCCTCGGTGACATCCGCGGTGTAAACGCAGGAATCGATGGCGATCAACCGATAGCCTCCCGGTAAAGCAGCCGTATACGACAACCCGCCCGCTTTGCCTTCGGCGGGCACATAAAAACTGTCTGCTTTGTCATACCCCAAATCGGCATACAGGCTTCTGAAATCCCCGGGTGTGGTCAGCAGCATGCCCGGGTCGTCTTTCGCTGTCATTTTTTGATTGTCCGGTGTCGCGTAACAGGCCGCGTCATAGTTGTTGATGTCATGGTTGCCGTTAATAACAAAGACATCGACGCCGGTTTCGTCCTCAAACTGTTTCAGATAGGCGGCGACTTTTGTGTGCCCGAGTTTTTCTCCGTCGAAAGTTAAGTCACCGGGGATAATCAAGCAGTTCATCGGATACGAACCGTTTGCCTTGCGGGCGGCCATCGTGCCCAATGCCGCTTTGAGTACTGCCTCGGATTCGCCCATGAGTTTGGAATCGCAATGGTTGTCTTGAAGAAATTGCGAGGAGTTCAGATTGGTATACTCCTCCGGGAAAAAGTGGATGTCCGACATGACGCCGATTCGCAGCGGCGGGTCGTACGCGGATTCCGCCGCCCGTGGAGCGACGGGGCAACTGCAAGCGGCTATAACCGCTGCCAGAACAGCCGCCAGAAGTTTGACAGTTTTTTTCATCTTGGGGTAACGACTCCTTTCAAGTTGGCTTTATCGAAGCAAATTCAGAACGGTCAGAACAGACCGTACAAAAAACAAAATATCAGAGATAAAAGACAGATCGAAGCGGTTTTCATTTTCCTGTGTCAGGGAAATGTCACCGCCGTCGTCTAGCGTCAGGGTATACGCTTCGGACATCAGCCCTTTTTCACTGTCGCCGAGTTTTATTCTGTATGTAGTGTGTCCCTTAAAAGATTTTCAAAGGTTTCATCGGTTTGAGGCAGCGGCCGGACGGGAACCCGTTCAAAAACGCATCGCGTACCTCTCAGCGCGGTTTGTTGAACGACGCCGCTTTCGGCGTCCGAAACAGGCCTCGGTACGCCGCCGTCCTCAACAAGAAAGGAGCCCCTTGACCCGCCGCCGTTCTCTATGTAGTCGAGCATAGCGGAAAGATAGACAAACTCGGCCGTTATCAAATCACGGTTTCTCATCGCGTCGGGCAGGCGCCGCGGTGACGACACCGCGCTTTCCGCCTCAAACGCGTTCATATCGTCGCGGCATTCCGAAAGAGCCTTCTTGATTTTTTCTCCGTCGCGGATAAACGCGCCGTTGAGGCTCATCCTCGATTGGAGCCTGTCCCTGAATTTCCGTGACTTGTCCTCCTTGCCGATAAGCCTTTGGCAAAGCCCGACTGTTTCCCCGAGTTTTTCAAGTACTTCTTGCGACAGGCCGGTTTCGTGAACCCGGCCGGCGCCTTGGCTTATTTGACGGACAATGCGGTACGCGTCCGCCTGCGTCGCGTTAAGCGCCGTGCCGCCGGGGCGGTATATGCCGAAGGTGGCCGCCGCCTCGCCGGCCGCGAACAGGCCTTTTATATTTGTCGCGCCGCTTTTGTCGACGGCGAGCCCGCCGTTGTTGTGCTGGGCGGCCACACAGATCTCCACGGGTGACTTTTTCAGGTCAACGCCGTTTTTCTTATACACCTCATAGGCTTTCGGGTTGAGTTTTAGCAGCCTTTCGATCGGGGTTTCGAGAAGCGCGCCGCGCTGTTCCAGATAAGACCGGCATTCGGGGGAGAGGAGAGTAAAATCAAACCGGCCGCTCAGCGGGTTTTGCGTGAAATCCAAAAAGACCTTTCTGCCTTTCGCGGTTTCCCTGAAAACGGCGATGTCGATTCTTGACGAGCCTTTGTACGCTTTGCGGGCGTCGAAAGGCCATTGGTAACCTTTTAAAAATGTCATGGCGAGCAGATCGCTGTCATCCATGGTATCTGTTAAAAAATCGGATTCTCCGGCGCCGTCGCCGTCCGTGGAAAAGTACCGCGGGAGCACCTGTTGGTAACTGCCCGAAAGGTTCCAGCGGAACCCTTTTGAAGCGATACCGTATTGCCATTCCGTCAGGTTTTCGCCCTTTGCGCCGGCGCGGAAGGCCGTTCCTGCGGCGCCGTTTTGAGAAAACGGGTAAACGCTGTCTTCGTACAGCCCCGCGGGGCCTCCGGCGGCCCAAATGATGTTTTCGCATAAAAAGACGGAAAACGCGTCGCGCAAATTGGCAGCGTTCGTGTCGAAAGTGACAAGGCCCTTCACGGTTTCGTTTTCGGTCAAAATTTCCACAGCGAGCCGACGGTCAAATATTTCCAAGCCGTATTCCGCGGCTTTTTTTTCAAGGCATTCGACCATATAACGCGAGGTTAACGGCCCCGCCGAAACCGCCCGTTGGGAGTCGTCGTGGTCGGTTTTATAGCCGATGTATTCCCCGTATTCCGTAGAGGGGAAGGGCACCCCCAGGTTCACCAGATTGTAAAACCCTTTCGCGGAATACGCCGCCTGGCACAATGCCGTGTCGCCGTGCATGCAGCCGCCGGCAAACAGGTCCGAGGCCATTTGGCGCACGCTGTCCGGCGTGCCGCCGGCGAGCGATAGTTTATAGTATGTCTGCTTATCCGAACCGGTGTTTCGAGAGGTGCCCATGCCGACGCCTTCGGTAACCATGCAAAACGAGGCGTTGCCGAGCCGCGCGAGCTCGTTCGCGGCGGCGAAGCCCGCGGCCCCGCTGCCCGTGACCACCGTGTTGTAACGGTAAATGCGGCAGTGTATTCCGTTGAGTTCCAATCGTTCCATGCTTGCCTCCGGCGGCTTTAAAGCTTTTTAATGTTCAACCCGCCGTCTATGTTTAAAACCTGGCCTGTGGAATAAGTCAGCTTTCCGGCCGCCAGCATACGCACGGCGTTGGCGACGTCGGAAGGCAGACCGATTCGCTTTATCGGCGTAAGGCCTTCTTCAATAAGTTTGTAATACTTCTCTTTAACGGACGCGATCATATCCGTCAAAATGATGCCCGGCCGGATTTCATAAACCGGTATACCGGCCTCGGCCAACCGCACGGCGAACAGCTGCGTCGCCATGCTGATTCCGGCCTTGGAAACGCAGTATTCCGCGCGGTTGAGCGAAACGGTGTCCGCCGATACGGAGGATATGTTGACAATGCACCGCTGCCGCCCGCCCGGCTCGGGATTTTGATACAACATGTGCTTCGCGACCGCCTGTGTGAGTAAAAAAGTGCCTTTCAGATTGACACCGATTACTTCGTCGAAGCTTTGTTCGGTCATTTCCAAGATATCGGCGCGCACCCGCGGCGCCATGGAGGCGTTGTTGACAAGAATATCGATTCCCGAAAACTCCAGCGCTTTTTCAATCAACTCTCCGCGGGCCTCGGCGCTGTCAAGGCTGCCGCGGACATAAATAACTTTCGCGCCCGCTTGTGATATCTTGTCAAGCCCCGGCTTGGCGTCTTCGAAGGAGCGGTTGCCCAATGTCAGAATGTCGTAGCCGTCTTCCGCCAGGCCGACGGCTATCGCGTTGCCGATGCCTCTGGACGCGCCCGTTACAATCGCCGTCCCACGGTTTTTCACGATAAACACCTCTTAATGATGGTACTTATAATACAAATTATATAATATATAATCACCTGTTTTCAATTGCGAATAGAAATTAAATGAATATATGTTATACTTTACAAGTTAAGGTAGTATACCGGAGTCCTTTGTTGTATAATATCCGATGGCAAGGAAGTGGTAAAGTGAGTTTTGGCTGTTCCTCATTATCCGAAGTTAAAGAAGCCTGCGCCAAGGCGGACTGCCGCATAGAATTCAGCGAAGATTTGTCTGTTCTCGCCGACCCGATTCACATCGGCGGCCATCCGGTGAATAACCGTTTTTGCGTCCACCCGATGGAAGGCTGCGACGCCGCGGCGGACGGCTCTCCGTCCGAACTGACCGAAGCCCGCTACATGAACTTTGCGCGCGGAGGTTCCGGCTTGATATGGTTCGAGGCGGTTGCCGTCGTCCCCGAGGGCAAAGCGGGCCGTAACCAATTGATTATTAACGAGAATAACAAAGCGGCGTTTGCCCGCCTTACGGAAAAAATCCGGAACGAGGCCCTCCAAGCGAATGGCTTTGTTCCCGTTATCATTATGCAAATCACCCATTCGGGGAGGTTTTCCAAACCCGACGGCACCCCCCGTCCAATCATCGCTTACCATCACCCGCAGCTCGACGCCGTCCACAATATCCCTGAAG